>CABZTP010000007.1:0-48465 GCA_902528735.1 uncultured Pelagibacteraceae bacterium
AATAAGGGAATTAATATATTTATTAAATCAAAAATTAAAATTTCTAGTAAACAATTAGGTGTATCAATTTCTTGTGATGGAGTATGTTTAACATTAATTTCTTACAAAAAAGATATAGCTGAATTTTATTTGTCTAACGAAACAATCACTAAATCGAAATTTAAAAATTCCAAAGTTGGTGATTATGTAAATCTAGAATTACCATTGAAGTTTGGACAAAATATTTCTGGTCATATATGCCAAGGTCATGTTGACACCGTAAGCAAGGTTACTAATATTACTAAAGTAGATAAATCACTAATATATGAATTTAGTATTAATAAAGCATTTTATAAATATTTAGTTGAAAAAGCATCAATTTTGGTAAACGGAGTTTCATTAACAATTTCTAAAATTAAAAGAAATAAATTTGAAATATGGGTTATACCACATACTTTAAAGTTAACAAATTTAGTAGCTTTAAAAAAAAATGATTTAGTTAATATAGAAATAGATATTTTATCAAAATATGTAAAAAAATTTATCAATGAAAAAAAGTAAATTTAGCTCAATAGAAAAAATTATTTCAATCTCAAAAAGAGGGGGCATGTATATTCTTGTAGACGATGAAAATCGTGAAAATGAAGGTGATTTAGTATTTAATGCCAGTGACGTAAATTCTAAAAAAATAAATTTTATGGCAAAATATGGTAGGGGTTTAATTTGTTTAACATTAAATAAAAATCAAGCTAATAGATTAGGATTAACATTTATGGCTCCAGTCAATCAATCAAGGAATCAAACAGCTTTTACTGTCTCTATTGAGGCAAAAAAAGGAATAACTACAGGTATATCAGCAAAAGATCGATCAAGAACCATTAAAGTTGCTACAAAAAAAAATGTTTCTAAAAAAGATATTGTATCGCCGGGTCACGTTTTTCCAATAATATCTAGAGATGGGGGTGTTCTAGTTAGAGCAGGACATACCGAAGCATCTGTTGATATAGCAAAGTTATCTAATAAATTACCTTCTGCTGTTATTTGTGAAATTATGAATGAAGATGGGTCTATGTCAAAAGGTGATGAATTATTTAAATTTGCAAATAAACACAATCTTAAGATTGCAAAAATAGAGGATTTAATTTCTTATAGATTAAAAAAAGAGAAACTAGTTAAGCTAAAGAAAACTACAGATATTAGTTTAAAAAAACAAAATTTCAAAATACATGTATATGAGAACTCTATTGATGGCTCTGAACATTTTGCCTTAGTTAAAGGTAAATTAAGTAAAAATAAAATACCGAGAGTAAGAGTTATTTCATCAAATGTTGTGCAAAACTATCTTACCAATCAAAAATTGCCAAATTCTTTTGAAAAAACAATTAATTATTTTAAAAAATTTAATAATTGTGCAATGATTTTTATAAGGGATCCAAACCTGAAATCTGTCACTCAAACATTAAAAGAATTTAAAAATAAAAAAAGTAAAACTAAAGAAAAAGATAAATTATTAAAAAGTTATGGTATAGGTGCCCAAATAATTAAAGCTTTGAAAATAAAAAAAATGATACTAATTACTAGATCTAGAAAAAAAGTTGTTGGTCTTGATGGTTACGGTATAAAAATAAATAATCAGGAAATTATAAAGTGAAAAAAAAAATTTTAATTGTAGAAGCTAACTATTATAAAAATATATCCTCAATGTTGTTAAATAGCGCAAAGCATGAATTAAAAAATTTTGGACAAGTTAAAACTATTTCTGTCCCAGGTGTGTTTGAAATACCTGTTGTAATATCTAGAAATATTAAAAAGTATGACGGTTTTTTAGCACTTGGATGTGTTATAAAGGGAGAAACTCCACATTTTGATTTTATTTCAAAATCAACAACAGATGCGATTATGAATATTTCTGTAAATGCAAAAAAACCTGTTGGAAATGGAATTATAACATGCTTAAATAAAAAACAGGCTGTAGCACGTGGCAAAAAGGGTAAAGAAGCAGCAATTGCTGTTAAAACGATATTATCAATTTAATAAATATGTCTCTCCATTTTAGTAAAAAAAATAATCCCAGAGTTATAATAATTCAAAAACTATATGGTAAATACTTTAACAATGAAGCCCAATTAGATTTTCCAAAACATCGATTTAAGAAATTTATTAAAGATGTGGTTAATGGAACAATAGAACGTAATGATGTTATACATGACGAAATTTCAAATCATTTAAAAGATGATTTAAAAATATCAAATTTAGACAAAGTTTTTCAAATCATCATAAAAAGTGCTATTTTTGAATTGATGTACAAGCCTAAAATTTCATCTAAAATTATTATAAAAGAGTATCTGAATGCATCTAATTTTTTTATAGACTTGTCACAGACTAAATATTTAAATGCTTTATTAGATAAAATTTCTAAAAAATTAAGAAATTGATGAATGAAGAAGTCATAATTAAAAGATACTTTAAGCATTTATCTAAAAATAACCCAAATTCTCTAAATTTAAATGATGATGTATTTTTTGATAAAAAGAAAAAATTAGTAATTTCAATAGACAATTACATAGAAGGAGTACACTTTCTAAATTTTAAAAGGCCAGATTTGGTTTTAAGAAAGATATTAAGATCATCGATTTCAGATATTTTTGCCAAAGGGGTTAGTCCAAATTATTTTTTCATTTCAGGTTCTGGCAATAAAAAAAGCTTTTCTAAGAAAAATATTAAATTAATATCTGCCTCATTATCTCGAGAGCAAAAGAAATATAATATTAAGTTATCAGGTGGTGATACAACATATTCTAGTAAATTGTCTTTTTGTATTACAACAATAGGATATTCAGAAGAAATTGTTTATAGAAATAAAACTAAAGTTGGTGACGATATTTATGTTACAGGAAATATTGGAGATAGTTATATTGGCCTGCTAACTTTAATGAATAAAATTAAAATTAATCCAAAATATAAAAAATATTTTATAGACAAATATTATTCTCCAAAATTACAAGATAAAATGAGCTCATTTCTTTTAAAGTTTGCAAATAGTTCAATTGATATTTCTGATGGATTAATAGTTGATTTGAATAGATTAATTAATAATCAAAAATATGGCTATATAATTGACTTGGATAAAGTACCAATATCAAATAATTTAAAATATTTAATTAAAATTAAGAAAATAAAAAAAATTAACTGTCTTTCTAATGGAGATGATTATCAAATTTTATTCACCGCATCCAAAAGCAAGAGATCTTATATAAGTAGACTGTTTAAAAAAATGAATCAAAAAACATCAATTATTGGTCAAATAAACAGTAAATCAAAATTGTATTTATTAAATAATAAACAATACCCAATAAAAAACCTTAAATATCAAGGATATTTACACAATTTTTAGAAAGTTAAACATTGCCTTTTATAGACTTTTTTGTAATGTCCGCTTTTTAAAAATTAACTAAAATACTTATTTAAGGAACTACATGTCTGTTGAATCAATTTTATTATACACAATATTTGCTGGAATTTTATCAATCGTTTATGGATTTTTCACAGGATCCTCAATATTAAATGCTAGTTCAGGGAATGCAAAGATGCAGGAAATTGCATCTGCAATTCAAATAGGTGCAAAAGCATACTTAAACAGACAATATAAAACAATTGCTATAGTTGGTGTAGTTGTTTTAGTAATTATAAGTTTTGCATTTTCTCCACTTGTTGGATTAGGATATTTAATCGGTGCTGCATTATCGGGCATTGCGGGGTATGTGGGCATGTTAGTTTCTGTTCAAGCTAATGTTAGAACAGCAGAAGCAGCAAGAAAAGGTTTGGCTCAAGGTTTATCTATAGCATTTAAGTCTGGAGCAATCACCGGGATGTTAGTTGCAGGATTAGCTTTATTATCAATTGCAGTTTATTATTTCATCTTATTATCAGCAAATGTTGACGAAAGAGAGATAGTTAATGCTCTTGTAGCATTGGGTTTTGGTGCTTCTTTAATCTCTATTTTTGCGAGATTAGGTGGTGGAATTTTTACAAAAGGTGCAGATGTTGGAGCAGACTTAGTCGGTAAAGTTGAAGCTGGTATTCCGGAGGATGATCCAAGAAATCCAGCTGTTATCGCAGATAACGTAGGTGATAATGTGGGCGATTGTGCCGGTATGGCAGCTGATCTGTTTGAAACATATGCAGTAACAATAGTCGCTACTATGGTTTTATCCTCCATATTTTTTGTATCAGATTTAAATATGATGGTTTATCCTCTTTCGATTGGTGGTGCTTGTATATTAACATCTATAGCTGGTACATTTTTTGTTAAACTTGGAGGATCAAAAAATATAATGAATGCTTTGTATAAAGGCTTTGTTGCAACTGCGGTATTATCTTTAATTATCCTTTATCCTGTTACAGATTATGTGATTGGATTAGATACAACTTATTCAGTTAATAACGTTTCATTTAATGGTATGAGTTTATACTATTGTGGAATAATTGGTCTAATTATTACTGGTTTGTTAATTTGGGTTACAGAATATTATACAGGAACAGATTACAGACCTGTCAAAAGTGTTGCACAATCCTCAACTACTGGGCATGGAACAAATGTTATCCAAGGTCTTGCAGTTTCTATGGAAGCAACTGCAGTACCAGCTTTAATTATTGTTGCTGGTATATTGGTTACAAATTCTATAGCTGGTTTATTTGGAATAGCAATTGCTGTTACAACAATGTTAGCTCTTGCAGGTATGGTCGTTGCATTGGATGCGTATGGACCAGTAACTGACAATGCAGGTGGTATAGCGGAAATGTCAAACTTACCAAAAAATGTTAGAAAAACCACCGATGCTTTGGATGCAGTAGGAAATACAACAAAAGCAGTTACAAAAGGATATGCTATTGGGTCAGCAGGTTTAGGTGCATTAGTCTTATTTGCAGCTTATACTGAGGATATTAAACACTTTTCAAAAGAAGCAGGTTCTAATTTAGAGGGAATAGTTGTTACTTTTGATTTATCAAATCCATTTGTTGTAGTTGGTTTATTAATTGGTGGAATGCTACCATATTTATTTGGTTCAATGGGTATGCAAGCTGTGGGTAGAGCTGGTGGAGCGGTAGTTGTAGAAGTTCGAAGACAATTCAAAAAAATACCAGGAATTATGAAACGTAAGGCCAAACCAGACTATGGTAAACTTGTTGATTTATTAACTAAAGCAGCGATTAAGGAAATGATTGTACCGTCGTTATTGCCCGTACTATCTCCGATTGTTCTGTATATCATAATTTTGCCAATTGGTGGTCAGGTTGCTGCATTATCTTCAGTAGGAGCAATGTTGCTTGGTGTAATTATTACCGGCTTGTTTGTAGCTGTTTCAATGACAGCAGGAGGTGGTGCTTGGGATAATGCAAAAAAATATATAGAAGATGGTAAGTTTGGTGGTAAGGGATCCGAGGCACATAAAGCTGCGGTTACAGGTGACACTGTTGGAGATCCTTATAAAGATACAGCAGGTCCTGCTGTAAATCCAATGATCAAAATTACAAATATTGTTGCTTTATTGTTATTGGCAATAATTGCTGGTTAATTATTTTTCCTATTTCTTAAAGGAGCATTTATTTTTTCTCTTAAGGAACTAATTATTCCATATAACATATCTGTATTTTTAAATTCTTTATCTGTAGTTTCTTTAAGATACTTTACGTCATTCATATCGTTAAGATTTAAAAGTTTTTTGCTTTTTAATATTCCATTACTGCTTAACTTAACAATAAGGATGTTATTTTTTTTTATTTTTTGTGCTCCTAGTTTAATAAGAGATTGATTTGTCTTTAGTCTTTCAACATAAAACCATGTATCTTCGTCAAAATCGCTTTTAGTTGATGGTGGCCCAAAAATTTTTATCAAATCGTTTTTATTTGTCTTATCAACTTGAATTTCATTAAATTTTGTATCTAATGATTTAGTGCCATGATAATTAGTCACTTTATTTCCTGAGCAGTTAACTGTAAAAATAAAGGATAAAATAAATAAAAATTTTATGAATGACATTTATCTAAATATTTACAACAATTTAATTAAACTAACCAGAAATAAAAATTTATACAATAATAGCAAACAAGATACTTTTTATGATAGGATGATCATTCTTTTTTTCCATTTAGGTTTTTTACTTAAAATTTTTAAAAATATAGAAACAAAAGATAATTTACAAAATTTCTTTGATTATACAGTTAGACAAATTGAACTTTCAATTAGAGAAATTGGTTATGGCGATGCAACAATTAATAAAAAAATGAAGGATTATATAAATATACTTTATTCAATTATTGATAAAATTGATAAATGGGAAGACTTAGATTCAGTCTCTAAGATGAAAGTAATTAAATATTTTATGGATGACAGTAGCTTTATTGATAATTATGTTAAATATTTTGAAAAATATATAGAATTTTTAACAAAAAATACTTTCAATAGTCTTTCAAAAGATATATTAAGCTTAGAAAATTAATTTTATGGCTGTACCAAAACGTAAAACAACTAAATCTAGAGCTGGGAAAAGAAGATCACATATAAAATTTAGCTCAAAGAATATAATTGAAGATAAGAAGTCTGGTGAATATAGACTTTCTCATCATATGGATCTTAAAACTGGTTTCTATAAAGGTAGACAGGTACTAGACCCTAAAGAGTAAAGATTAATTATGAATAAGCCGATAAGCATTGCGGTTGATGCAATGGGTGGTGAAAATTCTCCAGGCAAGATCATTAAAGGAATTGAAATTCATAGTTTAGAGACTAGTGATATTTTTTATAATATTTTTGGTAATGAAAAATCTATTGAACCTTTATTAAAAAAGACAAAAATTCCAACCAATATTTATAAAATAATACATACAGAAAATATAATTAAGGACTCAGATAGTGCATTGTCTGCAGCAAAAAAAGGAAAGGATACTAGCATGTGGCTTTCAATTGAGAGTGTTAAGAAAGCAGAATCTCATGCAATAGTTACAGCTGGTAACACTGGTGCCTTATTTGTTATCGCAAAACTAAATCTAAAAATGATTGATAAAATTGATAAACCAGCCCTGTCAGCATTATGGCCTAATAAAAATGGGATGAACATTGTCCTAGATTTAGGTGCAAATATTGATTGCAGTGAAAAAAATTTAGTTGACTTCAGTTTGATGGGTGCGGCTTTACATAAATCATTATTTGAAAACGAAGAACCAAAGGTTGCTTTGTTAAATATTGGATCAGAGGAATTAAAAGGAAATAGTATAATAAAAAATACTTATCAAATTTTAAATGAAACCAAATACTCATTATTTGATTTTGCTGGATACATTGAAGGAAATCAAATTATGGATGGAAATGTAAATGTAATTGTAACCGATGGTTTCACTGGCAATATAGCTTTAAAGACTGCTGAAGGAACAGCAAACTTCATAACTTCTGAACTTAAATATGCTCTAAACTCATCTTTAATGGGTAAATTATCTGCATTATTAAATATCAGAAATCTAAAAAAATTTAAAAAAAAATTAGATCCAAGGTTATATAATGGAGCTATTTTATTAGGTTTAGATAAACCAGTAATAAAAAGTCATGGATCAACAGATGAAATAGGATTTGCAAATTCTTTAAAAGTTTGTGAAAAAATTATAAAAGGAAACTTAATAGATAAAATAAAAAAAAATATAATTTAAATGAGAGTTAATTTAACTAAAAAAGAAATAATTAATTCAATTTATATGCAGTTAGGTTTCTCCAAGAAAATTTCAGAAAATTTATTAGAGGATTTTCTTTCAATTATTTTAAATGAACTAAAAAAAAGTAAAAAAGTAAAAATTTCAAATTTTGGTACATTTATATTAAGATTTAAAAAAAGTAGAATAGGAAGAAATCCCAAAACTTTGAAACAAACAATTATATCAGATAGAAATGTTGTATTATTTAAACCTTCAAAAGATTTAAAAAATTTTATTAACAGCAATGAATAAAGATAATAAAATTTACAAAACTATTGGAGAAGTTGCTAAAATCTTAAATCTAGTAGATAAAAAAAACGGAAAAATCGCAACTCATACTATTAGATTTTGGGAAAAAGAATTTAAGCAAATAAAACCCTATATTTTTGCAGGTAAAAGAAGATATTATGATGAAAATTCTATTCTGTTATTAAAAAAAATTCATTTTTTACTTAAAGATAAAGGAATGACACTAAAAGGTGTAAAGAAAGCTCTCCAGAAAGATAATTCAGATCTTGACCTTGATGATAATAAAACTATAAACAAAAAAAATTTAAAAACTAAGTTAAAAAAAATATCTAACATGTTAAAAAATATTAGAGATAATGGCTAAAAAAACACACATAAAAGTAAGATTGGTACCAGAAGCTAAACCTGATAGTCCTTTTTTTTATTACGTAAAGAAACCTGCTGGAGGGGAAAAGGCTAAAATTAAATTAAAAGCTAAAAAGTATAACCCAGCTACTAGAAAGCACGAAGTTTTTGTCGAAAAAAAACTTCCTCCTCATAGTAAATAATTATTTCTTTTTAAAATTTCTTTTTTCAAAGTCGATATATGACATTATCATATTTTTCCATATACGATTTGTTATTTTTGGATCAATATTATTTTTTATAGATTTTTTTTTAATATTTTTAAGAATTAATGATATTCTTTTTTTGTCAACAATTTCGTGTTTATACGTTTTAAGTTTGAGAACATCCTTAACTATCAAAGTTCTTTTTTTAATTAATCCAATAAGCTTATTATCAAGGAGATCCAATTTTTTTCTTAATATATTTAGTTTTTTTCTTTTATCTGGCGACATTTGATCAATTGGAATTATTCATAAATATTATATTTAAACATGTATGTATACAGAAATTGATAATAAATATAGAATATATATATCCCAATGGCTCTTAATAATGTTTTTATTAGTATCTGGAATGATATTAATCGGTGGATTAACTAGACTTACAGATTCTGGTTTGTCAATTACAGAATGGGAATTTTTTAGGGGTTTCCTTCCACCTATAAGTTATGAAGCATGGGTATCTTATTTTGAATCATACAAAAAAATTCCAGAATTTAAATTACAAAATTATTCTATGACATTAAATGAATTTAAGGTTATTTTTTGGTGGGAGTGGGGCCATAGATTTTTTGGTCGTATAATAGGTTTGGGTTTTTTAATACCGTTAATTTATTTTAGTTTTAAAGTTGGATTTAAAAAACTTTCAAATTTATATTTAATTTTAGTTTTAATTTGCATCCAAGGTTTTCTAGGTTGGTATATGGTTCAAAGCGGTCTTGTTAATAGAATTGATGTCAGTCATTTTAGATTATCCATACATCTTTTATTTGCTTTTATAATATTATCTTTAATATTTTGGAATTATTTAAAATTAATTAATGTAAAAAAAACTAAAAAATTATTAAAAAATTATTTGCCAGAATTTTTTTTAATATTAATCTTTATACAAATAATTTTTGGAGCATTCGTTTCTGGAATGGATGCTGGTAAAATATACAATACCTGGCCTTTGATGGGTAATTCTTACTTTCCTGATGATAACAAAATTATAAATCTATTTGACATATCTGCCTTGAGTGATCCATCTTTAGTACAATATATACATAGAAATATAGCATATTTGATATTTATTATTTATGTATTAATATCTTTTATTGCTTATAAACAAAAAATCTATTTCTTAAAAAATTCTATAATCATTTTAGGATTTGTTATATTTTTACAAATTTTATTAGGAATACTTACTATTTTAAGTGGTGCAAGTATATTAACTTCATCTTTTCATCAATTTAGTTCAATATTATTAGTTACAGCAACTTTAAATTTTTTATTTAAAAATAAATTTAATTAATTATTTTTTTTCAATAACAAAAAGTTCGTTATTAAAGTATAATCCTTTATTATTATTTACTACTTGCTGTACAATTTTTTGATAATATTTCTTTCCTTCTGCTCTCATTATTTGTTCATCTGATATTTGATTAACATAAACAGCTGCATTCCATGCAGAAAATATTAATGATGTTGCAATGCCTCCACTAATTTCGTTTGGCAAAGCTCTTAGTACATATTTAATTGTTTGTTTTTTATTAAATTTTAATGTTTTTAATAAATCCTTATCAGTATTATTTTTGATATATTTTAAAATTGAGTTATATAGAGATGGAAATGGTTTTTCATTAGGCCATATTTTTTTTATAATTTTATTGCCTGGATCTTTGCCACACGCATGTACAACAACTAATTTGCCTTTTTCATCTAGTGATTTTAACATTGGTTCGATAACATATTTAACTTTTTTTTCTGCTGAGATTCTCGATCTATAGGGTTGTGAGGCAATAATTAAATTATAACTATTTTTTCCATCATTTTTTTTAGGTATTATATTTTTTAAAGAAAATTCTTGGTCTTTTCGATAAATTATAATAACTGATGGTTCTTTATATGTTGGGTTTCCATTTTTTGGGTTTCTTTCAATCTGCCATTTCTTATTTAAAAATTCTTGATTCAGTCTTCTTAATTGGTTTGCATAATCTAATGATGAATTTCCAATAAGTTTCACCACCTTCCAATTCATTTTCTTTTGTTTTTTTTTGTTATTGGATTTTAAAGATGTTGATTCTACATAATTTAGATTTGATATAACAAATACTGTATTTTTATGTTCAACAAATCTATCTGGAAGTTTTTCAAGTCCCAATCTAACGTCCTCCATACTTATCTCTTTCGTAGATACTAATAAAGGAATGTGTGGCATTTTTTGATGACATTGTCTCATTACACTCATCAATAATGATCCATCGCCCATACCAGCATCAAAAACTTTTAAGGCAGGAAATTTTGGTTTTATTTTTTGAACAATTGGCTTCAAAGCATCCGCTATTTTATTTTTTTCGTTTGTTGTAGTAACAAAAAGAAGGTATTTTTGCCTATTATCAAAAAATCTAAATTTTTTTTTCATACAATATTATGATTTTATTAGTTAGCTGGGTAATTAGTTGTAATAAATTTTTTTAATACATTTAAGACTCGATCTGCTTCTTCGAGCAACATCATATGTCCACAATTGTCTATTATATCTATTTGACTTCCGTCTATTAAATTTGCTAATTTTTTTCCTTCTTTTACAGGACACATTTTATCATCGGTGGCAAGTATCGAAAGGGTAGGAACCTTAATTTTTTTTGCTGCTTCAAAACCGTTTTTATAATTATCACATGCCCTAAAATCTACACCAAGGGTATTTTTAATCGTTCTAGTTTTTGCTAACATTGAACCGGTATTTATATGATAAAGACCAGGAACAGGATGTCCACCAAAATGCCCAGCTGGACCGTGTGCCCAATCCATCATTAATTCAACAGCTTTTGGATCATTATTTTCCGCCAAAGCTAGTAATTCAGGATTCATCGGTATTGCACCAGCGCCACCCATCAAACTTAAAGTTTTAATTTTCTCCGGATTTCTTGCTGTACATTCAACTGTTACTAGGCAGCCTTGTGAATGTCCAACTAAAGAGGCTTCTTTATATTCAACTGCATCAATAACATCTCTTACCCAATCAGCCATATCCTCAATAGATTTTAAACTTTCCCCACTTGATAGTCCATGACCAGGCATATCCACAGCCAAAACACTGTAACCATGAAATGCAAAATATCTAGTCTGCAAGACCCAAGTCATATGAGTTAGTCCACTACCGTGAACAAATATAATTAGTGGCTTGTTTTTATCAAAGGGTCTTCCACCAGTGGATGCGTAAACTTCGTTGTTATTTACTTTAAACTTCATTGATTGGAAACGAGCCTAGGTTTTCTAGCAGCTCTAAATCCATTCTCAAAATCATTTTTGATATCATCAATGTCCTCTATACCAACTGATAATCTAATCATATCATGTGATAAACCAGCAAATTTTAATGTAGCTTCATCCATTTGTGAATGTGTTGCAGATGCTGGATGAATAACTAATGTTCTTGTATCACCTACATTTGCTAGGTGTGAAGCAAGTTTAACATTATTAATAAATGCCTCTCCAGCTTCTTTACCTCCTTTTATTCCAAATGCAATCATAGAACCTTTACCATTAGGTAATAATTTATTTGCTAAATCATGATCAGGATGATCAGGCACACTTGGATGTGAAACCCAAGCAACACTTTCGTGTCCTAATAAATAATCAACCATTTTTTCTGCATTTTCACAATGTTTTTTCATTCTTACAGATAATGTCTCAATACCTTGTAAAACGTTCCAAGCATTTTGTGGACTTAAACAAGGACCAAAATCTCTCATACCTTCGGCTCTTGCCTTCATTGTAAATGCTGTTGGTCCAAATTCTTCAGCAAAAGAAAGTCCATGATAACCTTCATATGGTTGAGTCATAGTCGGAAATTTATCATTTTGCATCCAATCAAATTTTCCACCTTCTACAACTATTCCAGCCATTGAAGATCCATGACCAGCCATCCATTTTGTTAATGAATGAATTACAATATCAGCTCCATGTTCAATTGGCTTACATAGGTAAGGTGTTTGGTATGTAGCATCAACCATTAATGGTATACCTGCTTCATGAGCAATGTTTGCAATTTCTGGCATATTCATAATTTCATTACCAGGATTGCCAACAAGCTCTCCAAAAATACCTTTTGTATTCTTTTGAATCGCCTTTTTAAAACCCTCGGTATCTCTAGGTTTTACAAATGTTGTTTTAATTCCAAACTTTGGAAGCGTAAGTCTAAATAGATTTACTGTTCCACCATAAAGTTGAGAAGATACAACTAAATGATCTCCCGCTTCACATAGAGTCATTACAGCAAGAAATATTGCACTCATGCCAGAAGATGTTGCAAGTGCAGCAGTTCCACCTTCTAATGAAGCAACTCTTTCTTCCAAAACAGCAACTGTTGGGTTTGATATCCTACTATAAATGTGTCCACCTCTTTCTAAATTAAATAAAGCTGCAGCATGATCTACATCGTCAAATAAATATGATGTTGTTTGGTATATTGGAACTTGTCTTGAACCAGCATTTTTATGAGGTTGATAACCTGCGTGTAAACTTAGTGTATCGAATTTATATGTTTTGGGATCCATTCCTTTTTTATCTGACATTTAATTGCTCCTGTTTAAATTTTTTAAGGTTTATTATAAACTAATATTATTGACTATTAATACCTTATTTATTAGTTAAAACTATCAAAAATGACTTAAGATCTAACTCTATATCGTTTGACAATATATAGATTTATAAGTATTAATCCCGCAATTATGACTAAATTTCTTAAAAAAGATGACCTAAATAGTAAATGGTTTGAAATTGATGCAACTGGAGCAGTGGTTGGGAGATTGGCCACAGTTGTATCAAAAATTTTAAGAGGAAAAAATAAAGCAACATTTACACCACATATGGATAGTGGTGATTTCGTAGTAGTTAAAAATGCAGATCAATTAAAATTTACTGGTAGCAAATTTACAGATAAAAAATATTACAGACACACTGGACATCCTGGCGGAATTAAAGAGACAACTCCAGAGATCCTACAATCTTCAAAACCAGGGGAAGTATTAAAAATGGCAGTGAAAAGAATGTTACCTGGCGGTCCTTTAGCTAAAAAACAATTAACTAAACTTAAAGTTTACTCTGGCTCAGAACATCCTCATTCAGCACAAAATCCTGAAATTATAGAAATTGAAAAATTAAACTCTAAAAATATAGTAAGAAATTAATATGGAAACAAATCAATCAACTCCTAAAAAATTAAAATTAGATTTTAAAGATTCTAAATATGCAACCGGTAGAAGAAAAACATCAATAGCTAAAGTTTGGTTAAAAAAAGGAACTGGCAAATTTTATGTAAATGGAAAAAATCTTGATGATTATTTTTCTAGGGCTACTCATAAAATGCAAATATTAAGACCTTTTGAAATAATAAACCAAGCTACTGATTATGATGTAAGATCACAAGTTATTGGTGGAGGCCACACTGGTCAAGCAGGAGCTTTAGTTCACGGGATATCAAGAGCACTTTTACAATTTGATGAAAATTTAAAGTCCACACTTAGAAAAGAAAAACTTACCACCAGAGACTCAAGATCAGTTGAGAGAAAGAAACCTGGTCGCGCAAAAGCTCGAAGAAGTTTTCAATTCTCTAAAAGATAATACCATTTTATTTAACAACTGTTATATTACAATATGTCTACGATTAATGCATTAGTTGCTGGAGCTACTGGATACATAGGTATTCAACTAGTTAAATTATTAACTAAACATAAAAAAGTTAAAATTAAATATCTTTGTGGCGACTCCTCTGTGGGTAAGAAACTTAGCTCTTATGATAAATACTTTAATAAATATAAGTTACCAAATATTGTTAAATTTAATAAAGAGTTACTAAAAAACATTGATGTTGTATTTACAGCCTTACCTAATGGAGAGGCTCAAAAAATTTCGAAAAATTTACAAAATGAAAATATTTTAATAGATTTGGCTGCAGATTTTAGACTTAAATCAGCTAATGATTATTTGAAATGGTATAAAATCAAACATAATGCTCCAAATTTAATTAAACAAAGTATTTATTCTTTACCAGAATTAAATAATCAGAACA
This sequence comes from uncultured Pelagibacteraceae bacterium, assembly GCA_902528735.1. Classification (GTDB taxonomy): domain Bacteria; phylum Pseudomonadota; class Alphaproteobacteria; order Pelagibacterales; family Pelagibacteraceae; genus Pelagibacter. Next base: position 14,632 of record CABZTP010000007.1, read on the forward strand.
TTAAAAAATATAAAATAATTTCATGTCCTGGTTGTTATCCAACATCTATTTTATTACCTTTAGTACCATTAATTAATAATAATATTATTAAATCAAATAATATAATAATTGATTCAAAATCTGGCTATTCAGGCGCAGGTAGAAATATATATAAAAAATATAATGATAAATTTTTAAATGAGACTTTAAGTGCTTATGGTTTAGCTTTTCATAGACATAATTCAGAAATTGATCAGGAACTAAAAATAAAAACTGGTAAGAAGGTAAAATTTCAATTTACACCTCATCTTTCACCGATGTTTAGAGGAATATTAACTACAATGTATTTAGATCTAAAAAAAAATGATTCTCTTAAAAAAATTTATTCAATGTTAAAAAAATATTACAGAAATAATAAATTCATTAAAATTTTGAAACCAAATACTTTTTTAGGAACTAATGAAGTAATAAACACAAATAACTGTTATATATCCGTGTGTGAGAGTAAATATAAGAATAAAATTATTATATTGTCAGCAATAGATAATTTGATTAAGGGTGGTAGTGGACAAGCTGTTCAAAATATGAATATTTTATTTGGATATAAGTCTGATGAAGGATTAAATTGATGAGAATATTAATAATTTTCCTAACTCTTTTATTTATAAATAATTGTTCTAATCAAAACTTTGGTTCTTTTTTAAAGAAAAAAAATGATGATAAGGTTGAAAAACCAGATTTAGATATTGATAAAAATATTTCTTTTGAGGATTTTAAAAATAAAATAATTAATTATGGAAAAAATAGTAGTTTTCCAAGTTTAGAGAATTGATATGACAAAAAAACTTAATATAGCAATTGTTGGATTAGGGCAGATTGGTAATTATCTTTATAATGAGCTCCATACAAAGAAAAAAGATATTTTAAGAAAAACAGGAAAAATTATCTCTGTTTCAGCAATTTCAGCTAAGAATATTAATAAAAAAAGAAAATTTAAAATTAATAAAAAAATTTTTTACAAAGATCCTTTTAAAATTTTTAAAAATAATAAAATTGATATTTTAATTGAAGCTATTGGCCAATCCGATGGTATATCAAAAAAAATTGTAGAATTTGCACTTAAGAATAAAATTCATGTTGTAACTCCTAATAAGGCATTAATTTCTAGACATGGTAATAATCTTTCTAAACTTGCTGAAAAAAATAAAGTTAATTTAGAATTTGAGGCGTCCGTGGGAGGTGGAATCCCTGTATTAAGAACTATTAAAGAAGGGCTAGCAACTAATAAGATAAGTAAAGTATATGGAATATTAAATGGTACTTGTAATTATATATTATCTGAAATGGAAGAAACCAAGTCTGGCTTTTCAACTGTATTAAAAAAAGCCCAACTATTAGGTTATGCTGAACCAGGTAATCCAAAATTAGATTTAAATGGTTACGATGCTTTAGCTAAAGTTAAAATTCTTTCTGCTTTAGCATTTAATAATAAAGTTTCAAATTCAAAATGTTTAATGGAGGGTATTGAAAATATAGAATACAAGGATTTAGAAATTGCAAATCAACTAAATTATAAAATTAAATTATTGGGAATAACGGAAATTGTTAATAATAAGTTATTTGAAAGAGTTCATCCGTGTTTAATTAAAAAAAATACTTACATCGCAAATGTTAATGGTGTTATGAATGCTGTTATAATTGAAGGTAATCCAGTAGGGGAGAGTGTTTTGCAAGGAGAAGGTGCTGGACCTGGTCCAACATCATCTGCTTTAATGTCTGATCTTTTGTCAATTTTGCGTGGAAATATCAAATACCCTTTTGGGATTTCTGATATTAAAAGAAAATCACCTTCAATATATAATTTAGATAATTATTCTAATGCTTTATATATTAGACTTGAAGTTAAAGACAAATCTGGTGTTCTATCTGAAATCACTAATAAACTTGCTAAACATAAAATTTCTGTACAAAGATTAATACAAATACCAAATAATAAAAACAAAACTGCTTCTATTATAATTATAACTTACAAATCTTTGGAAAAAGATTACCAGAAATGTATTAAATCTTTTAAATCAAATTCAAATATTATTAAAAACCCTGTATTATTAAGACTTTTTTAATGGAACTTTATTTAAAGCTCTTTGAAGTTCTATTCCCTGTATTTTTTATTGTTGGAATAGGTTTTTTATTAGGGAAAAAAAATCCAAATTTCGATACTTCGTTTATAACATCTTACGCCGGAAATTTTGGAACTCCAGCTTTAGTAATTTTCTCTCTTACATCTACAGGTGTTACTTTTGATATATTTGCGGAATATTTTATTTACGCATTAATATTACTCTCATCATTTGCTTTAATTGGTCTTGTTTTTTTAATTCTTATGAAAAAAGATTATATTAGAGAATTACCTACTTTTTTTTTACCTAATACAGGTAACATGGGTATACCAATATGTCTTTTTGCATACGGTAAATTGGGAATGGGTGTAGCAGCAGCTATATCATCTTTGGTAATACTCTTACATTTTACTGCTAATATATTTCTTGCAAAACGAAAATTTGATTTTTCAATAATTGCAAAAAGTCCTTCCTTCTATACAATTATTTTGACCGTTATCTTTTTATACTACGGCAAAGAAATGCCAGTTTTTGTGATTAATACAACAATGCTTTTATCTTATGCAATGATTGTAATGATTTTAATGTCTTTAGGTATTGCTTTAACCCAAATGAAAGTATTTTCTTTGAGAGACTCAATTATAACATCAATTGGTAGAGTAATCCTTGGTCCAATTGTAGGTTTTTTTATTATAAAATTTTTTAATTTATCTGGTTTTGCAGCTGGAGTTTTACTAATTCAATCCTCTATGCCTAGTGCAATATTATGTTATTTGGTTGCTTCAATGTATTCACCAAAAAAAAATGTAGATAATATTTCCAGCACAATTGTTGTTTCTACTTTAATGTCATTGGTTACAGTGCCAATAACAGTATTTATCGCTCTTAAATATTTTGCTTAAATGAAAGCAATATTTTTAAATTTATCCGCATGGATGATTTTGCCCTTTATGGATGCTATTGCAAAATATTTGTCATCCGATTTATCTTTCTTTCAAATAACTTGGGCTAGATATTTTTTTACAGTTGTATTCACAACTTTTTTTATGTTTTTATTTTTTAGGGAAAAATTGAAGTTTTCTCAAAATATCAAATTACAAATAATTAGAGGTTTGTTTTTATTTTTTGCAAATATATGTTTTTTTTACTCTATTTCTGTAATCTCAATGGCAAAAGCGTTAACATTGGCGTTCGTTGCTCCATTGGTCACAACTGCCCTTTCTCCATTTTTACTTAACGAAAAAGTCGGATATAGACGGTGGACTGCTGTATTAGTCGGTTTTTTTGGTATATTAGTTGTCATAAGACCTGGAATTATAGAGATTAATCTTGCTAGTTTAGCAGCTGTAGGCACAGGCTGTTTTTACGGCTTTTATTTAATAATAACTCGAAAATTACATTCAACAGATAGTCCTTTGCTCACATTGCTGATTACGGGCGTAGTAGGGGCCATTATCGCATCTTTTTTTGTTCCTATTGTTTGGATTAATCCTACTCCAATTCAATGGTCTTGGATGGCTCTAATGGGTATATTTGCTTGTTTAGGCCATATATTAATCATTTTGTCTCTTCAATACGCTGATGCTTCAAAATTAGCACCATTTGGTTATTTTGAAATAATTACTAACCTCATTTTAGGGTATTATGTGTTTTCGGATTTTCCTGATAAATATACTTTTATTGGACTTTTTATAATCGTTTCTTCAGGTTTATATGTTATTAAAAGAGAATATTATCATAAGTATAAGTAAATTTATGTGTACTATATATTAATTTAATACTTAAATATATATATGTAAACTATTGTAATTATTATATTTTTTATAATATCTTAACTAAAGTTTTATTTCTATATATTAGAAAATATTGGAGTAAAATTCCAAAATTTTCAATTAAATAAGGGCTGGTAATAAAAATAATCAATAAATATGCAGTTATTTTAATTATAAAAAAAAATAAAATTGGAATATGAGATAGTGGACAAAAATTCAAGAAAATTAACAATTATGAAGAAATTTTAGAACAAATCTATAGATAATAAAAACTTACTTTTATTTAGATATGGAAATTTCTTAATATTAATTCATATAAATATATAAAAAACAATAATTTTCTTAATAACTACCTAAGTAATGCAAATTATGAATATAGCGTTTAATGCCCCAAATATAGGGCTAATTTAGAGATTTCAATTTATAAGGTGCAACCAATAGGGGAATTTAAAATTGTAATACTAAATGTTGTTAAATTTAAAAAAAACGTTGGTATTAATAGTTTTTAGAGCAAAATACCCTCTGATTTGAGCAGTTTTTTCTTAGTTTTTATACCACCTTTACCAGAATATCCTCCAAGAGACCCATCAGACCTGATTACTCTATGGCAAGGTATTTTAGGAGCATTAGGGTTCTTTCCTATAGCGTTAGCTACAGCTCTAACAGCTCTAGGCTTATTTATACCTCTGGCTACGTCAGAATACGTTAAAACGGTACCTATTTTAATAGTTTTTAAATAGTTCCAGACCTTGATTTGAAATTTTGTTCCTTTAAGGATCATACTAAAAAAAAAACCCTGTATCTCTGCACCTTTTCAGGTACAAAGATCAGTAGTTTTTGGCACGTCGTTGTATGCGCTACCGCCATGCCTTCCACCCCGCAATTTTAGCGCTACTCTGCGCGGTTTTCTGCCCTCTGGGCTTGAATCTCTCGATTTTTCCCCAGATGGTCAGTTAAGAGTTGCCTCTTAATTCATCTTGGATATTATCATAGTGCAAATTAGATTAGTATCACTTTATAGTTGATTATTAAGTGTTTTTAACAGATGTGAATAGCGTTAACAAACTATCTAGGTCCAACAAAAATAACAACAAAATAAGATAAATAGAAAATTATTGTTAAAACAGATAGGAAATATGTTTCTAATGACTTTCCATTTTTTTTGTAAACTAAATAACTTAGTATAGTTAAACCTAAAGATATTATTAAGAAATAGCTTGTTGGGATCTCGCCATCTATAGTCATGTAATATTTTTTATTTCATTTGACATTTAAAATCACTTAATATATTACTAATGATAATTAATTGTTATCATTAGTAATAATATGAATGAGCTTACAACTGACTTAAAATTGCTTCATGAGGCAACTCTTAATAATCTTAAAAAATCAAAAGCAAATAATACTTTAAGAGCTTATAAATCAGATTTTAAAGATTTTGGATCATTTTGTGTTAAGCATGGATTAAATTCATTACCATCAGAGCCTAAAATTGTTTCTTTATACCTAACTCATCTCTCTAAAATTTCTAAAATGAGCACATTACGAAGAAGATTGGTTTCAATTAGTATGGTTCATAAATTAAAAGGTCATTATTTAGATACAAAACATCCAATTATTATAGAAAATTTAATGGGAATTAAAAGAGTTAAGGGTAGCATACAGAGAGGCAAAAAACCTATATTAATCAATCATTTAAAATTAATAATTAATGTAATAAATGAACAAAAGATTGAAAATATAAAAAAACTAAGAGATAAAACAATTATCTTAATCGGATTTGGAGGAGGTTTTAGACGAACGGAGCTCATTTCAATTGATTTTGAAGACCTAGAATTTGTGCCTGAGGGACTCAAAATAATGATTAAAAGATCAAAAACAGACCAATTTGGAGAAGGAATGATTAAAGGCCTACCCTTCCTCACCGATGAAAATTTTTGTCCAGTAATTAATTTAAAAAAATGGCTAGAATTATCAAAAATTAAATCAGGTCCAATATTTAGAAGGTTTGCAAAAGGCTCTACGTTAACAAAAAACAGGTTAACTGATCAATCGGTAGTATTATTAATTAAAAAATATTTAAATTTAGCTGGAATTGAAAATAAAAATTTTGCAGGCCACAGTTTAAGATCGGGTTTTGCAACTGTAGCAGCAGAATCCGGAGCAGACGAAAGAAGTATAATGGCTATGACAGGCCATAAAACAACACAAATGGTAAGAAGATATATTAGAGAAGCAAATATATTCAAAAATAATGCATTAAACAAAATTAAATTATAAATGAAATTTTGTGTATCACTAACTACAATTCCATCTAGAATTAACAATATTAAAGCAACTATTGACTCAATTGCAAAGCAATCAGTTATACCAAATAAGATTTATTTAAATCTACCTAATAAATTTAAAAGATTTAAAGATGAATTTTTCAAAGAAGAGGAAATAATGAACATAAATTATGAAAACCTGGAAATAGTAAGATGTAACGATTTTGGACCAGGGACTAAAATAATGGGTTCTCTTAATAAAATTAAAAATGATTATGATTTTGTCGTGCTTATAGATGATGATCATGAATATCATCCAAGATTTTTAGAAATTTTTTTAAATAATTTTAGAAAAAACTCTATTAATTATTCATATTATTTAAATAAGATTTTTGATATTAGAATGGGCCAATGTGCAGATGGTTTTTTACTTAATTGTACTTTTCTAGACAAAATAGAAAAATTTTATACTAATTTTGTTAACGATAATAAAAATTTATTTCACGACGATGATCTATGGATTGCTTTATATCTATATTTTGTAAAAAAAACAAGTATTGTAAATTTAATTCAAGATTTTCAAAATATAACTAAAGAGCAAATTGTATATAAACCCACAGAAAATCAAAGTATTGATGCTTTACATAAAACGATCCATAAAGATAAATTATTTTTAAATAGAAGAAAAATTCAAAAAATAGAATATATAAAATATTTTTTTTTAAATAGATTCATTCACAGCTGTTAAAAAAGATTTTGTGCATTTAAGCCAATTTTTTGATCCTCTAATTTCTTTCAAATTATTTTTAATGCTCGTCCATAGTTCATTATTTTTAAATAGTTCCAAAGTATACTCACTAAATTGCTTATTATTATTTGCAATAAAACCAGTTTTTCCATGTTCTACTCTTTCAGATAACGAACCAATTCCCAAAGTGACGATTGGTATACAAAGTTCTCTAGCCTCTTCAGCAGCTAAACAAAATAATTCTGCTTTATGACCAGGTAAGAGAACTAATCTAGATTTTAATAAATCTTTAATCAAATCAGATTGGTTTTTCATTTTTCTAAAATATATATTTGAGTTTTGAATTACATTGTGGCTAGGTGTAACCATTAATTTATAATTATTATTAAGTGGGTAAATATAATTCTTCCAAATATCAATTAGTAAATTTAAATTTCTATCAGGCCGTGATGTAAATATAGCTAAATTATTGTCTATATTATCATTTAATTTAGTATTTAAAAAAAGATCATCGATTGAAATATCAATAATTTTTTCTCCAAAGATGGTTAGCAACTTTGATCTTTTTTTTTTATGATATTTTCCTAAAAGCATAACCGTAGGTCTGTGCTTTAAATATGATAAAAGTTGCCCTTTTCTAATAAATTTTTCTAAAGATTGCAAACTATAGGAAATTACATATTTTTTTTTTGCTAACACTCTATTCAGTAATCTAATATCAGAATTAGTTATTGCTATATCAAAACTTAAGGTTCCTGGAATATTGTTAATATTGAACCATTTGTTACTTTTAGTGGAAAAGTCTTCTTTACAGTTATTAAATACATATACATCATGACCTAATTTTTTTAAATTTTCTGATAAATTTATTAATATAGTCTCCGCACCTCTTAATTTATGAGAATATTTATCAGATAGAGAGTATTGAAATGTAGTTAAATCTAAAAAACAAATTTTCATCCATTAGTTTTGTAAGTTATGCCACAAATATTTTTTTTTTTTATTTATCTCAAGTGACTTATTAATTATAAAATCTGCTACTATATTTGAATTGAAATACTTAAAGTACTTATCTCTACCTTTTTTTGCGATTGATTTTCTCAGCTTTTCATCTTTACTTATTTTTAAAATACTTTCGGATAAATCAGAAATATTTTTATAAAATACCATCTCATCATTATTGAAAAAATTTCCATATTTAGTTTTTTCATCAATAAGCGTTACCAATCCATTTCCTACTATTTGAACAATTCTATCACTACTGTAATATTTTAACGGATATCCTCTGCTAAGGTTTAATCCCATTTTTGAATTTGAGATACATTTCAAATAGTTATCTGCCCATATTGGTTGAATTTTATCTAAACCATATACATCAAACTTAATATTCTTAGTCATAGTCATTAATTGTTTTAGAAATTTTTCTCTGTCTTCTATTCTTTTATACTTTAAATTGCCTCTATGAACTCCATGACTTATTGCAAAAAATACGTCATTTTCACAATTTTTTTTATAATTATTTAATGTTTCAAAAGATGAGTCTACAGGATTTGGGATAAAATAATTATTTATTTTATTTGGTAGAAATTTTATTACATCTGGGCTAGTTGTTAAAAAATTACAATCTATATATTCAGATTTATCAAGAATTCTTCTCTTATTTCTTTGATAATCAGGACCTTTAATATTAAGAGGATCTAAAAACCATTGACATATTTTGATGTTTGGTAAATTCTCTTTGATAATACCCAATGTATCCTTTGATACTAAATCTGCATGACCAAGAACTATTAGATCTGGCTTATAGTTAGAGCTCGTTTTTAAAAGTTTTTCATTTAGTATTTTTGAGCCATAAATATCTGAATAGGATTTATAATTTTTTTGTATATCACGATCGCTAAATTCTAAAACACTACTACCCGTTCTAATGAAACCGTTATTAATTCTTTTTCCGGTATTGAAAAATAGACGTCCATTATGTCTTTCATTAAAATTAGTGACATGTAGGATTTTAGGTTTTAAATCATTATTGTTAATAAAAATTTTCTTATTTAATTTATTAAAATCATCTCTCACGATATCAATTTTTTTGCTAATAAATTTGTGTGTAAGATAAAAATTCTTGTAAGATAATTTTTGATAACTAAACCTTTTTTTTTTATCAACTATTAAACTTTCTATAGATTTATAAATATTATCAGATGTTAACTCATTTAATATTATACCATCCGAAATAGTTTCAGGTAAACCACCTCTGTTACTAATAATTACAGCACATCCATTTGCTGCAGCCTCAAGACTTGTTCTGCCAAAGGGTTCTTCCCATCTTGAACAAACTACTGCAATACTCGCTTTCTTATAATAATCCAAAACACTTGTATGACTAACAAAGCCCAAGTTTTTTAAATTTTTATGTTCAAAAATTAATTTATCTCTAGGCTCATCTCCTATTACGATACTTTGCCAATCACTATATTTGTTTAATATCTTAATTATAGCTTTACCAAAAAGATCGTAACCTTTTGATCTATTTAATTTTCCTACAAATGTTATAATTTTTTTTTTATTATTAAAGAATACTTTATCTTTTTTTGCAGACTGGTTTATAACAAGAAGTTTGCCATAATCAATTTCTTCACTATTTAAATCTTGTAAAAATCTTTTTTTTGACCAAATAGAATTAAAAATTATTTTATAACATTTACTAATAAGATATAATCTATTTTTTACAGACTCTGATCCACTCATAGATAAAGGATCATTATGAAAATAAAGAATAAAATTATTATTTTTTAATCTACCATCGAGATATTTTACATAAAATGGTCTATTGTGAATTTCAATCAAATCAGAATTTCTTTGACTTTCATTTTTTAAAAACTCTTCAACATATTCTTTGTTCTGACTTTTAAAAATATTCTTCTTTATATTTATGTTTATATATTTGTGTTTATATATTTTATCAAAATTTGTACTTCCATAAACAATGACATTATTTTTATATTTACTATTTTTTAAGATATCATTTAAAAACAATGAAACTGCACCTGGATATTCAGGAGAAAAATTTTCTTTATAAGGTAATAAAATCGAAATTTTCAATCTACAATCTTTCTTTTATTTTTTTTCTTAATTTATAATTTTTTTTTAATTTATATTCTTCAATCATAGCTTTTTTTTTTGACTTATATGATTTAAAATAAATTATTTTCCAAATTTTTCCTTTTGTAAACTTAGCTCCTTTTGATGAATTATGCAGTTTTAATCTTTTTTTTAGATTATTTGTATAACCAACATATGAAATAAGTTTATTATTAATTTTGGTAATAATTAAATAAACATAATAGTTCATTTTGGCGGTCCCTAGGGGAATCGAACCCCTCTTTCATGGATGAAAACCATGTGTCCTAACCGATAGACGAAGGGACCAGAGATGGAGTTTCTATTGCAATTATTAAAAATAATCAAGCTATAGCTTCCTCACTTTTTACAATTTCTATTGTAGATTCTTTGTGTGTGACAAGAGTTTCAGTAATAAATTTTGTATTTTGTTTTTTTACGGCTGCTATTATTTCTGTTTCTGTTACACCAGTCGCACAAAAAATACTATCTCCTTTGACTATTTCACTTAATTCATATTTTTTGTTGTAATCAATTATACCCATTTTCTTTGCTCTATCTTTATCACTTTCAGTTTCAAATATAAATCTTCCCTGAAATTTACATCCATATGCATCTAATGCAGCAGCTGAAATAACACCTTCTGGACCACCACCTATACCAAGAAATAAATCAATATCATATTTATTATCTGAAACCATAAGTGCACCACAAATATCACCGTCAGAAATCAATTTTAAATTTACACCTAAAAACTTTAATTCATCAATAATTTTTTTATGCCTGGGTCTATCTAAGATACAAACAGTAAGTTCATTAAAATTTTTGTTTTTTGCATCTGCTATATTTGAAATATTTTTTTTTAAGGGAAAATCAATATCTGTTGCATCAAAGGGTACATCTTTACCGACAGCAAATTTGTTCATATATGTTTCAGGTGCATTAAATAAATTTCCTTTTTCTGAAACGGCTAAAACTGAAATTGCGCCTGGAAGATTTTTTGCTGCAAAATTAGTTCCTTCAAGTGGATCGACTGCTATATCTAAATTTGGGCCATTACCTTTACCTAATTTTTCTCCAATGTATAGCATTGGAGCTTTATCGAGTTCACCTTCACCTATTACAACTTCTCCACTTATTTCCATTTCATTTAGATCATTTCTCATTGAATCTGTTGCAGCTTTGTCGGCTAATTTCTTATCTTCTTTACCTAAATAATGATAACAATGAATAGCAGCTCTTGAGGTAACTTTAACTAGTTTTTTAATTAAATCTTTATTCAAAGACATTAAATATTTTCAATAGTATTTTCCTCTGGATTATAATTTAATCTTGCTTCAAATTCACTTAATCTTTTCCATACAGATATTAATTCAACAATTGTTGACCAACTTCTAACTAAATATTGCAAAGAGTTCTCTACTCTACCAAATGCTCTTGTAATTTGTTGAACAAACCCAAGTGTGATTGCTCCAGAAACAATGGTTGGTGCTAATGCTAAATAAGGTACGATTACCATTCCTTGAAAATAACTCCATTTTACAGCATTAAAATATAGATAATGGAAATATGATTTATAATGTATTCCTCTAACTCTATCGTATAATTGTCCAATTGTTGGAGGTGCTGCTCTTATTGGATCGTCTTCACCGTGTACTAACTCTTTACGATAACCCGCTTCCTCTTTTTGAATATCATATTCAATGCCAGGCAATTTTATTCCTACTGCAGCTAGCACAACTGTTCCACCTAAAGCTGATATGATTGCAACCCATACTAAAGCGTGATCCACTTCACCTATCCATGGTAATACGTCTACTTGTTTTGAAAGACCCCAAAGTATTGGTAAAAAAGCAATCAAAGTCATTATGCTATCTAAAAGCCCTACCCCCAAACCTTCCATTATTCTTGCAAATTTTAAAGTATCTTCTTGAACTCTTTGAGAAGCGCCTTCAGTTAAACGAGCCTTTAACCATTGACTGTGATAATATTCAGCCATTGATGTTCTCCATCTAAATACCCAATGAGATACAAAAAAACCAGTAACTATTGCAATTATTATCCAAAGACCAGCAACTTTAGCAAATGTAAATAAATAGCCAATAAATTCAGTTTCAGTAACCGAACCTGGTTCTGTTAAAGCCTTCTGAAGTGTATCGTAAAATTCTCCAAACCATTCATTAATTCTTACATCTAACTGAACCTGATACCATGTTGAAACCAAAATAAATATTGAACCAAAAATACTCCATCCATACCATTTTTTTTGTGTAAAAAATTTAAACATTATTTAGTAAAATTATCAGCATAAGATTTTAAAGTTATTTTTCTTTTATTTGGTTCTATAACCTCAAAATCAATATTATTTTTTTTTGCATACTCTATAGCAAGATCTTTTGAGGAAAATTCTAATTTTAATTCACCATAAGTATCAGTAGAACTCTCCCACCCCATTAAAGGATTTATACCTGGATCATTGGTAATATATTCAATAATCCATTTATCAAATTTCTTCAATCCAGACTGCATCGCAGTTTTAGATGGTTTGTATATTTTTGCTTTTTTCATAAAAATGGTCGGGGTGGTAGGATTCGAACCTACGGCCCCTTGGTCCCAAACCAAGTGCGCTACCAGGCTGCGCTACACCCCGAATGCAGTACTAATACCGTAGATAAAAAAAATTTCAAAGCATATTAATCACTATTTAAAAGGAAATATTATAAATTTTGTTATATATAAGTATTTATGATCATTGAATGTCCAGCTTGCTCTAAGAATTTCAATATTGATGAAAAGTTAATTCCAAATGATGGAAGGCTTTTAAAGTGCGGCAATTGCGAGCATACATGGTTTTTTAAAAAGGACGAAAATATTAACTTAGAGACTGAAAATGTAAGAAAAGATGAAATTGAAGAGATTAAATCAGAAATAAATATAAAACCATCTGAAGAACCTATAAAAAAAACAAAAAAAATAAGAAAAAAAATTCCAAAAACTTCCCTTACAAAAGAAAGCACATCAAAAGAATTAGTATCTATTGACAAAAATTCAGTTTCAAATGAAAACAAAATTATTAAAAAAATATTTCTAATAATTATTTCAATTATTGCATTTATCTTACTTTTAGATACCTTTAAAAATCAGCTATCTCTTATATTTCCAGGTATATTAAAAATGTCAGATAGTTTGTATTTAGTAATAAATGACTTGAAATTATTTATTAAAGATTTACTGAGATGAAATGATTCAGATAATTTCAAAACCTTTCAAATGGTTTTTTAAACTAGAAGCAGCTAGTGGATTGGTTCTTTTATTTGCTGCTGTAATAGCTCTTGTTGTAAGCAACTCTAATTTAGCTGATTTATATTTTTCAACACTTAATAAATATTTATTTTTAGGTATTAATGAATTTGGACTGAAATTATCTGTAATACATTGGATAAATGATGCGTTAATGGCAATATTTTTTTTCTTTGTAACATTGGAAATTAAAAGAGAATTTTTACAAGGAGAACTTTCAAATATTAAACAAGCACTTCTTCCGATAATTGGTGCAGTTGGAGGAATGTTAGTACCAGCATTATTTTATATTTTTATAAACTTTGGAGATAGTGAGACAATGAATGGATGGGCAATACCATCAGCAACTGATATTGCATTTTCATTAGGTGTTTTATCTTTATTGGGAAAGAGGGTTCCTCTATCTTTAAAAGTATTTTTGACAGCTTTAGCAATTATTGATGATTTGGGAGCGATTGTTATTATTGCACTGTTTTATTCGGGTGATTTAAGCATTAAATATCTGAGTTTAATGTTATTAGCTTTTATTTTACTTTTAGTGATAAATAAATTTAATGTAAAAAGATTTTTACCATACTTAATTATTGGAATATTTCTTTGGGATTTCACTCACAATTCTGGAATACATGCAACAATAGCTGGTGTTTTATTAGCAATGACAATTCCTCATAGAAAAAAAGAAAAAGATTTTTCTTTATTAATTAAAATTGAACATGCAATTAGTCCTTATGTTGCTTTTGGTATAATGCCTTTGTTTGCCTTTGCGAATGCTGGTGTATCATTAGAGGGATTATCTTTTGCGTCTCTTTTAAATAAAGTTCCATTAGGTATTTTATTAGGATTATTTGTAGGTAAACAATTAGGAGTTTTTGTATTTTCTTACGTTTCTATAAAAATGAAAATTGCTCAAATGCCAAACAATTCGAATTGGTTTAATTTTTATGGTGTGGGAGTTTTAACGGGAATTGGATTTACGATGAGTTTATTTGTAGGAAACTTAGCTTTTGTTGAAAATATGCAATATATGGACGGAGTTAAAATTGGAGTTTTAACTGGGTCATTATTGTCCACTTTATTTGGGTACTTCCTAATACTACTTACACCTAATAAATAAAGTTTCTATGAATAGATTGGTAATAATAGGCCTTGTAATAATTATGTTTTTTTTTAAAAATTCAGCAACAAGTAATGAACTAAAAGATTTTTATGATCTTGAAATTGAAAATATTAATGGTGAAATAATTAGCATTAAAGATTATGAGAATAAAGTTGTATTAATTGTGAATACGGCAAGTTATTGTGGTTTTACAAAGCAATATGAGGATTTACAAGATTTATGGGATCAGTATAAATCAAAAGGTTTAATAGTTTTGGGTGTTCCATCAAATACTTTTAATCAAGAAAAAAAATCAAATGATGAAGTTAAGAAGTTTTGTGAGGTTAATTTCAATATAAATTTTCCACTAACGGCTATAACCGAAGTAAAAGGTAATGATGCTCATGAAATTTTTAAATGGGCTGAGAGAAACTATGGTAAATCTGCAATTCCAAAATGGAATTTTCATAAAATTTTAGTTAATAAAGATGGTAATGTTGAAGAGACATATGCTTCATTTACAAAACCATTATCAAATAAGATTATTAATAAAATAGAAGAAATTTTATAGTTCAATTGTTAAACCATCGTGAGCAGGTATAACATTTTTAGGTATAGCTTTTTTTAATTTATTATAGTCCAAAACTGGTGATAAATTTGAAAGGATTGCTTTTTTAGGGTTAAATTTTTTGATAAAATAAAGCGATTTCTCTAAGTTAAAATGTGATGGATGAGAATCATACCAAAGACAATCTATTATTAAATATTTCAAATTTTTAAAATACGTATAATCTTTCTTATAAATATCACTAACATCTGTAATATAAGCTAGTTTTTTATCTACAATAAAACAGTTTGATTTGACCTTACCATGATCAACGATGATGGATTTAAGGCTTATATTTTTATTTTTATGCTTGATTTGTGAACTACTTTCTAATTTATTTAATCTCAATGTTGCCGGATATTCTCTTGAGAAACTTTTAAAGCAATATGAAAAACTTTGTTTTAACAATTTTGAAGTTATTTTATCAGCATATACATTGACTGGTTTTCTACTATTAATAAAAAAAGATCTTAAGTCATTTATTCCATGAGTTTGATCCGCATGCATATGAGAATAATAAACTTTGTCAATTTTATTTATTTTGTGTCTTAATAATTGTTGTCTTAAATCTGGAGATGTATCAATTAAGATATTTTCATTAGATGTTTTAATAAGTGCTGAACATCTTGTTCTATAATTTTTTTTATTTTTTGGATCGCAATTACCAAAATAACCGTCTGGTCTGGGGACACCCATTGAACTACCGCAACCCAATATTATAAATTTTACACTCATTTTTATGAAAATAATTTTTCGAAATTATTGTTTGTGATTTCTTCTAAATCATCAAAATTCAAAGATTTTAATTCTGATAACTTTTGTAAGGTATATTTTATATAGGATGGCTCATTTTTTTTACCTCTCATAGGTACAGGAGCCAAAAAAGGACTGTCTGTTTCAATCAAAATTTTATCTTTTTCAATTAATTTGAATGTTTCTTGAAGCTCTACACTATTTTTAAAAGTTATTATTCCACTAGCTGAAAAGTAAGCATTTAAAGACATCATTTTTTTTGCAAATTCTCTGGAACCTGTAAAACAATGCATTAGGATTTTAACATCACTATTTTTATAATTATTTAAGATATCAAAAGTTTCTTTTTCTGCACTTCTTGAGTGCACAATTAATGGGTATTTTAAAGCAATTGACGCTTCTATATGTTCAATAAAACTTTGAATTTGATTATCCCTTTTACTATTTTCATAATAAAAATCTAATCCCGTCTCACCTACTCCTATAATTTTTTTAAATTTATTAGCATTATCAATAATAAATTCTTTTTCCATTCTATCATCACTAGTTTCATGTGGATGTATCCCAATACTTCCATATATCATTTCATCAAATTCAATAATCTTTTTTATATTTTCAAAACTATTTAAATTTGTTGATATGGTTAAAATTTTCTTTAAACCGATTTGTTTTGATCTCTTTATAACATCATTGATGTTTGAATAGAGTGGTTCATGATCTAAATGGCAATGTGAGTCTATCATTTATCTATTTTTTTAAACAAAATATCTAATTTACTAATTTTAATTTCTTTTTCTAATATTTCATTATTTTTTAATGTTGAAAAATCTATTAAATTTTCTCTTATATTAAAAATATTTAATACTTTTACTGATGTTTGAGGCATGACAGGATATAGCAAAATTGTAATTTTTCTTATTAATTCTAATGCTGTATAAACAATTGTATTCAATCTTAATTTATCATCTTTTTTCTTCCAAGGCTCTTGATCATTGAAATATTTATTTGATGCAAACAGTTTATCAACTATAAAATTCATATATTGATTGATATCTTGATTATCTATTATTGTTCTTATTTTATCTGTGTCTGTTATTGAATTTAGTATTGCTAAATCTTCTTCTGTAAAATTATGATCTGGTATTATTGAAGAGCAATTTTTCTCTGCAAATGAAAGTACTCTTTGACATAGATTACCAAAATTATTGGCAAGGTCACTATTAATACAATTCTCTAATTTTTCTTCAGATATATTTCCATCATTCCCAAATGATACCTCTTTAAGCAAATAATACCTTAAAGGATCAAGACCGTACACGTTGATAATTTCTAATGGATCTAAAATATTACCTTTAGATTTTGACATTTTTTCATCACCTGAAAGTATCCACCCATGACCATAAACTCTCTTTGGTGGTTCTATTTTAGCCGCTAATAAAAATGCAGGCCAATACACAGCATGAAACCTTAAAATGTCTTTACCAATTATGTGTAAATCAGCTGGCCAAAAATTTTTATATAATTCATTATTTTCATCTGGATATTTCAAGGAACTCAAGTAGTTAGTTAATGCATCCAACCATACATAAATCACGTGTTTATTATCACTTGGAACTTTAACTCCCCAAGAAAATGTTTTTCTACTAACAGATAAATCTTTTAGACCACTTTTAACAAAACTAATAACTTCGTTGCGTCTGCTTTCTGGAAGAATAAAATTTTTATTTTTTTCATAAAAATCTAACAAGGGTTTTTCCCATTCTGAAAGTTTAAAAAAAAAGGATTCCTCCTCTACCCATTCTACAATTGAACCTGAAGACATTGCAACTTTAGAACCACCTTTTTCTTCTACCTCATCTTCATTATAAAAAGCCTCATCTGATACAGAATACCAACCTGAATATTTAGAGAGATAAATTTGCTTGTTATCCTCAAGTATATTCCATAAATTCTGTACAGAAACTTTATGTCTATCTTCTGTAGTCCTTATAAAGTCGTTATTAGATAAGTTTAAGGTTCTGGTTAAATCTTCAAATGTTTTACTTATTCCATCACAAAATTCCTTTGGATCTTTGTTTAGTTTTTCGGCAGACCTTTGAATTTTTAAACCATGTTCATCGGTACCTGTTAAAAAATAAACATTGTAGCCATCAATTTTTTTGAAACGTGCAAAAAAATCAGCAATTATACTTGAATAAGCATGACCCATATGTGGTTTAGCTGAGGGATAATAGATTGGTGTTGTTATGTAATAATTTTTACTCACTTAATAATTTATCCTTAAATTCTAAAAAAAAAGTTTCGTAGTCAAGATTAAATTTTCTTACGTCTGAAAATTTTGAATAATAATATTCCTTAATCCTATAAGTTAATTTTTTTGTTTTATTTATATGATTGTAAAAAAATAATTCAATAATCGTGTTCAAATTATCTCTTATAAAATCTTGTCTAGTATAATGCTTATTATTTATTATATTAATTAATAAATCATCAATTGAAGTATTTGTTATTGATAGCTCATTTTCATTCATATAATTTAATAAAGATATCAAAAACAATGGTGTTGAATAATAATTTATTAAATCTGAATTTATTTTTGTATAAATATTATCATTAAAGTAATTATTGACAATTAACTCGATATTTTCATTTGAGATATTGATTTTAAATTCTATACATCTTGATTTAATTGTATGTAATAATGACATATCAGAGTTAAAAATTAGAATAAAAAATACATTTTCATTTGGCTCTTCTAAATTTTTTAGTAAAGCATTTGAGGAATTAATATTTAGAAATTCAGCATTATCAATAATTATAAATCTTGATTTATTATTAAATGAAGATTGATTAGTAAATTTTACAACTTCTCTTATTTGATCTATTTCAATGTTTTTTTTATCATTAGTCTTCTTTATATTTAAAATATTAGGATGTGTCATATTTGTGATTAGTTCTTGGTCATTATTAGAATTAAAAATTTTTAGTAAAAATTTATTAATAAGTAATGACTTACCAATACCTTTTTTTCCCGATATCAAAATTTTACTTGGCAGCTTTTTATATTTATAAAGAGATACAAAGTTCTCTAAATAGGAGTTGTGACCTATTAGTTTATTTTCAGACATTTAAATTATTTTTTCGAGTTTGTTAATTATTATATTTTTAACTTCATTAATTGAATTTTTATTTGAATTAATCTTTATATACTTTTTTTTATTTCTTGATATTTTTTCATAGCCATTTTGAACTTTAGAATAAAAGTTAAGCTTAAATTTATCATATCTATTTAAGGTAGATCTTTTTTTAAGCCTTTTTTTTAAGTTTATTGAATTTACTATACTTAAAAATACTAAATCAGGATTAAAATTTCCGATTATAAATTTATTTAACATTTTGATTATATTTAAATCTAGTTTCATACCGAAATGTTGGTATGCTATAGTTGAATCTGTGAAACGATCAATCAGAATTACCCTTTTTTTATAATTTTTTTTTATTATTTTTTCAAAATTTTCAGATCTAGATGCATAAAAAAGCAATAAATCAGTTTTATTATTTAGTTTTAATTTTTTATTTAAAATTAATTTCCTAATTTTTTCAGAGAAAATCGACCCACCTGGTTCACGTAATTTTATATAGCTTTTTCTTTTTTTCTTTAGATAATTTACTGCAATGTTGAAATTTGTAGTTTTTCCAGAGGTCTCAATACCTTCAAATATTATAATTGGATATTTAGACATCGCCCCATATCAAATAATTGATAGAAGTTAATAATCTTAATATTGCGTTTTGTTGTTTAATATTTTCAGTTGAAAATAAGTCATGTCTAGTTATGATTTCATCTTTATATAAAACTTTAATTTCTGCTAACTTTTGCCCTTTAGTGATAGGTGCTTGTATTGGACCATCATAAACTATCTTCACTTTCATATATTTTTTTTTAGCTTTCGGAATCGTTTTATAAATAAGATCTTTAGTGTTAACTTTTACTTTTTTTTTATTTCCCTGCCAGACATCTAATTCATAAAGAAATTCGTTATCATTGCTTATTTTTATTGTGTCAAAATTTGTAATTCCCCAAGTTAATAATTTTTGTGATTGCTTTGATCTTGAATTTTTTGTTTCAAAACCGCTTGCAACAGCGATTAATCTGCGTTCTTTTCTCAATATAGATGATGCTAATGAATATTTTTCTGAACCAAGATAACCAGTTTTTATTCCATCAACACCCATGTTTTTATACAATAAAGGATTTCTATTTCCTTGCTTTATAGGATCCCCTCCAGTTCTATTCCAAGTGAATTCCTTAATTTTAAAATATTCATAATATTTTGGGTGTTCTTTAATGAGATAATTAGACATAATTAAAATATCACGAACAGTTGAATAATTATTATCATCGGTAATTCCAGATGAATTTGAAAAATTCGTATTTTCCATACCAATTTCTCCTGCTTTTTCGGTCATTAATAAAGCAAACTCGTCTTCCGTACCCGCTATTCCTTCAGCCAGAGCAACACAAGCGTCATTACCTGATGCAACAATAATACCTAATAATAAATCTTTTACAGTAACTTCATCACCAACCATTATAAACATTGATGAATAGCCAGCTGACGATAATCTCCAGGCATTTTCTGATATCAAAAACTTTTCATCTAATGTTATTTCACCACTTTTTAATAAATCAAAAGCAATAATAGATGTCATTATTTTAGTCATCGAAGCAGGAAATATTTTCTGATCTGGATTTTTTTCATACAAAATTTCACCAGACAAGTAATCCTGAAGTATTGCAGTTTGAGCGTTTATATTAAATTTAGCATAAGATATGTTGGTTGTAGCAAATAATAAAAAAGCGCCCACTAAATATGTTTTAATTCTCATAATTTAATTAATTCAATATTTTCAAAATTAACATCAGTTATTTCATTATATACATTTCTAATAGATCCTAAATTATAAAATGGTCCTTTATAAACTCTATATAAATTCTTTGACAATTTTGTGATATTTATATCTTTTAGATTAAATTCATCTTCAAGTCTTTTTTTTAACATAATTGCCGATTCTTCGAAAAACAAGTCAGCAAATTTTATTATATATTCAAATTTCATATTTTTTTTATTTTTAACTTTTGCATTTTCATCGTTATCAAGTGATATATTTTGGATTGAAATGCTGTCTACAGGAGCCTTATTAGCTACTTTTTTTTCTTCATCAAAAGTTTTAGCTTTATTTGCAACAAAAGTATCAGTTGAATTTATAGTTTCAATTCTGACATAGGGTTGATTTGGATCTATTTCAAGTTCAGTTACAATTCTATCAGAAATTACAGAATTATAAAATATTGGATATTTTGAATTTTTTCCAACCTTCGCAATTAAATACTTATCATTAAGTAAATTAGTAATTTTGATATCAGTATCTTTTTTAAGTTTATTATTAAATATAATTAATGATCTATTTTCGATTTTTTTTGATACAACTCTTTTTTTGTATAGATCATCACTAAATATAAGGGCAAAGCCATTATTAGAATAACTTTTAAAGTCTTTTTCGATAACAATTTTTTTATTAGTTGTTTCACAAGAAGTTAAAAATATTGCTAAAAAAATTATAATATTAAGTCTCATTCTCAAAACTTTTTTTCAATGTGCATACTGCTAAACTAAATCTTAAAGATCTATTCCATTTTAAGATTAGCTTATAATTGTTAAAAATAATATATGCTGGTTTTAGTTTATTTGCATTTTCAACTATTTCAGCATCAGGAGTAACAATCGCAGCGGTTAAATTGTCATAATTATCCAAGAATGTTGAATTTTTAATATAATTTTTTAAATTTTTTACTTTTCTTTCATTTTTTATCTTTTTGGCAGATGTGTTTAAAAATTTATCAGGAATATTTTCATTTAAATCAATTTTATAAAAACATGGAGTGTTATCATCCCAACCAAGATTACTGAGATAATTTGCTGCAGATGCAAAAGAGTCTTCAATATTTTTAAGATCTATTGATCCATCATTGTTATAGTCTATTGCATGATTTTTAATTGTCGATGGCATAAATTGAAAATTTCCAAAAGCACCTGCCCAAGATCCAAATAATGTACTTGGATCTATGACATTTGAATCTACTAATTTTAAAAGAGTGATTAATTCTTTTGTAAAAAATTCACTTCTTCTTTGATCGTAACTTAATGTAGCAAGTGAAGAAACAATATCCATTTTGCCCAAATAATTACCAAAGTTAGTTTCAATACCCATTAAAGCTAATAATAGATTTTTATCCACTCTATATTCGGATGATACTTTATTAATAATATTACTTTCCTTATTTAATATTATCTTTCCTAATTTTACTTTCTTGCTTGATGTTCTTTTTGAAATATACGTCTTCGTATCCTCGTAAAATTCTGGTTGATATCTATCATATTTTATAACATCAGATAAAAACTTAGTATTATCAATCAAACTATCAACTGTGGATTTGCTCACTCCTTCGTTAATTGCTCTTTTTTTAAATTTGATTTTCCAATCATTAAAATCATCAGCAATAAGGATTGTTGAATTAATAATAATTACTAATGTTATAATTATTAACTTAATTTTTTTCATATAGATCTTTTAAATATATCGTTACAGCAATCCATATCAAAATAAAGCTGATTAGTTTATGAATATCTAATTGTTCGTTGTATAGAAAATATCCCATTAAAAATTGGAGTGTTGGGGTTATATAAAAAACCATACCAGTTGGACCTAAACCACATAATTCGACACCTCTTACATATAGGTATAAAGGAATCACTGTCATAGGACCTGCCAACATGAATATTAACATTAATTTAATATTTGATATATCAAAATCATTTAGATCATTTTGTACAATTAAGTAAAATGCAAATAAAACTGCTGGAAAAATAAATAAACTTTCAACTAGTAAACCAATATCTGTATCTACATCAATTTTTTTTCTAACCAAATTGTAAAAACTCCAACTTAAAGCTACAATAAGACCAACCCACGGAATTGATTTGAAACTAGATATAACTAAATACAAGATTGAAGTTGTTACAATTAGAAGTGAAATTTTAGTTTTGAAGCTTAATTCTTCTTTTAAAAAAAAATAACCTAAGAAAACACTAATTATCGGCATAATAAAATATCCAAAACTTGCATCTATAACTTGATCGTTACCTATTGCATAAATCCATACTGCCCAATTCGTAAAAATTAATAATCCAGATAAAAAAAGCATCATTACTTTTTTTTTATCTTTAAAAACTGAGCTAAACTTTTTCCATTTGGATAAAATTACTGTTGTTAAAATAAGCATAACAGTTGTCCATGCACTTCGATGTAGGACAACTTCAATGTGGCCGGCAAAAGCAATATATTTAAAATAGATAACACCAATAAAACCCCACCAGAAAGAACCAAAAGCAGTTAAAATTATGCCTTTGTTAAATTGATTTTTGCTTAACATTATATTGATCAATTAAACTATTTTGTTTATGAAATATAGAATTTTAATTATTACAAATTAGGAGAGATGGCTGAGCGGTTGAAAGCACCGGTCTTGAAAACCGGCAAAGGGGCAACTCTTTCCTGGGTTCGAATCCCAGTCTCTCCGCCACTAATATTTATTTTTAAATTCTATAAGTTTTTTTAAGAGAACATTATCGTCAAATTCTTTTGAATTTTTACCTACACTTAAATTTACCAAAGTTTCATCATCAAAATTAATTAACTTATCTAAAGATACTAATTCCTTATGATCAAGATTATTAATAATCGAATTAACAAATTTAGATACAAAGATATCCATTTCTTTAGTTCCACGATATTGAGCTCTGTATAAAATTTTATTAATTAAATTTTGTTTATTTGAATCCATTAATTAATTCTTTATATATATAAATCATGATTGATCACGAATATTTATTATCAAATATTCAGAATATTAAAGGTATTGGAAAAAAAACAACACAATTATTTAAAAGGAAGAATATAAATACAATTTTTGACTTATTATGGCACCTGCCTACTAGTAAAATTGAAAATTCAAAAGTAACAAATGTCAGTGATATACAAATTGGTAAATTACAAACTCTTAAATTAATACCACAAAAATATAATTTTCCTAGAATTAGAAGATTGCCCAACAAAGTTATATGTCAAAGTAATGATATAAAAATAGATTGTGTTTTTTTTAATTCATATGAAGGATATATAAAAAAAATCTTACCACTAAATACTGAAGTAATAATAAGTGGAAAAATTAATTTTTTTAGAAATAAATATCAGATCACTAATCCGACACAGGTTAAAGAAAGCAATGAAAGTATCTTAGAAACTCAAAATAAATATAGTCTTACAGAGGGTCTTACAATCAATAAGTACAATAATCTAATTAATGAAGTTTTAAGTAAATTACCTGATTTAGATGAGTGGTTAAATGATGATATAAAAAAAAAATTTAACAACATTAAATGGAAAGATGCAATTTTAAAGATTCACACTCTTGATACAAAAGAAATTTTGAATTCTAAGTATTATAAAAGATTAGTTTTTGATGAATTATTTGCTCATTTTTTATTGTCTTCAAAGATTAGAACAAAAATAAAAAAAATAAAAAAATCACAAAAGATTTTTAAAGATTGTAAAGAAAATTTAATAAAGGATTTAAATTTTAAATTAACTAATGATCAAGAATCTGCAATTAAAATTATCAACAAAGATCTTAAATCAAAAAGTAGAATGTTTAGACTTCTACAAGGAGACGTAGGATCTGGAAAAACAATTGTTTCAATGATAGCAGCGGTAAACAGTATTAATGCAGGATATCAAGCAAGTTTTATGGTTCCTACTGAAATTTTAGCAAAACAACATTTTTCTTTTGCCAGTAAATATTTGCCTAAAAATATTAAAGTTCAAATATTAACTGGAAAATCAAAATTTGCAGAAAGAAAGAAGATTTTAAAGGATCTTAAAAATGGAAATATAAATTTTCTTATTGGAACACATTCATTATTTCAAAAAAAAGTTGAATATAAAAAGTTAGGTTTGATAATAATTGATGAACAACATAAATTTGGTGTTCGTCAAAGGAAAGAGTTATCAGAAAAGGGAGGCAATAATTGCGATGTGCTCGTTATGTCTGCTACACCAATACCTAGAACTATGATGATGACAGTTTACGGTGATATGGACCTAACTCTTATAAAAGAAAAGCCAAAAAATAGAAAAAAAATAATTACGTACAGCAAGTTGGAAGATAAAATATCTGAAATTATTAGTTTTGCTAAAAAAGAAATTGCTCAGAAAAACCAAATTTTTTGGGTTTGTCCGTTAATAGAAGATTCCAAAAAAGTTGAGCAACAATCTGCAGTAAGTAAATATAAATATTTAGAAAAATATTTTAAAGGTCGAATTGGTTTAATTCATGGTTCACTTGATAAAGATGAACGGAATGAAATTTTAAATAATTTCTTGGATAGAAAGTTAGATATATTGGTCTCAACAACTGTTATTGAGGTTGGAATTGATTTTCCAAATGCAAATTTGATTATCATAGAAAATGCAGACAAGTATGGCTTATCTCAATTACATCAATTAAGAGGTCGTGTTGGACGTGGAAGCAAGGAGTCTTACTGTATATTAATGTTTAAATCTTCTCTGAGTGAAAATGCGAAGAAAAGGATAAAAATTCTTAAAAGTTCTGATGATGGATTTGTAATTTCAGATGAAGATATGAAATTAAGAGGCTATGGAGATCTACTTGGATTTAAACAAAGTGGTATTAAAAATTTTAGACTAGCTGATCCAATATTAAATGAGGATTTGTTTTTGCTTGCTGAGACTGAGGTAAAAAAATTAGAAATGAAAGGAGATAATTTTAATAAATACAACAAATTACTTAAACTCTATGATCGTGCGTCAATAATTAATGAAGTTTCTTAGATATTTTTTGGGTCAGAGGTGCCTGCTGAAACTATAAATTTAGAAGCTTCTTCAAATGTCATATCTAAGTAAATAATTTCACTTTTAGGAAACATTAATAAAAATCCACTTGTGGGATTTGGTGTAGTTGGAACAAATACATTTACTAGTTCTGTATTGGTTTTTTTTGATATTTCACCATCATTTTCTTTGGTAGCAAAGCCTACTGCCCAACTACCTTTTCTAGGATACTCAACTAAGACTACACTTTTCTTTGATCCTTTTTTAGGTGCTAATGTTTCAGTCATTTGACCTATGGCAGAATAAATTGTTCTTAAGATGGGTATTCTCTTCAATATATCATTAAAAATTTTTAAGATTTTTTTTCCAATAAATGAAAGGGATAAACTACCAATTATAGTAATGAAAATTACAGATAATAAAATTTCTAATCCGGGTATCGCAAATGGCAAATAGCTATTTGGATTTACCTCGTTAGGTATCAGTCTTGAAGATACAGAAATGAAAAATTTTGTTAAATATAGAGTAATACCTATAGGTACTAAAACAACTATTCCAGTTATGAAGTAGTTTCTAAGTCTTCCAAGAATTGATATACTTTTTCTTTTTAATTTTGCCATAAATTAACTGTAGCTTGAATACAATATAAAAATGATAGCTAATATAAAAAGGAATACCAAAATTTTGTTATTAAGTATCATATTAATATTAATAAAAAGGTGTAATATATTAAGATAAAAAAGTGAATAGAAGAAATTTTATACATTTATTTGGTTGTGGTTGCTTGTCTTTTGGACTATCGGCATGTGGCACAGCTCCTATTACTGACAGAAAACAGTTAAAATTAATACCCGAATCTAATCTTAATGCAAAAGCTGCTCAACTTTATGAGCAAGTTAAAGAAAAAGAAACTTTAAGTGACGACACTAAAACATTAAATCAGATAAAAGATATTGGATCAAAAATTGAATATTCTATATCTGAATATTTTGATCGAAATAATATTCCAGATCCAACAAGCAATTTTGATTGGGAATATATACTTATTGATAAAAAAAAAGTAAGAAATGCATGGTGTATGCCTGGAGGTAAAATTGCAGTTTATACTGGTCTTTTGGATATAACTAAAAATGAAGACGGTTTAGCGGCTGTAATGGGCCATGAAATTGCGCATGCTGTAGCAAAGCACTCTGTTGAAAGGGCCAGTAGAGGTGTACTGTTAAATACTGGAACAGCAATTTTAGATATAGCAACAAAAGGTAAAGTATCTCAGATTAATAGAACAACAGGAATGAATACTGTAGGTCTTCTGTCTCAAATAGGCATAATGAATCCATTTAATAGAAAGCAAGAAAGTGAAGCAGACTACCTTGGATTAATTTTTTCATCTTTATCTGGTTATGACATTAGAGAAACAATAAAAGTTTGGGAAAGAATGAAAGAAGCAAAGAAGGGTAAAGAACCACCTGAATTTATGTCTACTCACCCATCCTCGACAAATCGAATTAACAACATTACGAACTGGGTTAATGAAATAATAATTAAATATCCGCCGATTTCATAAGTGGTGAGCCCTGATGGACTCGAACCATCGACCCATTCCTTAAAAGGGAATTGCTCTACCAACTGAGCTAAGGGCCCCAACATTTATGGAGATTTTTATATTGATTTTTTTTTATTAATCAATGTTAAAAATTTACAATTTATTGATGTACTTATCGTAGAATTCTTCAAAAGTCCCTAGTTTTATATTTTCTCTTATACTTAACATTAATTCTTGATAAAAATTGATGTTATTTAGGGTTAGAATCATTGAAGCTAGCATTTCGTTTGTATTAAATAAATGATTTAGATAGTTTTTTGAGTATTTATTTAAGTTAAATTTTGAGACATTTTTGTCCAATGGAGTATTATCATTTTTATATTTTGAATTTCGAATTTGAATTTGACCGTTCCAAGTAAACGCTAATCCTGTTCTGCCAGATCTAGTCGGCATAACACAATCAAACATATCTATACCTCGTTTTACTGCTCCTAGAATATCGGATGGTGTGCCTACACCCATTAAATATCTTGGTTTTTCTTTGGGCATAAAATCTTTTATACCATCTAAAACTTCAAACATTTCAATCTGAGTTTCACCTACAGCTAAACCTCCTAATGCATATCCATTAAATCCAATATCTATTAAGTTGTTTAACGATTTAATTCTAAGATCCTTAAATAAACCACCCTGCACAATTCCAAATAGTCCTTTGTGATTGTTTGTTCCAAAGGAAACTTTAGATCGTCTTGCCCATTCAGATGATAACTCCATTGATTTTTGTATTTTATCATAATCCTTGGTATTTTTTGGACATTCATCCATAACCATCACAATATCTGAATTTAATCCTTTTTGTATTCTTATACTTTCCTCTGGACTTAAAATAAAAGTTTTACCATCAATATGTGATTGAAATATTGCCCCTTTTTCTCTGTCAATCTTATTTAACTTTGATAATGACATTACTTGAAAACCACCAGAGTCTGTTAAAATTGGAAGATCACAGTTCATAAACTCATGTAAACCACCAACACTTTGAATTCTATCAATGCCTGGCCTAATCATTAGATGATAGGTGTTTGAAAGTATTATCTCACTACCGGTTTTTTTTATATCCTCAAGAAAAACTCCTTTTACAGTAGCTTGGGTTCCAACAGGCATGAATGCTGGGGTATTAATATTACCACGATGTGTTTCTATAACACCTACTCTTGCATAATTTTGAGTATGATGAACATTAAAATTGAAATCTTTTAATGACATTCATTTTAAATTATTCTGATTTAAAGCTAACAATTTTATCGGGGTTTGATACAGCTCCATTATCGCCGTCGCCTTTTGTAATCATGTCTATGAATTCCATACCTTCAATTACTTTTCCAAAAACTGTATATTGTCTGTCTAAAAAAGGAGCTGGCTTAAAACAAATAAAAAATTGACTATTAGCACTGTTAGGATCTGAAGATCTTGCCATAGATACCGTACCTCTATCGTGAGGAAGATTGTTAAATTCTTGATTTAGATCTGGCAAACTTGAACCACCCATACCTGCTCTTCTTAAATCAAAATCTTTAGAAGATGAATTTCCAAATTTTACATCTCCAGTTTGTGCCATGAAACCATCAATAACTCTGTGAAAAACAACATTATCATATTGACCCGAGTTTGCTAATTCTTGAATTCGTTTTACATGATTTGGTGCGGAATCTGGATACATTTCTATTTTTACGTCACCATCTTTTAATTTTAAAATCATAATATTCTCCTTTGCTATTAAATTTGTTGATAAAAAAATAAAAAAAATAATTAAAACATTAATAATTTTATTCATATATTTCCTTTAAAGACTTTATTGTACTCTTTGTTGTAAATTTTTTTAAATCACCTTTATGTTGAGCAATTTCTTTTACAAATCTTGAAGATATTATTTGATTTTCAAGATCTGACATTAAAAAGATTGTCTCAACCTGATTGTTAAGTTTTCTATTCATTCCTGCTAATTGAAATTCATACTCGAAGTCAGATACAGCTCTTAAGCCTCTTAATATAATATTAGATTTATATTTTTTACATAGATCAGTCGTCAAAGTATTAAATGTAATAACCTCGACCTTATTTTTTTTTAAATTAAGATCCTTATAAAGAGCTCTTTTAATTATTTCTACTCTTTCATTTATTGAAAATAAAAAATTTTTTTGATTTCCGTCAGAGATGCCAACAATTACTTTATCAACTATTTTAAGTGATTTTCTTATAACATCTATATGCCCGAATGTTATAGGATCAAATGTACCTGGATAAATAGCAATATTTTTCATTAGATGAGATTATCATCTAATTTTATTGCAGAAACAACTTTCTCGTCACCTGTAAGTTTTATAATTCTTACACCTTGAGTATTTCGTCCAGCTATTCTAATTTCTTTAACTGCAGTTCTAATTACTCTTCCTTTATTTGTTGAAATTAGTATTTGATCACCTTCAAAAACAGGGAATGAAGATGATACATTTCCATTTCTTTTAGAAGTAACAATGCCTATGATGCCTTTTCCACCTCTATTTGTAACCCTATAATCATAATGAGATGTTCTTTTACCATAACCATTTTCTGTAATTGATAGAATATATTTTTCTTTTGCTTTTATTTCTGATTTTTGATCTTTGGTTTTAGCTTTTTTATTAGAATCATGATCAATAATTGATAGCGAAACAATAGTATCATTTTCAGCAAGATTTATCCCCCTAATCCCTTTTGAGGATCTGCCTTTAAAAACTCTTAATTTTTTTGATTCAAATCTGATACATTTACCAAGTTTTGTACTTAATATTATATCTTGATCATCCCTACAAATTTTCACACCAATAATTTTGTCATTGCCATCAAGCTTCATTGCTATTTTTCCAGATGCATTTATTGAGGTAAAGTCTTCAAGATTATTTTTTCTTATTTTCCCATTGCTGGTTGCAAAAATAATATGCATATCTTTAGTATCAACATCACTCTCCGGAAAAGGCATAATAGAGCTGATAGATTGGTGGTTTTTTAATGGAAGAATATTGAATAATGATTTTCCCTTTGATGCAGCTGATCCCTCAGGTATTTTCCAAGCTTTAACTTTATAAGCCAAACCTTCAGTGGAGAAAAAAAGAACTGATGTATGAGTATTCACTGATAAAGTTTGAACAACAGAATCTTCATCTCTCGTTTTAATTCCTGCTTTTCCTTTTCCTCCTCTTTTTTGTTGTTTTACATTGCTTAGTGCACCTCTTTTGATGTAACCTTGTAATGTTATTGTAATAATTACAGATTCTTTTTGTATTGTTTCTTCAATATTATAATTTAATACAGCATCAATAATGCTAGTTCTTCGCGGAAACGAGAATTTCTCTTTTATTTGAGACAACTCATTACTGATTACTTTTAAAAGTTCATTTTTTGAATTAATAATTTTTTTGAATTTAGTTATTAATTCAGAAAGTTTTTTTATTTCCTCTTCTATTTCATTTATTCCTAAAGCTGTTAGTTTTTGTAATCTAAGTTCTAATATAGATGTAACTTGAATTTCGGATAATGAGTATGAACCTTTATAATTTTTGCTATCAACTAATTTAATTAATTTTGTAGATTTTGAAATTTTCCATTTTGTTTTAATTAATGTATTTTTGGCTTCTTCTGGATTTTTTGATGACCTTATTATTTTAATTATTTTGTCAATATTCTCTACACTTACAGATAAGCCAAGTAATACATGAACTCGATCTTCTGCTTTTTTTAAATCATATTTTGTTTTTTTAATTACAACATCTTCTCTAAATTTTAAGAA
Source organism: uncultured Pelagibacteraceae bacterium (assembly GCA_902528735.1). GTDB lineage: Bacteria > Pseudomonadota > Alphaproteobacteria > Pelagibacterales > Pelagibacteraceae > Pelagibacter. The sequence continues at coordinate 45,735 of CABZTP010000007.1, forward strand.
GTTTTCCAAGAAGTCTTTTAGTGAACAAGTTTTTGGCTTGTTATCTACAATGGCTAATGAATTAAAACCAAATGAGGTTTCAATTGAAGTATATTTATAAAGTTGCCTTTTAATTGTTTCGGGCTCAACACTTCTTCTTAAATCTATTGCGACCCTGATACCCTCTCTGTTTGACTCATCTCTAATATCACTTATACCTTCTATTTTTTTATCTCTTACCAATTCAGCAATTTTTTCGTTCAAATTCGACTTATTTACCTGGTATGGAATTGATGTAATAACAAGCCTATCTTTACCATTTTTTAAATTTTCAACATTTATTTCACCTCTTATCTTAAAAGAGCCTCTACCTGTCTTATAACCTTCTTTAATAATATCTTTTCCAATTATTACTCCACCAGTTGGAAAATCAGGTCCAGGAATATGTTTCATAAGTTCTTTAACTTTAATGTCTTTATTTTTAATCAAAGCTAATGTTCCATCAATTACTTCTCCAAGATTGTGAGGAGGTATACTTGTTGCCATTCCAACGGCTATACCACCTGCTCCATTGACTAATAAGTTTGGATATTGTGCTGGCAGAACTGTGGGCTCTTGCTCTGTCTCATCATAATTGCTTTTGAATGATACAGTGTTTTTATCTATATCATCAATTAAAAACTGTGAAATTTTTGCAAGTTTAGTTTCTGTGTATCTCATTGCTGCAGGAGGATCACCATCAATTGAGCCAAAATTACCTTGACCGTCAATTAACGGTACACTCATAGAAAAATCTTGTACCATTCTTACTAATGCATCATACACAGCTTGATCGCCGTGCGGATGATATTTACCAATTACATCTCCAACTATTCTTGCAGATTTTCTAAATTGCTTAGTCCAGTCAAAACCACCTTTATGCATAGCAAATAAAATTCTTCTATGAACAGGTTTTAGCCCATCTCTGATATCAGGAAGTGCTCTACTTATAATTACGCTCATTGCGTAAGATAAGTATGATGAACTCATCTCATCATACAATGAAATTGGTTTAATATTAAGATCTTTGGTTACTTCGTTTTTTTCCATTTAATTAAAAAGGAATATCATCGTCTAACTCATTTTGAGTCATTGAACTATCATCGAAACTTTGCTTATTATCCTGTGATGCTATAGAATTTTGATTTCCTCCACCTAACATTGTTAATGAAGAATTGTAACCTTGAATTAAAATTTCAGTAGAATATTTATCTTGTCCAGATTGCTCATCTTTCCATTTTCTAGTTGTTATTTGGCCTTCAACGTACACTTGTGCTCCTTTTTTTAAATATTGCTGCACAACATTTACCAGTCCCTCATTAAATACAACCACTCTATGCCATTCAGTTTTTTCTTTTTTTTCGCCAGTATTTTTATCTTTCCATGATTGACTTGTGGCTAAACTCAATCTTGCAACACTTTTACCATTAACCATTTGTTTAATTTCTGGATCTGCGCCTAATCGACCAATTAAAAGTACTTTATTTAAGCTTCCTGCCATAATATTTATATATTTGAATTGTTATTTATAACATTAATAGGCTTGAATATTAATATTATTAATCTAAAGCAACTAAAATTATGCTTAAAAAGATACTTATTAAGGGTGCAAAAGAACACAATTTAAAGAATATTTCACTAGAGATTCCCAAAGATAAATTTGTTGTAATAACAGGTCTATCTGGGTCTGGAAAATCGTCATTAGCATTCGATACTGTCTATGCAGAAGGTCAAAGAAGATATGTTGAAAGTTTATCTGCTTATGCAAGACAATTTTTAGATAAAATGAAAAAACCAAATGTAGATTTAATTGAAGGTTTGAGTCCTGCAATCTCTATAGAGCAAAAAAATACTTCCAAAAATCCAAGGTCAACTGTTGCAACTGTTACAGAGATATATGATTACATGAGAGTACTTTATGCAAGAGCAGGAATACCCTTCTCCCCATTTACTGGTAAACCAATTACTTCACAAACAATTAGTCAAATTGTTGATAAGATTAAAGAGTTACCAAAAAAATCTACAATATATTTATATGCCCCAGTCGTAAGAGGGCGTAAGGGTGAATACAAAAAAGACATACTTGGATATAAAAAAAGAGGATTTAGAAAAATTAAAGTTGATGACCAATTATATGATATTGACAGTGTTCCGGAGTTAAATAAAAAACTTAAACATGATATTTCAGTATTAGTTGACAGAATTATAATTAACTCATCATTAGGTAATAGATTAGCAGAAGGTGTTGAAACAGCTGTTAATTTAGCAAATGGATTGGTTTTTGTAGAGTACGAAAATGAAACACTGCCAAAAAAATATAGAAAAATTGAAAAATTAATTTTCTCAACTAAGTTTGCTTGTCCAGAGAGTGGATTTACAATTGAAGAAATAGAGCCAAGACTTTTCTCATTTAATAGCCCTTATGGAGCATGTGAAGAATGTGAGGGTATTGGAATAAAACTAAATGTAGACCCTAAATTGGTTGTACCAGATGAAAAAAAAACTATTGCTGATGGAGCAATTGAGCCATGGGCAAAATCTACATCAATGTATTATGCACAAACTTTAGCATCTCTGTCAAAACATTATGGTTTTTCTTTAGATGATAGATGGTCAAAAATTCCCAAAAAAATAAAAGATGTAATATTATATGGATCAGATGATGAAGAAATTAAGTTTTCTTACGATGATGGATATGAGAAATATTCACATA
>CABZTP010000008.1:0-45591 GCA_902528735.1 uncultured Pelagibacteraceae bacterium
TACTAACGGCAACCATAGGAGTGCTGCAGAAAAGTCCTATTTTAACACCAGGTGTTGCAAATGTTGCTGAATTTGTACTATAAGCTAAATCACAACTTGCAGCTAATTGGCACCCTGCAGCATATGCAGCTCCATGAACTTTGGCAATAACAGGTTTGTTCCCATTTACTATTTGCATCATTAACTTTGAGCAAAGTTTAAAAAGTTTTAAATGATTAGATCTATTTTTAATACCTCTAACCTCTTTTAAATTATGGCCTGCACTAAATCCTTTGCCAGAACCTTCTAAGATAATAACTCTTGTATCTTTATCATTATCTAGTTTTTTGAATGCCTTTAATAAAGACGAAAGTGTTTTAAATGACAAAGAATTATAAGTTTTTGGATCATTAATTAAAACTTTTTTTACTCCATCAGCAACTTTAATAATTTTAACAATCACCTATTCTAATTTTCCCTCTTCTCTCATTTTAGCTCTTATTTTTGTTGCAGAAATTTTCTGAATTTCTTCTGATAAAACTATTTCCTCAATTTTATATCCAACACCCCTTCCATAACAAATATTTGTAATATTAGGTACAAGCATAACTTTGAACCTGCCCTCAAACTCTGGATTAAGTTTTTCTTCTATGCTTGTTTTAACAGTTTCAAAATCAAATGGATTATCATCTACTCCTTGAACGTCTCTAATTTGAATACAAACTTGTCCTGTTTTTTTTATAATTTCTTTGAACAATGTGTAGTGACCATCGTGAAAAGGTTGCCATCTTCCTAGCATTTGTGCGGTAGGTTTTTTATTATCCCATTGATATGTCATTTATTTATATCCTCTAAGATTTTTGGTGCCCAAGACTTAGCATTTTGTGTGGTGACATGAAAATCATATTTTTCAGGCTTAACAAACATTTTATTAGTATCGTCAAATCTGCCTTCTTTTATAGTATCTACCCAAATCACGTAATCTGCAGGAAATAAGCTTCTGGCTTTAGGAGTTGGGCAAATAAAATCTGCTACAACGTAATTTCCCTCATCTTTAAGTTTTATTGCAAAATTTGCCATTCTTTTTGCTTGTCTTTTTCTACCTTCTTCTGAAAAGTCCCAATCGTTTGCTGCTTTTCGTACTTCATCTGCATTAAGTCGTTTAGCATTTAGCAACGGCGCTAATTCTTCAGCCAAAGTTGTTTTGCCAGCACCAGGAAGACCCATAATTAAAATGATTTTCATTTTACCTCAAATATTTATTTTAAATTGCCCGCAACCCACTTATGAAAATGGTGTGTTGGATTATCCATTTTTGGGGAAAAATTTCCACCATTATAAACTGGAGAATTACGACCTATTTGCATACTTTGAATTATATCTACATCTTCTTTTTGAATATCTTCCCATTGTTTATGATTTTTTTGTCTTAAAGTTTTATACTTTGTTGAAGTTGCCGCTTCATCTCCAACATAATAAATTTCCATGTGTTCTATTGTAAACTCATGATTGATTGGCTCTAACCAATAAGCATAATAATGATCTTTATGAATTCCCAACATAACATTTGGAAATAATGCCACATACTCAGCTATATTTTCTTTATCTTTTGGCCAATGAGGAAAACAAGGAAATTTTTCATTTCCTTCAAACCTTGGATTGTAAACTATTGTACCTTGTCCAGCAAAACGATTTGGGAGCCCCTGAATATGATAATGATCTTCTAATTTTGAATAAGAATTCAAGTCCGGATGAACCCATGGCAAATGATAGCTTTCACAGTAATTTTCGATTGCAAATTTCCAATTACATTTTGCATTTAATTTGAAATAACCATAATCATTTGCATGATGTATCAATTCTCTATCCTTTAATGACCAAAACTTTTCCCATCTTTCGCTTAAAGGACTAATGTAATCCTCAAATGAAATTTCGTTGTTGTTAATATTAATCATAATTAAATCTAACCATATATATGACCTTATTTCTTTCAAATTGCTTTTTGATCTATCAAATTCAGGTGTTTGATGAATATTCATTCCCCCTATATGAGGTGTAGCTATTAATTTTCCATCTAAATCATAAGACCATGAATGATAAGGACATCTTAAAACATTTCTAATTTTTCCGGATTCTTTAACAAGTTTTACACCTCTATGACTGCAAATATTGTGAAAAACTTTTATTTCATTTTTTTTTGTTCTGACAATTAATATTGGCATACCAAGTAAATCGATTGGTTTCACATCTCCTGCATTTGGAACCGAACTGCCAACTCCTATAACAATCCACTTATCCTCAAACAATTTTTTTCTTTCTATTAAAGTATATTCTTTACTGATGTAACACTCATTTGGTAGACCATGAGCTTTACTTATCGGTTCTGATACAATATCTAGCTTATATTTATCTATTATATCGTAAATTTCTGACATGATTTACTTTAACACTTGATATAATCCTAACCAAGCATTTACGTCTTTACTTGCGATATAATCTGATTTGAAAAATTTAATTTCTTTCCACTTATTTTCTTGTTTTAGTTGTTCAATTTTTTTATCAAAACCATATTCCTCATGGATACCTTCATTAATAGTGAAACAAATAAATCCATTATTTTTTGTGATTCTGACAAATTCGTCTAAAGCTGGCGGTTTTACATGACCAAATGTAAAGGTCCCAACACACATCACTGAATCGTATTCATTATCTATTTTATTAATTGGTTTATTTAGGTCTACTTGCTCAAGCTCAGCGTAAAGGTCATCAGGAACTAAATCTAATAATTTTTTCGACAAATCTGCTCCATGAAAATGTCTAAAACCATATTTTTTTAATTCAATCCCTACTAGGCCAGTTCCACAACCTGCATCATAAATTTTGGCGTCTTTATCTTTTTGAAATTCTGAAAAGATCTTTGATGTTTCTTTTGGTCCTGTATAGTTCCAATCAATCATATCTTTATCATATTTATTACCATCACCCCACTCATCATAGTATTTCATTACTTGATCGGTATTTTTTAACTTGTATATTGGGATTTTGTTACCTACATCTTTTTGTGCCATAAACAAACTTATTTTACTTTTAATAAAAAAACTCCAAAGTATTTATTTTTATCTGTAAAGTGTTTTATAATTTCAAATCCTGAATTTTTTACTAGTTTTGCAAATTTATCTTTGGTGTACTTGTGAGAATTCTCCGTATGAATAGTTTCACCTTTCGAAAATTTAATTTTTTTTTTATCAATAGTATATATGCAATTTTTTTTTGAACTAAGGTGCATTTCAATTCTATTTTTAACAACATTATAAAATGCTTTATGTTCAAAATCATTAGTACTGAATTTAGAATTGCATATTTTGTTAACTGCATTCAATATATTCTTGTTGAATTGAGCGGTGATTCCTAATTTATCATTGTAAGCACTTTCGAGTGTGCTTATATTTTTGACCAAGTCAACTCCAATAACTAAATAAGAATTTTTTCCTATAATTTTAGAAAAATTCTTTAATAATTTTTTTGCATTTTTTGGTAAATAATTACCAATTGTTGATCCCGGAAAAAAACTAATAATTTTTTTTTTATTTTTTAAAAGTTTGTTTAATTTATCTGTTTGATTAAAATCTGCACATATAGCTGTAACTTTTAAATTTTTGAATTTTTTAGCGATAATTGATGCATTATTGAATAAATATTCTTTACTAATGTCAATTGGAATATATTCCCTCGGACTACTTAAAGATTTTATAAATTTATTAATTTTTTTATTCGATCCACTTCCAAACTCAATAATGGCAGAATTACTTGGTAATATTTTTTTAAATTCTTTATTTAAATCTCCAATAATTTTTAATTCCTTTTTTGTTGGATAATATTCTTTTTGATTTGTGATTTTATTAAATAATATTGATCCTTTTTCATCATAAAAAAATTTTGGCACCAAATATTTTTGCTTTTTATTTAAAAGGCCTTCTAAAATTATTTTTTTATCATCTTGGATTTGCTTGTTAATATTAATTAAACTTAAGTTTTTCACTAGATGTCTTCTGCTAATCTAAGACCGCAAAATTGCCAGGTATCATTTGGATAAAAGAAATTTCTATAAGATGCTCTAATATGATTTTTTGAAGTTGAATGAGAACCACCTTTTAAAACAAATTGGTTACACATAAACTTATTATTGTATTCTCCCAAATTACCTTCATATGGTTTATATTTTTTGTAAGGCACATAATTACTATTTGTCCAAGCCCATAAATTTCCATAAACTGAATCTGTCTCCTCCTCAATTTCATGGAAAACTTTATTTTCTAAAAAATTTCCTTTTTTTTCTGATTTTTTTAGAAAATATTCCATCTCAAATTCACTTGGTATTCTTTTATTTTTATATCTTGCAAATGCATCTGCCTCATAAAAACTTATATGTGAAACTGGTTTATTGTTATCTAATTTTTTTACGCCATTTAATGTAAAATAATTATTATTATCTATCCAATACATAGGTCTTTTTAACTTATTATTTTTTACGAAGTCCCAACCGTCGGAGAGCCAATATTGATGTTTTTGGTAGCCACCATCATTAATAAATTCTTTCCACTCTCCAATCGTAACAAAAGAAAATATTTTAAATGGATCTAATTTTATTTTAGCTGCGGGTAATTCATTATCGTAACAAAATGCATCTTTATCATTACCATAACTTAATTCTTCAGCACTTTTTACAATCAATTCGTTTCTTTCATTTATTTTAGATTTATCATTTATTGGATTGTAAGTTGGCATTAATGGATTGTTATAAAAAATATTTTTTATATCCATTAACATTAATTCTTGATGTTGTTGCTCGTGATTTGACCCTAACTCAACAAGAAATGATGTTCTATTATTTTTAGTTTTTTTTAGAAAATCAATAATATTTTCAGTTACATAATTTCTGTAATTAACGACGTCTTTAAACAATGGTCTATTTAAAGAACCTCTCTTATCTCTAGGATTATATTCACCTACAGAGTTATAATATGAATTAAATATATAATTAAAATCTTTATTAAATGGTTTGTAATTTTCATTCATTTCAGACAATATAAACTTTTCAAAGAACCATGTGGTGTGGCCAAGATGCCACTTTAGTGGACTTACATTCTTGCTTGGCTGTATAACCATATCCTCTGGTTCTAAATTTTCACATAAAGATAGGGTCTGATGTCTTGTTTTCGAAAATAATTCAGAAATTTCGGATATTTTATTTTCCATGACCAAACTTAATTAAATTTTACCACCATGACAATGGGTAACAATGTGTTCAACTATCTTTAATATTTTTATAGACAGAGAATATAAAATAAATAAGAATTTGATTATGAATTTTTCTTTAGAAATAGGACCAAAAGCTGATTTAAGCACATTACCAAGGGTAAAAGATGTTTACGTGACTATGCTGCCTGGTGGAGATTATAAAGAAACAGCTCAAAAATCTGGTGAATTAGTTAAAGAAGGATTTAATCCTGTTCCTCACTTTCCAGCAAGATCGATCAATGACGACAATCAACTTAAAGATTACGTTTCTAGATGTAAAGACTTTGGCGTCAAACAAGTCTTGGTAATTGGAGGGAGTAGAGAGCCTATTGGAAAATTTGATAGCTCATATCAGGTGTTGGAGACAGGGTTTTTTGACGATATCAAGATTGGAATTGCTGGACATCCAGAGGGGAGTCCTGATATATCCGATTCTGATTTAGAAAAAGCTATGATAGATAAAAAGCCTTATGCTGATTATATAGTAACGCAATGGTTAATGGATACTCAGCCAATCATAGATTTTATATCTAAACAAACAATACCAGTTCATGTTGGAATAACTGGGCCAATGAAAATATCTAGCTTAATAAAATTTGCTAATATTGTAGGGGCGAAAAATTCCATTAACTTTCTTAAATCTAATTTTAGTAAGGCGTTAGATTTATTGAAACCTAAAGACCCTAATGATTTAATTGGGAAAGTTAAATCGCATACTGATTATTTCCACATTTATACATTCGGCGGCTTGAAGGAAACTAACAAGTGGTTGAAGGAGAATAACTATGTCTAATGAATTTGACTATAGTAAACTAAGACATACAACATCAGTAGATCAGTCTGATAGAAAAGTACCATACAATCTAAGACAAAGTGGACCTACTAAAGTTGAGATGCTGATATCAACAAGAGTAAGGAAATCTCCATACTGGCATTTATCTATGAAAGCAGGATGTTGGAGAGCAACAGTTTATAATAGAATTTATCATCCAAGAGGTTACGTGAAACCTGAAGATGGTGGTGCGATGGTTGAGTACGAAGCAATTAAAAACCATGTTACAATGTGGAATGTTGCAGTTGAAAGACAAATACAAGTAAAAGGACCAGATGCGGAAAAATTCGTTGATTATGTAATTACAAGGGATGCAACAAAAATTTCTCCAATGAGAGGAAGGTATGTAATTTTATGTAATGCATATGGAGGAGTGTTAAATGATCCAATTCTTTTAAGAATATCAAAAGATGAATTTTGGTTTAGTTTATCAGATAGTGATATTGGGTTATATCTGCAAGGAGTAAACGCAGATGAAAGGTTTAATGTTGAAATTAATGAAATAGATGCGTGTCCTGTACAAATTCAAGGTCCAAAAGCGAAAGCTTTAATGAAAGATCTTTGTGGAGATGAAGTTGATATTGATAATATGCCTTTTTACGGATTGGCATCTGCAAAAGTTGGTGGGAGAAGTTGTATTATTTCTCAAACAGGTTTTTCGGGAGAATCTGGATTCGAAATATATTTAAGAGAAGCAACTTTATATGCAGAAGATATGTGGAATGCAGTTCTTGAGGCAGGGAAAAAACACAACTTAATGGTAATTGCTCCAGCACATCATAGAAGAATTCAAGCTGGAATACTTTCATGGGGACAAGATATGGATCATGAGCATAATCCATTTCAGTGTAACCTCGGTTACCAAGTTTCTTTATCTGGAAAAGGTGAATGGAACAAAAAAGGTGATTACGTTGGTAAAAAAGCACTAGAAAAGATGAAAGAAGACATAAAAGCAGGACATAAACCTTACAAACTTCAATTAGTTGGTCTTGAACTAGGTGGAAAACCAATTGAAGAATACGCACCAGACTTTTGGTTAATTTCAGAAAATGGCAGCGAGCCAGTAGGATTTATAACTTCTCCTTGGTATCATCCAGAAAAAGGAAAAAATATTGCAATGGGATATGTGCCATTTGATGGAACTTTAAACGCCAATGGATTTCCAAGAGGTAAGGTTGGATCAAAGTTTAAGGTGCATTTACCTGAGAAATATTCTGATAAAATTGGAGAGCCTGTAGATGCTGTTGTGGTTGATGTTCCATTTACAGAATCATATAACGCAAACACGAGAGAAGTAGTTAATAAGTGATAATAATTTTTTTAGGGGGATACAATTCCCCCTAAATATGACTAAAACATTTTTTATTGCAGTTTGCATTATAATAATTATTGCACTAATTATATTCCCATTAATCGTTTCTTATAAAGCACAAAAAAAAAATAAAGATAATTAATGTTTGCTCAATTTTTAGATATAGTTTTTAAATCCTTAAAGCTTGATAAATCACTTTACAAAAGCGCAAAATATTATGGAGAGGCAGGAATATATTTTGCAATTTTGATCATGATATTAGATGGTGTTGCTGGTGCTGTTGCTGCAAATACTATTGTAAAAACATCTGTAGGTATATCTGGATTAACAGCCATATTAACCTGGCTTGTTTGGGCTATATTTATTTATGTTATTGGAGTAAAAATATTTCCTGATAAAGATAGAAAGATTCCATTCAAAAGAGTTTTAACTGCAGTTGGATACGCTCATGCTCCAGGTATAATTCGATTTTTTGCTGTAACACCTGAATTAATGTTGTTAATAATTTTCTTAACTCAATTTTGGATTTTTGCTTCTTTAATTATAGCAACAAGACATATTTTGAATTTGAAATCAAATTTGAAAGCATTCGGGATAGTATTTTTGTCGTTTTTAATTATTTCTTTTTTAACAATTTCGTTTGTAATGACTAAAATTAACTCTTTACCTGTAAGTACAAATATTTAAAGCGGAAATAAAGTTTTAGATGTTCTACAAGAATTACAAAGTTTATATCCTGTGAGTATTAAATTTTGAGTTACTGTCTCATCTTCATTTTTACACTCATCACAAATATCATTTAATTCGTTATTATCTAATTCATCTAATTTATAATCAATACTATTAGTCATTATCTGATAATCCTGCTCCAGCAGTTTTTTGTTTTAATTCCTCTGTTTCTTCTACAAATATATTTTCAGATAAGTTTGTTAATTCTTTCCAGTCATCTTCTGAAAAATTATTCTTATTTTCCAAGAATTGAATTTTAATAACATCAGCTTTTTCCACAACTTCACTACTCAAATAATTTGAATATATTGACAAGTTAAAATTTAGTAAAAATTCTTTTTTATCTATTTTTAGAAAAATTCTCTTTCCAGTTATTTCAGAAGATCTACTTATAAATGGCAAGAATATCAATGGAAATGCCACTTTTTCTATTTCTACATCAATCAATTCTTGAATAGATATAGATTGATCAAAAAAACTTAATCCAAGTTTAATAGGACAATAATAGTTTTGTGGTTTATTATTTTTTTTAAATGATTGACAGTTTTCAAACTTATCATCACTAAAAATCTTAAAATACTGGTTTATATTTTTTACACCTGGAAGGCCAAATAACTCTAATTGCCTGATGTTCTTTCCTATTTCTTCAGCGACTCCCCATGAAAAACCTTTAGCTTTGGTTGAGCGTTTTATAATAGTATCAATTTCGCTGTAACTTCTCATTAAATAGTTTATTTATATATCCAATATTGATTAAATGAATTAAGTTCATTTGGTAATGGAGCTCCTTGAAACATGCAAATTCTTAACCATTTGTCTGACCTAGGATCAAAATTGACTGCTCCAAAAAAAGATAGTTTAAGTCTTAACATATCTATAGGAATTAATTTTGAACCAATTGTGTTATCTTGAATTTCGGAATAAGGGTATTTCTCTGTAATAAATACCCTTCTCACGATATGTCTTAAATCATTACTTTGTCCTAAAAAACTACCAATCTTTAAGCTATTTTTTAATGTAAAAATAGTTTCATAAAGTTTTTTTATATCTCTTGCAATTGCTGTGGGCTGCTCAAGTTCAGAACCTCTATCTTCAAACCTATCTCCAATTCTAGGTTCTTCTTTATTTTTTGATATGAACCAAAATTTTTTGTTGTTCTCATTTTTTGAAAAATCAATTTTTAAAATATCCGAATAATTTTGCTCAATTATTTCTCTTAGATCATTTATTGTTCTATCTACTGGTATGTTAAAACTACTATCCTCATCTGAACTCATTTGAGAAATCAGAGGATCAGTTATTTTATTATATGGTTCCATCATAATAGAAACTAAATACTCAATTCCTTCTTCAGTTAAATTTTCTTCCGCCCAATTGTATAATTTATCAAATATATAAAGATTTGATTTAGAAATATTATCTTTCAAATAATTAATTAATTTTTGCAAATCATTAATTAAATTCTCAATTTTTTTTTTCTGATATTCGCTATCTGTATTCCATGTACTAATATTTTTTAGTGATTTAGTTAAACATTTATAAAAGACTTTAAACTCTTCTTCTGATACTTTTTCTATCTCTCTTATTTTTTTTAATGCAATTTCTCTAGATAAAATCCAGTTATTTAATAATGTAGGGTGATTTACAATAAATGGCGCCATGCCTAATCCAGTTGAATTGCCAATTCCTAAATTTCGACAAATATCTAAGTCTAGTTCTACAGCATCTTTGGGATTTTTATTTTTTGCAATATGATTAACTTGATCAAAAGTGAATTGTCTTACAAGATAAACTAACATCATTTCTAATCTAAATGGACCATTTATTTCATCTCTATTTTTAATTCTAAATCTGTCTGCTAACCCAAATTTTCCTGAACCATATACAGCTGTTGTTCTGTACAAATATCCAACTTTTGAAAGTACTTTGGTGTCTGGTTGTTTGCCATTTGATAAACACTCAACTACATAATTGAATGCTCTAACTGACCTATTTGCCCTTGAAAGAGTTAGCTCTTTATAGGAAAGTCTGCCAACTTCTTGCTTAGGTACATTTTGTGAAAGTCTATCTATATCAAGTTTTGAAGGTATGCCGTCATATAATGTAAATGCCGCATCCCACTTTGTTGCTATTACACGGTCTGACCTATCTTCGTCTTTTAATTCATTTGCAAAACAAACTAATGAATAAGTTTTTTTATCTTTTGAAAATGAATAAACAGCCACTCCATATCCTCTATCATTCAAATCAAACAAATCTTTATTATATTTCCAATCTTTGAATTCATTCAAAAAGGATCTTAGAAAAGATAACTTAGATTGATGAAAAGAACCAAGTCTAGAAAGTTTCATTACAATTTTTGGTTCTCTTAGTGAAACTTGCATTAATTAAATCCTTTATAAAAATTAAACCAGTTATTTCCAAGTATTTTATTTATTTCTTCCTCGTGAAAACCTTTGTTTTTCAATTCCAAATTAATATTATTGAACCCTGTTGCATCTAAAAACCAATCAGGCTGTTTCGGAAAACCAGGTTTATCTTTGCTCCCCTCTCCAAAATTTTTTGATTTTGACCATGTTCCATTCCTCATCCACTCAACTACACTATCTGGTTGGTTCAAACATAAATCTGATCCTATGCCAACGTTATCAACGCCCATAATTTCAACTGTTCTTGCAACCATTTCACAAAAACTTTCTATTTTACAATTTGTTCCATCTTTTAAATGATGAGCATATAACGATAATCCCAACATTCCTCCACTTGCAGACAATACTTTTAATAATTTTGTAGATTTATTTCTTTTTGCCTCAAACCATAAAGAAGGATTAGCATGAGTGATTGCAATAGGTTTGTGACTAATTTCTATTGCATCAAGTGTACTTTTTTCAGCTGAATGAGACATGTCAACTACTATGCCTACCCTATTCATTTCTTTTATAGCCTCTTTTCCAAAGTTAGTAACTCCACTATCATTTTTTTCATAGCAACCAGTGGCCAATAATGATTGATTGTTATATGTCAGTTGCATAAATCGACAACCTTGCGAGTGTACTTTTTCTATAAGACCTATGTCGTCCTCGATTGGTGAGCAATTTTGAAATCCAAAAAAAATTGCGGTTTTGTTTTCTTCTTTTGCTTTTATAATATCGTTATAGTTATTACCTTGAAATATTAGATCCTTGTTTTCCTCGAAATGTTTATTCCACTCTTGTATTCTATGTTGTAATTCATCATAATCTTCATGATAAACCAATGTTACATGAACTGCGTTTAATCCAGCTTTATTATTTATTTCAAAGATTTCCCTAGACCATTTACAATATTGAAGATTATCAATTCGATAATTCATATTTAATATACACTATTATTATTATTATGATTGTCACTAACTTAAACTGTATTTAGCTAAAAATTGCAATTTAAAAGAAATATCTATAAATTAATATTGGTTTCATGAAATACAAAAAAAAATCACATAAAGTTTCAATTGTAATGGGCAGTCAGTCTGATTATAAAACAATGAAAAATTGTGAAAAAGTTCTTAAAATTTTAAAAGTTAATTATGAAACAAATATTGTCTCAGCGCATAGAACTCCTAATAGACTCTATAATTTTGCGAAGAAAGCAGAAAATAATAATATTTCTATAATTATTGCTGGCGCCGGAGGATCAGCGCATTTACCAGGTATGATTGCTGCAATAACTAGAATTCCTGTCATAGGTGTTCCTATAGAAAGTAAAAAATTAAAAGGTTTAGATAGCTTGCTATCAATCGCTCAAATGCCTAAAGGAATTCCTGTTGGTACAGTTGCTATTGGAGAAGATGGGGCAATCAATGCTGGATTATATGCAGCTTCAATTATAGCAACATATGATAACGAAGTAAAAAAAACACTTTTAAATTGGCGAAAAAAACAAACATCGAAAGTAAAAAATAAACCAAAGTAGTTAATGTCAAAACCTGATCTAGGAATAATAGGTGGTGGACAATTAGGAAGTCTATTAGCATCTGCAGCAAAAAAACTAAATATTAAAACGGTTATTTTATCAGACGATAAAGATGCTCCTGCTATAAATTTTGCGGATGAGTTTATTTTTGGAGATTACCAAGACATAAATATTATAAATAACTTTTTAGAAAAAGTTGATCTTGTTACTTATGAGTTTGAAAATATCCCATATGATATATTAAAAAAAATTAATGAAACCAAATCTGTATTACCAAGCCCCGAAATAAATAAATTAATTCAAAATAGAATGACTGAAAAAGAGTTTTTGAATAAAAACAATATAACTACAACACAGTT
This sequence comes from uncultured Pelagibacteraceae bacterium, assembly GCA_902528735.1. Lineage (GTDB taxonomy): Bacteria > Pseudomonadota > Alphaproteobacteria > Pelagibacterales > Pelagibacteraceae > Pelagibacter. The sequence continues at coordinate 12,461 of CABZTP010000008.1, forward strand.
TGTAAGTATAAACGATTTAGATGATATAAAAATAAATGATAGATTAATACCTGGTTTATTGAAAACTTGTACACTTGGTTATGATGGAAAAGGTCAATATAAAATAGATAATGCAAATGATCTAAATGAAGATTTTGATTTTTCAAAAGGCTATATCTTAGAAAAGTTAGTAAATTTAAAAAAAGAAATTTCAGTAGTGGTTACAAGATTTGGTCATCAAAAATATGAAATTTATGATCCAATTGAAAATTATCATGAAGACCAGATTTTAAAACACTCCAAAATTCCCGCTGATATAAGTGATGAAATTAAAGATAAAGCATTGGACTGGGCAAAAACAGTAGCTGAAGAGCTTGATTATATTGGTACTATGTGCGTTGAATTCTTTATAGATAAAAATAATAATTTATACGCTAATGAAGTTGCACCAAGAGTACATAATTCTGGACATCTTACTATCAATTCACACAACATTAGCCAATTTGAAAATCACATAAGAGCTGTATGCGGACTTGAAAAATTAGAAACAAAAAAAATTTATAATGCAAAAATGCTTAATTTGATTGGTGAAGATATATTAGAATATAAAAATAAAAAGTTTGAAGAAAATGAATTCTTTTTTGATTATTTAAAAAAAGAAGTTAAAGCTAAAAGAAAAATGGGACATTTAACAATAATAGAAAATTAATTTTAAGATATAGTTTGTATTAAAGAAATATTATTGTTTGTAGGTTTATTCACTTCTTTTGAAACTTCATGAAAGTTTAATTTTGCTTTTTTGCATTCTTTAAGAAAACTTGACCCAGTTAATTCAAGATTTAAATATCTGTTAACATCGTTTTCATTAATTATAACTGGTTGTCTATGATGAATTTCTTTAATATTTTCATCTGCATCCTCAGTGATTAAGCAGAATTGATCGTTATCGTAAATAGCGGCTAAATACATAAGTTTTTTATCTTCTCTTAAAAAATAATAAGGTGTCTTATTTTCTTTTTCTCTTTTCCATTCATAAAAACCATCTGCTACAGCTATACATCTGTGTAATCGTATTAATTTTTTGAATGAAACTTTTTCATCTATAGTTTCTAGTCTTGCATTTATCAAAGGTTTGAAATCTTTTTTCTTGGCCCAACTAGGTATTACACCCCACTTTAAATTTTCAAGTGTATTTCCGTTATTATATTTTTTAATTACAGGTAATTTTTGAAATGGGTGAGCGTTATAATTTTCATTGTCTTCAACTTGTATTGCTGACTTAACGAGTTTTTTTGTTTTTGTGACAGGGCTGGTTATTACATATCTTCCACACATATTTAATTTTCTTGGTTTAATCTAAATTTAGATTATATGTTTTTCAAAACTATGAAATCAATAGAAAATAATTTTGATGATACGCAGGTAAATGAGCTGCTAACTAAACATTTTATTGAATTAAGATCAGTTTCTCCTGAGGGTAGTTCACATGTGTTAGATATACCTGGTTTAAAAGATCCAAGTATTAAATTCTGGAGTTTGTGGGAAAATAATGAATTAATTGGCTGCGGAGCTCTAAAACTGTTTGATGAAAAACATGGAGAATTTAAATCTATAAGAGTTGCAGATAAATTTAGAAGTAAAAAATATGGTGGAAAAATAATTTCACATCTTATTGAAAAATCTAAACAAATAGGAATTAATAAACTTAGTGTTGAAACTGGCGCTGGAGATTTCTTTGCACCTGCTAGAAAGCTTTTTAAAAATTTTGGATTTAAAGAATGTGGGCCTTTTGCACACTATAAAGATGATCCTAATTCGTGTTATTATTCAGTAGACATTTGAGGAGTTTATTTTGGAAACTGACAAATCAAGACCATTTGTATTATATGTAGCTGAAATAATTTATCGAAAGATATATGAAATCAAAATTAAGAACTCTAACTTAACTAATATTCAAGCTTTTGAAATTTTTATAGCATCAGATGATTATAATGAAATTAGCTCAGGAAATTTTCATGATAAATGGTTTAAAGAACTTGAAAATAATGACTATGTAGATAAATCTACAAAAAAAAAGATCAACCAAGAAACTGTAAGACTTTTACAAATACAAAAAGATACTATGATTAAACAACTAATGAAAATCCCCAAATTATATTATGCAAAAAGTCACTTTCCTTTAGAATTATCTCAAAGAGCATTTGATCATTTGTGGAGGGTTTGTGAAAGTTACGAACTGTGGTGTAAAGAAACAAAGCAAAATGGATTAATATTATTGAATTTAACAGAATAGTTTATGAATAATAAAATTTTGAGATTTATAGATAGTACATTAATAGATTTAGGAAGACAGTTTAAGTGGACTTATCTACCACCATTAATGATTTATGTTGCTGCTGGTATTTCAGGACTAACAGGTATCGTTGGAACTTTTTTTGTAAAAGATTATTTAAACCTATCTGCTGCTTTTCTTGCTGGACTTGGGTTTTGGGCAGGAATTCCGTGGGCATTAAAAATGCCCTTAGGTCACCTTGTTGATCTTATCTGGAATAAAAAAAATTATATGGTTTTTGTAGGAGCATCCTTAATCTCATTAAGTTTAATTATAATGTATGGTCTAATAATTCATACTGAATGGATGGCATCAATTCTTTCAGTTGAAACTTGGTTTGTAATAAGCGTTTTACTTGCTCCAATTGGATATGTTGTACAAGATGTTGTGGCAGATGCGATGACTGTAGAAGCTGTTCCTTTAGTTGATGACACTGGAAATAAATTTTCAAGGGATGAAATCAAACTTATGCATACAACAATGCAAACGCTTGGGAGATTTGCAATAATTGGTGGAACTGTTTTGGTTGCTTTAGCTAATGTAATCCTCTTTAAAGGAGTAGATGAGCTTGAGCAGGCAGATAAAATAAGTTTATATGGTACAATTTATATTTATGCTTTAATTATTCCAATTGTATCTGTACTAGGAATATTTTTTGCAGCATACTTAAAAAATCAAAAAAGAAAGAAGCTTATCGAGCAAGGTTTTGAAGGTGATCAAGATTATGCTCCTTTAGAAAAAACTGAAGTAAATTGGTGGATATTAGGTGGAAGTTTAGTTTTTGTTATTTTCACTTTAGGTATTGGTTCTTTCAAAGTTCCATTTGCACAAGAAATTGTTTTTGTAGGTTCAATGGCAATTATTTTATTTTTAATGAACAAATTGGTCAAAGAACTTCCTCAGGATTTAAGACTTACAGTTGTTGGAACTGCAATAATAATTTTTATTTTTAGAGCAATGCCAGGGCCTGGTCCAGGTTTATCTTGGTTTGAAATAGATGTACTTGAATTCAATGAACAATTTTTTTCTGTATTATCACTTATAGCATCCGTTTTAACTCTTGTTGGTATTATTTTATTAAGACCATTTATGGCAAACAACTCAATAGCAAAAATTATAATAATTTTATCTATCGCAGGTGCAATTTTATTTTTACCAAGTGTTGGAATGTATTATGGGTTTCACGAATGGACTTCATCAATTACTAATGGTGTTGTTGATGCTAAATTTATTGCAATATTAAATACTGCTCTTGAGTCACCTTTGGGACAAATCTCAATGATACCTTTGCTCGCGTGGATTGCTAAAAATGCGCCTTCACATTTAAAAGCTACTTTCTTTGCGGTATTTGCATCTTTTACAAATCTTGCATTATCAGCGAGTGCATTAGGGACTAAATACTTAAATGAAATTTACGTTATTACAAGAGAGGTAAAAGATAAAGTGACAAACGCTATTCTTACAACCGCAGATTATTCAGATCTTGGTATCTTGTTAATATCGGTAACTCTTATAACATTAATAATTCCAATTCTGTTTGTGTTTATAATTCAGAAAACTAAGTTTAAAACTTCAGAATAATTTTTATTCAGCTTTATAGCCAAATTCCAAACAAGCATCTGTTATTGAATGATAAAGAGATTCTCCAAAACTTCTTAGAGCAAATATTCTAATTTTTCTTGGATTTGAGCTAATAAAATCAATAGTTATTGTGATTGCATGAAAAGCTGAGTTAGAACATTTTCCTTCATCCAGACCATCTAAATTTAATGGACAACCTTTTTTCAATACTTCATCTACCAAAGAACCTTCTAATTCTAGAATTGTTCTTGAATGAGACAGATCTGTTAATGCAAAATCATCATGACTAAGATTTTCTAAAATAGATTTTTCTATTTCTTTATTTGATGAAATAACTAACCAATTATCAGGTCCCATCCATAAAATTCTTGTATAGGGATTTGAAGATACAAATAGAGTCTCGGGTAAATTTAAATTATCTATTTTTATTTTATCAATACTAATTGAAGATTTTTTATATTTAACGATTTGATAAATCAAAACATCTTTGATTTCTCTAATATTTATTAGCTCATCTTTACTATCGTGATTACCAAACAATCCATGTTTATGGATATTTTCTAGTGAAGAAACATTTTTCATGATCTAACTCTTTTTCCTTCTGGATCAACATAATGAGAAGAAATAACCTCTACTTCAATTGATTTATTTTTTAAGGGCGACACCGCAAAAAATTTTTTACCAATCATGTTTTTTCCGTCTTTCATAATTGCTAGAGAAAATGGGTTATTATTTTCAACACTCCAACAAGAAGAAGAAACGTGACCAAGTTTAGGATTAGGTGATTTTACATTTTTATCTTTTACAATATGTGATCCCTCTGGAATACTTGACTTTCTATCAATTGGAATAAGTCCAACAATTTTTTGTCTATTCTCAACATTAAAAGCTTCTCTTCCTAAAGAATTTTTACCAATAAAATCTTTTTTCTTTGAAACTAATCCATTTAAAGAAACATCTGATGGGATTGTCCGACCATCTAATTCAGGTCCTGCAACATGTCCCATTTCAATTCTTAATGTTGATAATGCTTCTGTTCCATATGGTTGATTTCCAAATTCATCACCTACTTCCATCATTTTTTCCCACATAAACAGGCCATGATCTGATTTAACATTTATCTCGTATGCAAGTTCACCAGAGAATGAAATTCTAAAAATTCTTGACGGAACACCAAAAAAGTCAACTTCTTTATAACCCATAAAAGGTAAAGCATCATTTGAAACATCTAAGTCTGGATATAATTTTGATAACATGTCTCTAGATTTAGGTCCGGCAATTGCTGCTCCTGCCCATTGCTCAGTAGTAGAAACAACGTTTACATTTAATTCTGGCCAAACAATTTGAAGATAGTATTCTAAGTGAGATAATACATTTGCAGCTTGTGCAGTTGTAGTAGTCATATGATAATGATTTTCTGATATTCTTGTTGTTGTCCCATCATCCATAACAATTCCATCTTCTCTAAGCATCAATCCATATCTTGCTTTTCCTATAGGTAATTTCATCCAAGCATTTGTATAAACTCTATTTAAAAATTCTGCTGCATCTGGACCTTTGATATCAATCTTTCCTAATGTTGTTACATCACATATTCCAACGTTCTCTCTAACATTTTTTGCTTCTCTCTTAGATGCTTCAAATAAAGTTTCATTCCCTTGCTTATAATATCTAGGTCTTTTCCAAGCACCTGCATCAACAAAAACAGCATTATTTCTCACATGCCATTCATGCATTGGTGTTTTCCTAGTTGGCATATATTCCATTCCTACTTCACGGCCAACAATTGTTCCAATTGTAATTGGTGTAAAAGGTGGTCTAAATGTTGTGTGCCCTACTTCAGGAACTATTTTATTTTCTATATTGGAGACCAACTGTAGACCATTTAAATTACTGGTACGTCCTTGATCTGTTGCCATTCCAAGAGTTGTATATCTTTTAACATGCTCTATAGATCTGTAACCCTCTCTTAGTGCAATTTCTATATCAGAGACAGATACATCATTTTGAAAATCAACAAATCTTTTTGGATTTTCATTTTTAGGTAACGGCATACACCAAAATTTATCATGAGCACCATATTTTTTTTCATTTACATTTGGAATTGCGATTTCTGTTTTAATATCTGTAATTTTAGCAGAAAGATTTGCACCGTTTTCAAAACCATGTTTTAAACTTTCTTCTAAAGTAAAAGATCCATTTGCTGCACCAACTGAAGTCTCATGTTGTTTTTTCTTATCTGGAATAAATGCATCAATTTTTTCTTCATACTTAAGTTTATTTCCTGATTGTGATGCTAAATGAACCGATGGTGTCCAAAATCCGGACACACAAATACAATCACAATCTATAGTTTCTATTTTCTCAAAAGAATTTTTATCTTTATTAAGTTTCCCAATTTTAGCAGATTTAACTTTTTTGTATCCATTTGCTACGATAACGCCGTGAGAAAATCTTATATCAATTCCCTTTGATTTAGCTTCATCGATTAACTCTGAAGAATGCTCTTCTCTTGTATCTAATATAATTGGTTCAACATTATTTTTTTTGAACTCTAATGCTGTTTCGTATGCACTATCGTTATTGGTAAATATTATCGGTTTCTTTCCTACTAAAACTCCATAGACTTTCATATATTCTTTTGCAGCTGCTGATAAAAAAATTCCTGGAGTATCATTGTTGCCAAATACAATCGGTCTTTCAATTGAACCAGTTGATAAAATTGTTTCTTTGGCTCTAATATACCAAAGTCTTTGTCTTGGAGTAAATTTTGATTTTTTTTCCAGATGATCGCTAACTCTTTCAAACATAACCAGCATGTTATGATCATAGTAACCAAAAACTTGAGACCTATTTTTTACAGTTACATTAGGCATAGATTTTAATTCACTGACTATTTTTTCTGCCCAATCTTTTCCTGATAAATTATCGATGCTTACATCGTCAGTTAAAAGTGTTCCTCCAAATCTTGGTTTATCCTCAGCTAAAATTACTTTTGCTCCATTTTTTGCAGCAGCATAAGCGCTTGCTAATCCAGATGGTCCAGATCCAGTAACTAATAAATCACAATACTCAAATTTATGTTCATATCTTTCTTTATCTTTTTCTAATGAAGCAACCCCTAATCCAGCAGCTTTTCTAATAAAAGGTTCGTAAATTTTATACCAGAAGCTTTTAGGCCACATAAATGTTTTATAATAAAAGCCAGCTGGGAAAAACATTTTTAAAAAGTTATTTATTGCACCAATATCAAAATTTACTGATGGCCAACAATTTTGACTAGTTGCTGATAAACCTTCAACAAGCTCCATTTCTGTTGCATTAACATTGGGTTCTGAATGACCATTGAATTCTACTTGAAGTTTTGCGTTTGGCTCCTCTACTCCTGCGCCAAAAAAACCTCTCGGTCTATGATATTTAAAACTTCTACCAACTAAGTGTATTCCATTTGCAATCAAAGCAGATGCAATTGTATCACCTTCATATCCAAACAATTTTTTACCATTAAAAGTAAAAGGTATTTTTTTGTTTCGATTAATTAATCCCTCTTTATTCAATCTAAATGGTTGGCTCATCTTATTTCTTCTGTGACTTTTGTTGTTTGGAAAATCTCATGAGTAGCAGTGTCTCTTTGCACTTTAATCCATTGTCTACATCCAGCTATGTGCTGCCATAACTCTATATGTTTTCCTCTTGGACTCTTTCTCATATAAACAAAATTATCCCAATCTTCATTTGAGACTTCTTCATTTATATTTGGTCTCTTTACAGTTGCATCACCTCCATATGAAAATTCTTTTTGTGCTCTTAAACCGCAATAAGGACATTTGATGTATAACATTTTTTAACCAATCCAGGTTTTAGTTCCTAAACCTTTTTCATCTAAAAGATGACCTGTAGAAAATCTATTTAATCTTAATTCTGAATTTAATTCATGAACTTGATCTTTTGCAATTGTGTGTGCAAATGTCCATCCAGAAACAGGAGTTGATTTAAAACCTCCATAACACCATCCACAGTTTAAATACAATCCTTCAATATGTGTTTTATCAATTATTGGAGAACCATCCATGGACATGTCCATGATCCCACCCCATGTCCTTAACATTTTTAATCTACTTAAAAATGGAAATAAAGCTAAGCCACCAGTTAATACGTGTTGTATTGTGGGCAAGTTACCTCTTTGAGCATAACTATTATATCCATCAAGATCACCACCCATTACCATTTCACCTTTATCTGATTGACTTATATAAAAGTGGCCTGCACCAAAAGTTACTACTCCATCTAGCAACGGTTTTACAGGCTCTGAAACACATGCTTGAAGCACGTGAGTTTCAATTGGCAATGTCATATTTAATTTTTCAGCCAATATATTGGTACTACCTGCAACACATAATCCAACTTTTTTTGCTTTAATATCTCCTCTTGAAGTTCTAATACCTTTAATCTTTCCATTAACAACATCAAACCCTGTGACTTCACAATGTTGAATAATATCTACACCCATATCATCTGCTTGACGCGCATAACCCCAAGCAACAGCATCATGTCTTGCAGTACCTGCGCTTGGTTGCATTAAGCCCCCAAAAATTGGAAAACGTACTTCATCGCTAAAGTCAGCCATAGGAATTAATTTTTTAACTTCATTTCTGTCCAATAACTTTGCATCTATTCCATTTAATCTCATAGAGTTTCCTCTACGGGCATAAGCATTCATTTGAGCATCTGAGTGAGCTAAATTTATTATTCCTCTTGGAGAAAACATCACATTAAAGTTCAATTCTTGACTTAAGTTTCTCCATAAATCCATTCCAAACTCGTTAAATTTTGCATTAGCATCGTACATAAAATTGGATCTGATGATTGTAGTATTTCGACCAACATTTCCACCACCAATCCAACCTTTTTCAATGATAGCTACATTTCTGATGTTATGTTCTTTTGCTAAATAATATGCAGTAGCCAAACCATGTCCACCTCCTCCGATGATTACTACATCGTATTCTTTTTTCGGAGTTGGATCTTTCCAAGCAACTTCCCAATTTTGATGATTAGAAAATGCGTTTTTGATTAAACTAAATACCGAATATTTCTGCATTCTTAAGTTTTATAAAATTAAATATAAATTTTTGCTAATTTTTTTTATATATATTTTTTAGATGTTTAAATACGTGACAAAAAAGGATAGTAATTCTGCACATTAGTGAGTAATTAGATTTATGTCAAAATCAGATATCCAAATTGCACGAGAAGCAAAAATGAAACCCATAAATGAGATTTTGGGTAAAATTAATGTGCCAGACGAACCAAGTGCTTTTAGTCCTATGGGGCGTCACATTGCTAAAATAAATTTAGAATATTTAGATAGTCTAAAAGAAAAAAAAAATGGAAAATTAATTTTAGTAACTGCTATTACTCCAACCCCAGCAGGTGAAGGAAAGACTACTACGTCTGTTGGTTTAAATGATGGTTTAAATAAAATTGGTAAAAATTCAATCGTGTGTTTGCGTGAACCTAGTTTGGGCCCATCATTTGGAATGAAGGGGGGTGCAGCTGGTGGAGGATATGCTCAAGTTGTTCCAATGGAACAAATCAATCTACATTTTACAGGAGACTTTCATGCAATTACATCTGCTCACAATTTATTGTCAGCACTAATTGACAATCATATTTATTGGGGAAATAAATTAAACATAGATGTTAGAAGAGTAGTTTGGAGAAGAGTAATGGATATGAATGATAGATCATTAAGATCTATTAATATTAATTTAGGTGGTGTTGCTAATGGTTTCCCTAGAGAAGATGGTTTTGATATAACGGTTGCATCTGAAATAATGGCGATCTTCTGTTTAGCAAATGATCTTGAGGATTTAGAAAAGAGAATAGGCAATATTACAGTTGCTTATACTAGAGATAGAAAACCTATTTTTGCAAAAGATTTAAATGCACATGGGCCAATGACAGTTTTGCTAAAAGAAGCCATAAGACCAAATTTAACTCAAACATTAGAAAATAATCCAGCAATTATTCATGGTGGCCCTTTCGCAAATATTGCACATGGTTGTAATTCTGTGATTGCAACAAAAGCAGGTTTAAAATTAGCTGATTATGTTGTGACTGAAGCCGGATTTGGAGCAGATCTAGGAGCAGAAAAATTTTTAGATATTAAATGCAGAAAATCAAATTTAAAACCTGAGTGTGTGGTTATTGTTGCAACAATAAGAGCATTAAAAATGCATGGAGGTGTGGCTAAAGACGATTTAAAAAATGAAAATGTTGAAGCATTAAAAAAAGGTTTAGTAAATCTAGAAAGACACATTGAAAATGTTAAAAAATTTGGTTTACCAGTGGCAATTGCGGTTAATCATTTTGTTGCTGATACAGATAATGAAGTAAAAGAGTTAATAAGTGCTTGTGATAGCATGGGAGTTAAAGCTACTTTATGTACGCATTGGTCAAATGGTGGTGATGGAACAAAAGAACTTGCAGCACATGTTGTAGAATTAATTGATAAAAAACAAGCAAATTTTAAATTTTTATACGATGAAAAAACACCTTTGCTAAAGAAAGTTGAAACTGTTGCAAAAGAAATTTATCGAGCGAATGAAGTAGTAGCTGACAGTAAGATAAAAGATCAGTTAAAATCTTTTGAAGATGCTGGTTACGGAAATTTACCAATATGTGTAGCAAAAACACAATACAGTTTTTCTATAGATCCAAGTGCAAAAGGGGCACCCTCTGGTCATTCATTACCAATTAGAGAAGTAAGATTATCATCAGGAGCAGAATTTATAGTTGTCATATGTGGAGCCATAATGACAATGCCAGGGCTTCCAAGAGTTCCTGCTGCAGACTCTATTAAATTAAATGAAAAAGGCGAAATAGAAGGTTTGTTCTAATTTAAATTACTAAGCCAATTTTCTAACTCTCTCATCCTTGCATCTTTATTTGAAACTTTATTTTCATCCTCAATAATTTTAACATGAGAGTCAATTTCCATTTGGTTTATAAATGCTTTTTTTTCTAATAGTCGATCTTTTCTAAAGTGAATTAAGCTTATCATTTTTGCGTAGGTTATCTCTGGATGATACTGAATCCCCCATATATTAGCTGAACCAACATTAAAATTTACACCCATTACTTTATTTATTGGATTTGATGAAAGTAAAGTAGAGCCTTCAGGTAATTTTACTACCTCATCAAAATTAAACGCAGGTGTATTAAATTTCTTATTTTTATTTTTATAAAGCGGATGTTTTAGGCCATTTTCATTTATTTCAATATCATTTGCTATTCCCCTATGAGCGCCATTAGTGCATTTCTTTACTTCACCTCCAGCAACGGTCACAGCGACTTGCATCCCCCAGCATATTGCAAATATATTTTTTATACTCTTTTGACACTCTCTCATAAAGCTTAATTGTCGTCTTATTTCTGGGGTGTCATTGTAAATATTAAGACTACTACCACCCCATATCATTCCGTGATATTTAGTTAGATCTTTAGCTACTTCATTAATATTTTCATCTGACGAAGGATTAACCACGTCTATATTCAATTTGTCTGTGAAATAACTAATACTATCTTTTAAACTTTCAGTATGAGTTTTAATGCCACCATCAGTGAAACTTTGATTTTCTTCTCTAAGATTTCCCTCAACTATAAGAATTCTTTTCATTAAAATAATTTACCTGAAATGCTATGTTCATAAAGTGCTTTCATGTCATCCTTGTTCATTTTCTTTGGATTGGTAGAAGTTGATGGATCTTCTAATGCCATTACTGACAACTGTTCTAAATTTATTTTAGCAACATCAACAATATCAGATAATTTATGAGGTATATTTAATTCTTTTCTAAGTTCTAATATCCATGTTAAAAAGCTATCAAAATTTTTATTTAATTTGAGATAATCACATATTGAAACTACTCTTTCTTCAATTAATTCTTTATTAAAAGTTAATACGTAAGGCATAAAAATTGCATTTGATAAACCGTGATGAACATTAAATTGAGCATTAATAGGATGGCTCAAAGAATGAATTGCACCAAGGCCTTTTTGGAAAGCTGTAGAACCCATGCTTGCTGCAGCTAATAATTCTGCTCTAGCATTTAAATCTTTACCATCATTTACTGCTTTAATTAATGAGTTTTTAATTAACTTCATACCTTGAATAGCAATTCCATCAGCCATCGGATGAAATCCTGGTGCACAAAAAGCTTCTAAATTATGTGCCAAAGCATCCATGCCAGTTGCTGCGGTTAATCTAGGTGATAAATCTAAACTTAATTTTGGGTCTAAAATTACTATTGAGGGTAAAAATTTTGGGTGGAATATAATTTTTTTAATTCCTGTTTGTTTATTAATTATTGCTGATGCTCTTCCAGTTTCTGATCCTGTTCCGGCAGTAGTTGGTATTGCGATAATAGGAGCAATATTAGTCTCATCCGCTCTTTTCCAGTAATCTCCAATATCTTCAAAATCCCATATTGGTCTCGACTGTCCTGACATAAAGGCAATAGCTTTACCTACATCAAGACCACTACCTCCACCAAATGCAATCACACCGTCACACCCCATTTTTTTAAATTCTATTACACCCTCATCTACATTCTCACCTACTGGATTTCCAGTAACATTTGAAAAAACGTGAAGATGGTTAAAATCTTTTTTTAGATTTGAAATTATTTCTTTTACCATTTTTAGATTAATTAAATCTTTATCAGTAACAAATAATGGTTTATCAATATTAAGGTTTTTACATGCCTGGCTTAGATCTTGAATTCTGTTCTCTCCAACCCAAATATTTGTTGGATAATTCCAGTTAGTTTTCATAATAAAATAATATTTAATTTTTCTATTTTTCTTAGTACAATATATTTATAATTTTAATTGTAGAGGAAAAATTAATATGACTAAAGTAGCTATAATTGGTGCAGGGCCGTGTGGATTATCGATACTAAGAGCTTTTGAGCATGCTGAGGAAAAGGGTGATAAGATCCCTGAAATAGTATGTTTTGAAAAACAAAGTGATTGGGGTGGTCTTTGGAATTATAGTTGGAGGACTGGGTCTGACCAATATGGTGACCCCATTCATAATAGCATGTATAGATATTTATGGTCAAACGGACCAAAGGAATGCTTGGAGTTTGCGGATTATTCTTTTGATGAGCATTTTGGCAAACCAATACCATCTTTTCCACCTAGAGAAGTTCTTTACAATTATATCACAGGCCGAGTAAGTAGAGGAAATTCAAGAAATAAAATTAAATTTAATACAAGAGTTATTAATACAGTTTTTAAATCTGACAAATTTGAAGTTAGTTATCAAGATAAAGCGAATGATAAAATTTTAACAGATCATTTTGATTATGTTGTTGTGTCTACTGGTCATTTTTCAGTTCCATTTATTCCAGAATATGAGGGCATGAGCTCATTCCCTGGTAGAATAATGCATTCCCATGATTTTAGAGATGCGGAAGAGTTTAGAAATAAAAATATTATAGTTTTAGGAAGTAGCTATTCGGCGGAGGATATTGCTTTACAATGTAATAAATATGGAGCCAAAAGTGTTACAATTGGTTATAGGCATAACCCAATGGGTTTCAAATGGCCAGAAGGGATGAAAGAGGTTTTTTATTTGGATAGATTGGAAGGCAAAAAAGCAATATTCAAAGATGGGACTGAACAAGAAGCAGATGTTATTATATTATGTACAGGTTATTTACATCATTTTCCTTTTTTAGATGAAAGCCTAAAACTTAAAACAAGGAATAGGCTTTACCCTCCCAAATTATACAAGGGCGTAGTTTGGCGAGATAATCACAAACTTTTATATCTTGGTATGCAAGATCAATTTCACACATTTAACATGTTTGATTGCCAAGCTTGGTATGCGAGAGATGTGATAATGGGAAAAATTAAAATTCCTAGTGGTTCTGAAATTGAAAGTGATATTAAAAAATGGGTTGCACAAGAGGAAAAATTAGAAAACCCCGATCAAATGATTGATTTTCAAACTGAATATACGAAAGAACTGCATGAAATGTCTGACTATCCTAAAATAGATTTTGAGTTAATAAGAAAACATTTTAAAGAATGGGAACATCATAAAGTAGAGGATATTTCCACTTATAGGAATAAATCTTTTTCATCACCTGTCACTGGATCAGTTGCTCCTATACATCACACAGCTTGGGCCAAAGCAATGGATGATTCATCTAAAACTTTTTTTGAAAACTAATGTTAATTAATTTATTTTTCTAAAACCAAATCTAGATATAAAGCAGCACTCCAAGAAAAATTATTTGCACCCATAACTTTTCCATTCTTGCAACTGTAATATTCATGGAAACCTTTTTCCTCTATCATTTCTATGGTTTTATTTTTCAATAATTCTGAATATTTTTTATCTTTATTTTTTAGTCCTTGATAAACTAACCAATTACAGTTAATCCAAACAGGTCCCCTCCAATACCTTTTTTCATTAAAAGTTTCATGTTTAGGGTCTATAGATGAAAAGAAATATTTTTCTTCAGAATTATGACTCTTGAGATTTTCTATTAACTTTTTGTTGATTTCATTGTCATTTAAATCTGCAAATAAAGTAAAATAATTTGTAATAGATGGAATATTTAAATTATTTTTAGTTTTTAAATCTTGAGATAAAAAATTATTATTTTCTTTGCTGAATAAGCTTAACAATTTAGTTTCATTTAACAAAATAAATTCTTTTAAATCACTATAATTTAAGTCAAATCTCTCCGATATTTCAAGAAGGTCTTTGTTTGCTTTTAGAAAAATTGCATTAAAACCAACATCTACTACGTTAAAAAAAGATATATTATACAATTTTGATGGATCGTAATTTACATCTCTAAATTGATCTCTAATTGTTATATATCTATCATAATCCTTTTTAAGTGGTCTCTCATCAGAGTTTGAAACTTCAAGATCTCTTCTTTGATAATTTAATTCTTTATCTACTTTAATATTACTCATAGGTTTATCCCAAATAGGAGAGTTATCGTAGCCACTTTCCCAAGGATGCAAAATAGATATCAAACCAGTTTTATTTGGATCTCTAAATTTAATAAACCAATCGTGATATTTTTTTATTTTTTTTAAAATCTTCACTACTCTGGCATTTTGACCTTCATTTAACTGTTGTTTTGAAAGAATAATTTTTAAAACACTTGCAATCACAGGTGGCTGGGTAATCCCTGATGAAGGTACGTTTTTTCCACATTTCCATGTTGTATGATTAGGAAAATATGTTGTGTCTTTATCATGAAAAAGTATGTGAGGTATCATTCCATCTTCCCATTGACCCTCTAATAATGTTTCTATTTCTTCTAGTGCATAGTCTAAATTAAAATAAGAATAACCTAACGCTATAAAAGCTGAGTCCCAATTCCATTGAGCTGGATAAAGTTTATTATTGGTCGGCAAAGTATAGCCATTTTTTCTATTACCTAATAATATTTTCTTTGCCTCCTCTATTCTTTTTTCCATTATCCTTTAACACTTCCAGCAGTTAAACCACTTACTAAATATTTTTCGAAATAAACAAATATTATCAAAATAGGTAGTGTCACTACGACCGAGCCTGCCATTAAATATTGTCTTGGAGTTTCAGCTCCAACATTGAGAAACTGAATTGCTCTAGATAAAGTAAACGAATTAGGTCTGTCTAAAAACATTAGTGAAAATAAAAATTCATTCCAAGCTATCATAAATACGTATAAAGCTACAGATGTAATTGCGGGCAAACTCAGCGGAAGTACAATTTTTAATATTATTCCAAACCAGTTATAGCCATCGACTATTCCAGCTTCCTCAAGCTCTTTTGGAATACTTTTAAAGTAGCCTTGCAACATATATATAGCGACTGGTAGAGTTGTAGCAGTGTAAACTATTAATAAGCCCTCAATAGAGTTTCTCAGTCCCAATTGACTAAAAATTGTATACAAAGGAATCACCAAAACAATCGCTGGGAATAAATAAATAATAAGAATGGAAGTCGATAAAAAATTTTTTCCAAAAAAGTTAAGTCTTGCTACAGCATAAGCTGCTGGTATTGCAAAAATTAATGTAATAATTACAGTCCCTAATGAAACTACTGTGCTAGTCAACATATATCTTCCAAAGTTATAATCTTTAAAAACTATAAAATACGATTTGAACAATTCAGGTAAACCTTGAGCTAAATTAACACTAAAGTCTAATGGATTTATAAGTAAGAGTGCTTGAGTTTTCAAACTTGTAACTAACATCATATAAAAAGGAAATAAAATTACAAAAGAAAATAATGTAATTCCAAATAAAGTTAGAAAATTAAAAAATAATTGTTGAGATGAATAAGTATTAGATAAATATGCCTTATCATAGTTTTTGATAAGATTACAAAAGAATACTGATAGTAAAAATATTCCCAAATTGTACCAGATGGGTAATTTTATCGAGATAATATAATCAAAGATGGTAATTATTAATGAAAGACTAATTATTTTTAAATTTAAATTAATTTTTTTTCCAATTAAAAAATTTAATATGCAAATAATTATTCCAAAAATAAATATTTCATTAAAGTTAAAATTTTGAAGATTAGTACCCTGTAGTGTTACTAATATCTTCCATACTGATAGTAATAAAAATAAAAATAAAGATGAAACTAAGCAATATGTAAATATATTTTTAATTTTCATTTGCTCTTTTTCCTAATAATCTGAAATAAACAAACATAAAAATTAGTAGAAATGCAACTATCACTAAAGAAACTGCTGATCCCATACCAATATCTCCTATAGAAAATCCTTGTTGATAAACATTTATTGGCAAGGTTCTTGTGCCAGATGCACCCCCGGTTAATAAAAAAATATCCTCAAATTTATTAAAATTCCAAATAAATCTAATAATAAATAAAATTGAAATTACTGCTAATATCTGAGGCAATGTAATATTCAGAAATTTTTGTAAAGGATCTGCCCCATCAACGTCCGCAGCCTCATAAAGTTCTTTTGGAACAGCTTGCAAACGAGCAAGGATAAACAAAAATGCTAATGGAAAATATCTCCAAATTTCAAAGACAATAACAGTTGTTAAGGCCAGTCTTAATTTTAAATCGAAACCTAAAATATTTAAAGTTATATACTTTTGACCCAAGAGATTTATTGGTTCCTGGATAATTTGATAATTGATTAACAAACTATTTAATGTTCCACTTGTTGGATCAAGTAAAAGTTCCCAGGTGTATGCAAGAGCGACAACTGGTGCAACATATGGAAAAAGAAGAACACTTCTCATTAACGTTCTTCCAAAGAACTTTTGATTTACGATTTGAGCAGCTAAAATTCCGAATATTATTGCACCGATTGTTCCAAAAAATGTATAATAGAAAGTAGTTAACAATAAATCTATAAATTCATCGTTTTTAAATACTTTTTTGAAATTATCAAATGTAAATTTATAAGTTAATAATATATTTTGTGATTTTCCAGATAATTTAGGTTTAAATGATTTTATTTCATTTATTGAAATTTCTTTGTTTAGATTATCTTGAAACGTAAATTGTAATTTTTCTTTATATTTTTTTGGCCAATTACCAAATTCACATTTCAGTATACTTGATATAAATTTACATCTTTCATCTAGATTTACTGGTTCAAGGTTTTTTGGAAATTTATCTTTAAATTTAACATTTCTAATTTCCTCAGTTAGTGAGCTATTTCTTAATTTATAAATTATTTTTACTTGAGATAAATTGTCAGTGGATGATTTTACTATTTTTTTTGCCCTTGGTTCAGGAATTCTTAAATCTTTAAGTTCTACGTTTTTGAAACTGATCCATATGTTTGAAAATATTGGAAATAAAATAATAGAAAATACTAATAGGACTGAAGGTAATATTAAAAGATATGCTGTTCTTTTTTCGATTTTTGCAAGTTTTGAGCTCATAAAAAAAAGCGGATAAATAATATTACCCGCTTTTTTAGTTTATTTAAATTTTTAAAACTTAGCTAATTCTGCATTTATTTTATTAACAGCTTCATCAACTGAAATTTGATCGTCGATATATTCTCTGGTGATTCTGTTTAAGAATTGAGCGTTAATAATTTTTGATGCTCTAGATAGCTCGCCCTCTTTGACGCCCCATCTGTTTGCAGTATCTAAACCAGCAACTATGTTATTAATAACATCTGCTGAATAAAGATCGGTCAAAGGTGCTTTTCTATCTACGCCTACAGGTAGTTTGCTCCAAGCTTTAGTAAATGCATTTGCATCACTAGAGTTACCTCGTCTAACTGGAAACTTTCCCTCAGGTGCAATAGATAAAGTTTTTGTATAACCTTCATCCATTGAGTACATTATAAACTTAGAGGCTTCATCAGTATCAGCATCAGCTGTTACACCAAAGTATCTGATATCTGCCCAAGCCGCTCCACTCTTATTGTCAGGTCCGCTAAAATTAGTAATAAAACCTGTTTTTTGAGCCAATTCATTTGATGTTGGATCAACATTGAATGTTGGAGGAGCAGAGTCTCTTAAACCTGCCAACTCATCCATAATGAATGGTGACCAAATTATCATTGGAGTACGTCCAGCAAAGTATAATGCTCTTGATTGTTTCCAATATAATTCTCCTGGAGGGCTCGCCTTAGCTAAAACTTTATAAAATTCTAAAGCATTCTTCAAAGCTTTGCCTTGTTTTTGAGTTCCACCTCTTTTGACAAAGTTTACTCCATTTGCTAAAAGAACATGCTCCAAAACTTGGCTCATAAAATTCTCATCAGTTTTAGTTGCAGCAACAAAACCATACATATTATTTCCTGAAAGCTTTTTTATAGCTTTAGTTATGTTTGCATAATTTGTTGGAGCTTCTAACCCAGCACTTTCAAATAAATCTTTTCGATAAACTACCATTTGAGTCCAGCCATCAACCGGCACAGCAGCAACTTGTGCTCCTTTTTTTGCCATGTTTAATGCTCCTGGAGCAAAAGTTGATCTACCTAATTTATTGACAATGTCATTATTTGCATCCACATCTAGTATACCTGCTTCAGCCCATGGCAATACATACTGTAATGTGTGATAGATTACATCAGGAAGGTCGCCAGCTGCAGCTGCAGCAGTTGCTCTTTTTCCTAATTCTTTTTCATCAATTGGAATGACTTCAACCCCAATTCCAGTTTTAGCTTCAAAAGCTTTCGCCATTTCTTCTTGTTTAGCCATTCTTGCTGGTTGAGTTTCTGTTGTCCAGAACTTGATGTCTGCAAATGCAAATGAATTAAAGACAAAAGCGAATGCAGAAATTGTTATTAATATTTTTTTAAACATATATTCCCCTCTTTTTAGTGATTTAAATGTAGCAAAATGAAAATTAAATTAACACCTTAAATAACTTAAGTAATAATGAAGAGAAATATATATTAATACTACTCTTGGTTGATTTATACTTTTTTAAATGAGAATCCTTTATTGTCGAAGACATGACAGCGGGATGCATCAAATCCAATTTTAACTGTGTCTCCTACTTCAATGTTTGTGTCTCCGTCCGTTTGAACAACTAGTGGATCACCTTTCTTTTCTAAATACAAATATGTCCCAGAACCTAATTTTTCTACAACAAAAACTTTACTTTCCCATAATGCGCTAGATTTATCATTCAATGTTATGTGTTCTGGTCTTATTCCAATTTTAACATTTTCCCCATCTTGAATATTGTCAGAAATTTTTGGTACATTTATTTTTCCAGATCCCATAACGTCTACTTCAGTACCATTAGCAGTTTTGCTCAAAACCTTACTTTCAATAAAATTCATTTTAGGAGAGCCAATAAATCCTCCAACAAATAAATTTTCAGGATTATTGTATAAATTCATTGGTGTGCCCTTCTGAGAAACAATTCCTTGGTCTAATACAACTATGTCATTCGCAAGTGTCATTGCTTCTGTTTGATCGTGAGTAACATAGATCATTGTTGCATTAAGTTGATCGTGTAATTTTGCCAATTCTACTCTCATTTGCACTCTTAAAGCTGCATCAAGGTTAGATAATGGTTCATCAAACAAGAAAACTTTTGGTTTTCTCGTTATTGCTCTTCCAATAGCAACTCTTTGACGTTGTCCTCCAGATAATTGCTTTGGTTTTCTTTCTAGATACTCTTCTATTTGTAAAATTTTAGCAGCCTCCATTACTCTTTGCTCTATTTCTTCTTTTGATTTTTTTTCAATCTTTAAACCAAAAGCCATATTATCGAAAACAGTCATATGTGGATAAAGGGCATAAGATTGAAATACCATTGCAATATTTCTCTCTTTTGGTGGAAGATCATTAACAACTTTATTATCAATTGATATTGTTCCTGAGTTTATCTCTTCTAAACCGGCAATCATTCTTAATATAGTAGACTTTCCACACCCGCTAGGGCCCACCAAAACTGTAAAAGACTCACTTTTTATATCAAGAGAAACATCTTTGATAACATGTGTATTACCAAAATACTTATTTACATTGTTTATATTTATACTTGCCATTTTTAATTTAATACTAATTTTTTATTATAAATTAAAGATTTAATTAATTTTATCATCAAAGGGATTTTTTTTTGTTGGAATTTTTTTAATACAAAAGGAGCAATTTCTCTTGCTAGTTGCTCTCCTTCTACAGTATCATGTGGCATAAATTTTTTTTTTGCTTGTTTAAAAGTATATCCTTTGCCCAAATAACTTCCCATTTTGCTGTTCCTGCCTCCAGCAGCACTAACATATAAATCACCTACACCAGCTAATCCAAGAGTTGTTTCAGCACTACCCTGAAAATATTTAGTAATATGTATCATCTCATTAATTGACTTTTTAAATAAACTAGATGACATATTTAGACTATCTCCAGCACCAATTATCATTGAATAAATATTTTTGATTGCTGAACAAATTTCAACACCAATAATATCTTTTGAGGTTTCGGTTATATAATACTTGGTAGAAATCAGCTTACAAATTTCTTTTGCTTTTTTTGTATTTTTGTTTGCAACTACAACACTTGTTTGTTTCTTATTCGCGAGTTCCTTAGCTAAGCATGGTCCTTTTAATACTGAAATATTTAGATTTCTATTATTTTTTTTAATTTGTTCTGAGATTGTAAAAACTTTCTTTAATTTTCTTTCATATTTAAGCCCTTTCGTAAGTATCAGAATTGGACATTTTATTTTAGATTTTAAAAATTCATTACTAATAAAATTTATTCCTGATAAACTTAACGCTACCACAACTAAATCATATTTATTATTTAACAAGTTTGTGGAATACTTTTTAAATTTTACTTTACTAGGAAGATTAATTTTCAAACTTGGATGAAATTTTCGTTTTGATGATAGATTTTTAATAAATAACTTATTATAGGGTTCGGTTATAGTTACGCTATTTTTATTATCAATACATGGAATGGTAAAAGCAGAGCCCATTGCTCCTGCACCAATAATTAATATATTTTTCATTTAGTTTTATGCTATTCCGAGATGTTTTTTTCTTTTTTCTACCCAAGTTCGTATAAGATTATCAAAAATTAATCCAATAAATGCTACACAAATACCAAGTGTCAATCCAATGCCAGCCCCATTTTTATCAGATAAAGCTTTTAAAATATATTGTCCTAAATCTTCTGTTCCAATAAATGCACCAATAATTACCATAAATAATGCAAATACAATTGTCTGATTTAAACCTAGCATCATATGTGGAAACGCCAATGGAAATTCTATTTTAGTTAACCTTTGAAATTTATTTACACCTGACATCGTTGCAGCATCATGCAAACCAAGTGGAACACTTCTAAGACCCTCTATAGTGTACCTAGTCGCAGGTATAGTAGCATAGACTATAACTGCAATTAAAACAGAAGTATCAGTTATACCAAATAGCATCATCACTGGTATTAGATAAACAAATGATGGGAAGGTCTGAAAAATATCACAAACACCTAACATGAACTTAGCAGAGTTTTTATTTTGGAAACACAATGTTCCAACTGTAAAACCAATTGTACAAGATACTATAACTCCAAATGTTGCCATATAAGTTGTAACTAAAGCTCTATCCCACCAAGGACTTAATGCTATAAATAAGGTCAAACCGCAAACAACTAAAGCCGAACGAATTCCACCAATTAAATATCCAGCCCCAACGACTAAAACTAATGTGGCCACTGCAGGCATTCTTAAATATAAAGCTCTCATTGGCTGAAGCACATCTTGAATTAACCACGTATTAAATGCTTTTATATAAATAAAGAAAGTATCAAAAATCCAATCTACTCCTTTATTCCAAAAATCTGCTGTTGATATTCCTTTATTATGTGGAATCTCAAATAAATAATTATATTCGCCTTTAAAATAAATTGATCCAAAGTAAGCAAGCAGAATACCTAATACAAAAGTTAAACAAAAATAAAATAAATTTTTATTTCTTTGAAAAAAATTTAAATTACCAAAATAATCTACTTGTTTATTAGCCCAAGCAAGAGACATTTTATCAAGTAAAATTGCAATTAAGCTTATACATAAACCCGCTTCTAATGCTAATCCAATATTCAACTGGTTTAACGCTAATAACAAATTAAATCCCAAACCCTTTGCGCCAATAAAAGCAGATATTACTGCCATTGAAAAACAAACCATAATTACTTGGTTTACTCCTATCAAAATATCCCTTCTTGCAGTTGGGATTAATACTTTAAACATTAATTGCCAATTATTACATCCGCTCATTCTTCCAGCTTCAATAACTTCAGGTGGAATTGCTCTTAATCCTAATAAAGTTAATAAAATCATTGGAGGAACTGCGACTACCATTGTAATAATTACTGCCGCATGATCACCAACTCCAAAAAGAACAAGTGCAGGAACTAATACCGCGTATTGTGGCATTGTTTGCATTACTAAAAGTATTGGGTACAAAGCTTTCTCCACTCTCCTACTTTTGAATGCCGCAATCCCTAAACTTAATCCAAATATAAATGATAATGGAGCCGCAACTAATATAAATGAAAGAGTTTGCATGGATGGTTTCCACTGTCCAAAGACAGATATATAAAACATGGTTAATCCAGCGAAAAGCGCGAGCCCTTTTCCACTTAATTTGTAAGATAGAATAGCAAATCCAGCAGCAACAATTGTCCATGGTAGACCAGGTAATTCTGCCCAAGGGTTCTTATCTATCCAATCCCAGCTTGTAAATGCCACTATAGTCTCAAGTCCACCCAACAAAACTTCTCTAATTAATTCTATTAAAAAAGTCATAAAAGCGGTCAGATTTCTACTTATTTGCAAAACTAATGGTCTAGTTTTAAATTCTTGAGTGTCCTCGTTCCAAAACTCCATTGGCATCCACTCATTCATTACGAAAAATAACGAGTCATTTATCCAAATAGGCAGCCAACCTAATAAAGGTGGTAGTCTCCAGAAAACATCAAAAGCATAATATCTTACTTCTTTACCAAGAAATGTATAAGTGCTCTGATTAGGGTCTTTAACAAACTCTGCCTGACCTCTTATAAATTTATAAGTTTCAGGTACATCAATTGCAAAACATAAAATAAAAAAAATTATTAGCAAAAACAACCATTGGAATATTTTTGGATATTTTTTTACAAATTCCATTAATTATTTTCCATTTTTTCTACCACCAAAAACCGTATTTATTATTTTTGTTGGGTTAATTGAACCTACTACGTTATTGTTACTATCTATTACAGCAACTGATTTTTCTTGAGTTAGAATTTTTTCAGCAACATTTTCTATAATTTCGTCTTTTGAAACTTTAAGATCTCCTACATTATCAGATTTCGATTTGTCCATCACATCTTCAATTAATAAGACCTTCTCTCTTGGTACCTCTTCTGTAAATTTTCTCACATACTCAGTAGCAGGATTTAATACAATATTAGCAGGTGTATCTAATTGTTCAATTACACCATCCTTCATTATTGCTATACGATCAGCAAGTTTAAGTGCTTCATCAAAATCATGAGTTATAAACATTATTGTTTTTTGCAATTTTTCTTGTAGTCTCAAAAATTCATCCTGCATTTCTTTTCTAATTAATGGATCTAATGCTGAAAAAGGTTCATCTAAGAACCATATATCTGGCTCAACTGCTAATGATCTTGCAATTCCAACTCTTTGTTGTTGTCCTCCAGAAAGCTCTCTAGGAAAATAATTTTCTCTTCCATCAAGACCAACTAATTTAACCATTTCCATTGCTTTACTTATGCTATCTTCTGTTTTGATACCTTTGACTTGTAATGGAAAAGCGATATTCTCAACCACAGTTTTGTGCGGAAGTAAAGCAAAGCTTTGAAATACCATTCCCATTTTATTTCTTCTTAATTCTATTAATTCTTTATTGTTTAAATTAAGCAAGTCTTGACCTTCTATAAAAATTTTTCCACCAGTTGCATCTGTTAGTCTAGATATGCATCTTAGTAATGTTGACTTGCCTGAGCCTGACAAACCCATAACAACTAACATTTCTCCTTTTGCTACTTCAAATGAAGCATTGTTAACTCCTACTATACATCCATTTTCTTGAAAAGTTTTTGCGTCAACATTGCCATTGGCATTTTTGAGCATTTTTTCAGCGTTTGCCCCAAAAATTTTATAAACTGCTTCACACTTAATTACTGCTTCAGACATAAATCCTTAAAAAAATATACGATATTTAGTTAAATTAAAATCTATATAATTGTTGTATTTTCCCATTAAAAATTTTTAATAAAGTAAATTCTTGTATCAATTCCAGTACTTAAAAAACTTAGGGCTTCGCCAGATACTGTGATTGTCTCATCAACACCAACATTTTTACCGCTAACAGTAAATCCAGCAAAACACTTACTTTTTTCTTTATCCCATCTAACAAATGTCTCGTTTATTTTGTTTCCATTTATTGTGTATATTTCATGAGCTCTATAGTTAAGAAAATTAGCGCCCATTATAGCTCGCTGAGGAATAAGTTTTGTGGCATTGCATACAGCCTCATACAATTCATCAGATAATTTATAATGTTCTGTGCCATCAAAAGTTACAAGAATTCCAGATGGTAGCTTTGAAATTAACGCACTCAATTTTTTCTCATTTGCAATTCTTTCTTCTTCCAATTTCATTTTTCTCACTAATTCATCTCCTCCACCAAATATTTTATTTAAAATTGTAAAAGATAAAATTATAATTATTATTAAAATTATAAGACCTATAAATTGTTTTAAGTTTTCTTGCAGTCTCTTATTTTTATAAAATGAAGTCTCGTTTGACATTAATCTTGAAGCCTACCATTTTTCCAAATTCCTTTACTCTGTTCTCCATTTGCCCAAGTAAATGTTCCTTCACCATTCATAAAACCGTTAGCCCATTCACCCTCGTAAGTAGATCCATCTGGAAAAGTTAAGGTGCCAATGCCACTCCACTCACTATTTTTAAACTCACCTTTATATATGTATCCATTTGGCCAGGTCTCTACTCCCTGACCATTTTTTTTAGTGCCAACCCATTCTCCTTCATACATAGTTTTGTCAGTGTAAACCCATTTGCCATATCCATTTTCACAATTACCTTCTTTGCATCCAGTGCTACGAGCTAATACAGATGTGCTTATTAAAAAACTGAGAAATATTAAAAGAAAATATTTTTTCATATTTGTATTTTACACTAATCTGTGTAAAAAAAAATCCCCCCCAACATAGCTGGGGGAGATTAATAAGTTTATTAAATATTAACCTTAATGATCGTGTGTAAATTCTTCCCACACTTTCTTGTTGTCGGCTAACCATTTTTTAGCTGCATCTTCATGAGTCATCTTATCAATGTCAACTAAAGCTGCCATTGCACCAATTTGACTAGTTGAGAATGACATTTTTTTAAACGCTTTAGCTGCGTCTGGATGAGTTTTCGGAAAATCTTCATGGACAGCTTTTTTCAAATAACCATCTGGTGAACCGCATTTTCCATCACCTCCATCTTCTGGTCTGCAACCAGCTGTGTACGGAGGGAAATCTATAAATGTAAAACCAGCACCATCTGTAAAATTAGGTGTCCAATTGAATATAATAGTTCCTCTTCCTTCTTTTTCAGCAGCAGCTAATTCTGCCCAAAGTGCATCCGCACTTCCTGCAAATTTAACCCACCAAAGATCTCCTAATCCTAAAGCATCAACTCTCTGAGGTATTAAGTCTCCATGCCAAGTTTGTGGACCTTCTAACATTCTTCCTTTTCCATCTGGTGAGTCAGGTGTTGTAAAGTTTTTTGCACAATCAGGATTTTTTAATGCTGTCCAGTCTGGAAGTCCTGGGCATAAACCTTTTTCAGTAACCCAATTAGGATATCCCATATCTTCTAAGGTTCTTGCTTCATGATCACCATAATCAAGCAAACCACCTTTGTCTAAAGCAGTTGTAAATGATTTACCAAAAGCAGATTCCCATACTTCGTGAGATAAGGTAACATCACCAATTCTAATTGACTCATAAACCGCTTGCGAATCCGCGTTTACGTATTTTACATTATTACCCATGCTTTCAAATATTCCTCCAATTACATAAGCCATAACAATTTGACTTGACCAGTTATGAGTTGGGATGACTATAGGCTTTTTACTGTCAGCGTTAGATACTCCTGCAAAACTTACTGCAGTTATTACTATGGCTGAGAGTAAAGATAGTATTTTCTTCATTTATTTCTCCTCTATTAATATATTAAGTAATTAATTATCCTCAAAATTCATCTCGCAGTCAACTAAAGTTGGTATTAAAATTTATATATACAATTAATCAGTACTGATTTATTCTTATTTTTATCGATCGTTATTTTAATATGTCGCAAGAAAATTTAATAATAAATGAACCTGGATTAAATGTTTTGCCACCTGGAGTTGAAAGATATATCATAAATGGAGGTGGTCTTACTGGAGTTCAAATATTTCCAGAGGATAAAATAGAGATTATAAATAACGAGGGAAATCAAGTTTGTGAAGTAGTTGTTTTTAATTCTAAAGGAATGTCTGATCCTTCAGTTTTAAATTTAAAACCCCATAAATCTGAAAATGACATAATTAAAATTTTAAAAAGAAATGAAGAAAGTTCAAAAATTGTTTTACGTCAATTAGAAAAAAGAAATCTTCAAATTCTTAAGTCAAAATCATCAATTCTTTTTGATAAAGATACTCCACCTGGAGAAAAAATTACCATTAATGCTAAGGATAAATGTTATTGTATTTTTTCTGCCCCAGGAAATAACATGTTGGTCCATGAGCAAAATCCACCTACTGAATTAACTTTATTTGTAAAAAGAAATAATATTGTTGATTATAAAGAGCACAGAATAATTCCTGATCCAATTTTTGATCCTCTAGATGAAAAAAATATTGCAAAACAATCAGCAATATCATTTGAAGTGAAAGAGGGGGATTATATACAAATTATCTGTCCTACAGGGAGACAATGCTCAGATTTTGTTGCGTTTGATACTGCTAAATTACACAAAGGTATCGAGAAAGGCTTAGATTGGCAAACCACCAGAACATTTATGGGAAATACTTTTCCAGGTCCTGGACTATTCTCAAAATTCTTTGATACAGATCATGAGCCATTAGTGGAAGTAATAAGAGATACTGTTGGAAGACACGACACTTTTAATCTTGCTTGTACTTCAAAATATTATGAAGATGCGGGTTATTTTGGTCATCCAAATTGTTCTGACAATTTAAGTAGTGCAATGGAAGAGTTTGGAGTTAATAGACAAAAAGGTTGGCATGCTATAAATTTATTCTTTAATACATCTGCAGGTGGATTGAATACAGTACTATCAGACGAGTCTTTTGCTCGACCAGGTGATTATGTAATATTACGTGCCTTAAAAGATTTGACATGCGGAACGTCAGCTTGTCCAAGTGATATAGATCCATGTAATTCATGGAACCCCACTGATATTTTTGTTAGAACATATGAAAAAAAGAGAGAATTTACAAAATCATTTGCATTTAGGATGAAACCAGACTCTGAATTAAAACTTACAAAAAATACAGGTTTTTATGAAAGAACTTCAAAGCTTACTAGAAATTTTGTAGACGCAAGAGGATTTTGGCTTCCAAACGATTATACAAAACATGGAGTAGTAAATGAATACACTGCATGTAGAGAAAAAGCAGTTTTGATTGATTTATCATCATTGAGAAAATTTGAAATACTTGGTCCAGACGCAGAAGAACTAATGAACTATACTTTGACGAGAAATATTAAAAAGTTATCAGTTGGACAAATTGTTTATTCATCTATGTGTTACGAAAATGGGTCAATGTTTGATGATGGAACATTGCTTAAAATGAGTGACCACGGTTTTAGATGGGTATGTGGTGATGAATACGCAGGTGAATGGTTAAAAGAACAAGCAAAAAAGAAAAATTATAATGTATTAATCAAAAACTCTACTGATCAGATTAGTAATATTTCTTTACAAGGTCCGAATAGTAGAAAAATTTTAGAGAAATTTATATTCACGCCACCAACACAACCATCCATTTCAGAATTACAATGGTTTAGATTTACAATTTGTAGAGTAAAGGAGCTTAGTGGTATACCATTAATGGTTTCAAGAACTGGTTACACAGGTGAACTTGGTTATGAAATATGGTGTCATCCTAGCGATGCTCCTAAAGTTTGGGATGTGGTTATGGAAGAAGGGAAAGATGAGGGTTTAATCCCAGCAGGTTTTGGTGCTCTTGATCTATTAAGAATTGAAGCAGGATTAATTTTATTTGGGAATGAATTTGATGGTCAAGTCGATCCTTTTGAAGCTGGAGTAGGATTTACAGTACCATTAAAGACTAAAAATGAGGACTTTATCGGAAAAGACGCTTTAATTAAAAGAAAAGAAAATCCACAAAAAAAAATGGTTGGACTAGAACTTGTTGGTAAAGAGAAAGCAAATCATGGTGATTGTGTTCATTTAGGAAGGTCACAAATTGGAATAATTACAAGTGGATGTTTGTCTCCAACATTAAATAAAAATATTGCATTATGTAGGATTGATATTGGTCATTCAGAAATTGGGTCTGATGTAGAAGTAGGCAAGATAGATGGTCATCAAAAAAGAATTCCAGCAAAAATTGTTGGATTTCCACATTACGATCCTAAAAAAACACGTGTAAGATCTTAATGCCAAAATCATCGAAAGATTTATTAGAATTTTGGGAAGATCAAATGAAATTGTCCCACACATCAAGTAATTATTTTTTTAGAAAATCTCCATCACATTACCATATGATGCTAATAGTAATGCATTCTTATAAGTTAAATGAGAATTTATCTGTTGAAGAACTTAAAACTAGACTTTTCAAAACCTCAAGACCAAAGTCAGCACTCATGATCAAAGAAGCTTGTGATAAGGAGTTTTTTTATCTTAAAAGGACCGGGAGCGATAATAGAAAAAAACACGTCTTACCTACTCAAAATTTTATAAACGAATTTAATGAGTATTTGAAAACTCTAAAGAATTTAAGTTTCTAAGTTGATAGTTTTTCAAATATTTAAATTTATATAATTTATATATAAAAATTATTATATTCTTTTCTTTAGATATAATTAAAGTTTGTTTATGTCTTTACCGACAAAAGCAAAAGTAGTTATAATTGGTGGGGGAATCCACGGATTAAGCACGGCTTGGAAACTTTCAGAGAATTATAAAAATCCTAATGATGTAGTTGTTTTAGAAAAAGACGACACTGCTGCTGGTGCAAGTGGAATTGCATGTGGCGTTGTGCGAAATAATTATTTTCAACCAGCGATGAGGGAACTAATGGCACATTCGGTTAGTGTTTGGGAAAGTGATCCTGAAGCATTTAAATATAATGCAGTTGGATATATGCAAATTTCTCCAGAGGTTATGCATAAGGATGTTTCAAGTATTTATGAACAGCAAAAAGCTATTGGATATGAGTCTGAATTTATAGAAGGTGAAAAAGATTGCATGAAATATATGCAAGGAATTTTTAGTGATTGGCAAGCAAAAGGTATAACGTCAGTATTGCACGAAAAAAAAGGTGGTTATGCATTTAATAAAGATTCAATAAAAGCTTTAGAAAAGAAAGCAAATTCAAACGGAGTAAACGTACATAAGGGAATAAAAGTTACAGGTTTTAAAAGAGGAAGTAACAGTAATGCAATTACAGGAGTTATTACCGATAAAGGTACTATTGATTGTGATCAAGTAGTAATTGGTGCAGGACCATGGGTTAGAGATTTTTGGAACATGCTTGAGTTACCAAAGACTGCGAATATTAAAGACTCGAACAATGGAAAAATGCACGAAGTTGAAATGTGGAAATATTGGTTCCTGCAGGAAGGTATATTAGGTGTTGATGCTGATTATTTAAAAACTAATGATGGCAAATCTCCTCCAGTAATCCATGTTGATACTGATGCACCTTTATATTCTGATGCAGATGGAAAGTTACTAACAGACGAGCTTTGGGGAATTTATTACAAACCTGATATTGAGGGTTTGGGAGTTCAGGGAGGAACTTCTCCTTACATAGTTCAAAAACATTTTGATGATGTTAATGTTGATCCTTACGGAATAGATTCTCCTGAATATCAAACAACAGACAAATTTTCAGATATGTGGACATCAGCACTAGCACACATACAAAAGCGTTTCGTTGGCAAGTCTCACTTATATAGAAGAGGACCATCTGGAGGTCTAGGCTGTTTAACCCCAGACTCTTTTCCAATTTTTGATAGATTTTTTGAAAATGTTTATATGATTGCTGATGCAAATCACGGTTATAAAATGATAGGTGTTGGACACCTAGTAGCACAAGAAATTTTAGGTCATGAAAGTGAATTATTAAAACCGTTTAGGTTCGATAGATACGAAAAAGGTAAACTACATCCGACATCGAATAGTCCATTTCCTTGGAGTTAATTTATCTAAGTAGACAAACGTTTTTTTTTCAGTTAACTTTTGATCTGAAAATTCAAAGGGGGAAGAATGACGGATCTAGAAAAACATGTAAATCAATCAGGTAGAGCCAAACTCGTCAAAAAAGTAAGAGAAAAAATTAATGAATTAGGAATAACCTACATTTATTATCAATTTATATCGGTTACAGGAAGAGTTGTTGGAAAAGGAATTCCAGCAGATCACTGGGAAAGAACCGCTGAAAAAGGTTTTCAATTAGTTTACGGTGCAACTGCAAACTTGTTTTTAGATCGTCATAATAATTATATTGGGTATGGCCCTGAAGCTATGGAGTTAGTTGGAATACCTGATCCAGAAACTTTTGTTCAGTTACCATGGGATAAAAGGATTGGAAGAGTTTTTGTAACTTGTTTCAGAAATAGAGAGGAAAGAAATAATCCAGGAGGTCATTTAACTAGTGACTGCAGAGGTAATTTAAGAATTTTCATGAATGAATTTAAAAAGAAACATGGGCTTGAGCTAAGAGTTGGAACGGAGCCCGAAATGATGTGGTTAACAAAAAATTCTGATGGAACACCTACTGGTGAGGGTTTCTCAAAACCATTTTGTTATCATATTGATCAATTTGAATCTTTAAGACCTGTATTCATGAAAGTTATTGAATATGCAAAAGCAATGGGACTCGATATGATACAGGGAGATCACGAAGATGCACCTGGTCAATTAGAACTAAACTGGACTTTTGATAACGTCTTAAGAAATGCGGACAGACTGTCAACTTACAGACAAATTTGTGCTCAAGTTGCTAGAGAGCACAATCTCATAGCTTGTTTTATGACGAAACCATTTATGGGAGTATCTGCTAGTGGTTGTCATACAAACATGTCTTTATGGAAAGGCGGCAAGGTATCAGTAAATAAATTAGGGAACAAAAAACTTCCAGGCGTAGAAGAAGTATTTAGTTACGTTTCTGGTGGAACAAATACATTTATGCCTGATACTAAAGATATGCAATTGCCAGGAAAAATTGGATTACAATCAATAGCAGGGATAATGAAACATTTACCTGCTTTAACAGCAATTGGATCTTCAACAGTAAACTCATATAGAAGATTATGGGATCAAGGTTTTTGGGCACCAGTGTATGCTGACTGGGGTTATCAAAATAGAACATGTGGATTGAGAGTCTCTGCTCCAGGAAGATTTGAGTATAGATCTGTAGACTCTATGCACAATCCTTATTTATTAGGCTCAGCATTATTAAAAGCTTGCGACGAAGGTATTTCAAAAAAAATGAAGCCTGCAAAACCAGAGTCTAGAAATATTTATGAAGCTCAAAAAGCTGGAAAGGATGTAAAAAAACTTCCTTTAAGTCTGGGTGAAGCATTAGATAGATTGGCTGAAGATGAACTCATTAAATCATCGATGCCTGACGAAATGTATAAAGTATTTAACTGGTACAAACGAGATGAGTGGGAAAAATTCCTTGGTGCAACAACTCAGTGGGATCTTGATACTTATCTTGATTGTCTGCCATAAATTTAAAAAGGAAATAACATGTGCGGAATAGCAGGACTAATTCATAGAGGAAGTACATCTAAAGTAGGTTTTGAACTTCAAGGCATGCTTCAAGCGTTAAAGCATAGAGGTGAAGACTCAACTGGTTATGCTTTATATGGAAAAACAGATGGTCAAAACTTTATCATGAGATTTAAAGTGGGTGAAAACGTAGGTGAAGGAAGCACATCAATCATGGAAGATGTCTCTGTTTACGATGAAAGAAAAAAAATTGTTGATGGATATCTGGCTGATCTTGGTGCTAAAATATTAAAAGAAGAAAGAATACTACCATATTCGTTAAGATATGAAATTGAATACGATAAAGATCTTATGGAATTTTCACAGAAAATTGAAAGTGTTCAAGGTGTTGAAATTCTTTCAATGGGTAAATCATTGGAGGTAATTAAAGATTTAGGAAATGCTGAGGCCGTGTGCAAAAGATATAGTCTTGATAAGGTAATTGGCACTCATGCAATTGGGCATGCAAGAATGGCTACTGAGTCTGGAGTAGATATAAAATCTGCTCACCCATTCTGGGGATATCCATTTAGCGATGTATCAGTTGTTCACAATGGTCAGTTAACAAATTACTGGAACAACAGAAGAGTATTAGAAAATAAAGGAATGAGGTTCATGTCAGAATGTGACTCAGAACTTATAGCGGTTTATTTAGCAGAAAAAATGAGAAATGGTGCGTCTCTTGAAGAGGGG
>CABZTP010000009.1:0-37178 GCA_902528735.1 uncultured Pelagibacteraceae bacterium
ACTAATTTTTTTGAATAATCATTTAATTTTGATTTCTTTTTATCTTTTATGATATTTTCTACTTCTTCATTAATTTTTTTTACTAAATTTAATGGAATTTTAATAACAGCAATCTTTGGTCCAAATGGACTTAAAATTTTCATTTATTTTATATTTTTGTAGGATTAGGTTGTCCTTTATAAACAACCTCAGGATCAAATTTTTTTTTATCCTCTTCAAATTTCATTTCAATTTGTCTTGCATTTTTGATTTCGCCAAGAGGAACTGACCTATAAAAACAAGATCTGTAACCAACATGGCAACTTGCGCCTTCACCTATATCTACAGTCATCCATACAGCATCTTGATCGTCATCTATTCTAATTTCTTCTACTTTCTGAACAAAGCCACTTGTTTTGCCTTTATGCCAAATTGCTTGCCTCGACCTACTCCAATAATGAGCCTCTTTGGTTTCGATGGTTAGCTTAAATGCTTCAACATTCATATAACCGTGCATAAGAATCTCTTTTGTTTTAGAGCAAGTTGTGATCACTGGTATCAATCCGTCATTATCAAATTTAGGAGATAAAAGCTTACCCTCTTCAATTTCTGCTACATTTTCTCTTTTTTTAAACATATATGTGGAATTTTCTAACATAATATTAAATATAATAAATATTTTAAAATTAAGGATTTATATATATAAAAACACGTCATGAAATTAGTAAAAAATGAAAACGAAAAAAAAGCTGATCAAGTAACTGATAAAGAGGCTGAAGAAGCCTTTGTTAAAATTTTGAAATGGATGGGAGAGGATCCAACTAGAGAAGGTCTGTTGGAAACACCCAAGAGAGTTACCAAAGCATTTAAAGAATATTTTAAAGGATACCATGAAGATCCAAAAGCAATTCTAGATAAAACGTTTGGAGATGTTGAGGGTTACAGCGATATGGTTGTCCAAAAAAATATTTCTGTTCAAAGTCACTGCGAACACCACATGGCACCAATTATAGGTATTGCACATGTTGCATATATTCCAAATGAGAGAGTTGTAGGATTAAGCAAGATTGCAAGAGTTGTAGAAGTTTTTTCAAAAAGATTACAAACACAAGAAAGATTAACTGTTCAAATAGCAAACACATTAATGGAGTCTTTAGATGCAAAAGGCGTGGCTGTCACTATTGATTCAACTCATCAGTGTATGACTATGAGAGGTATAAAAAAAGAACAAGCAACTACAGTCACTAATTTTTATCTTGGACAATTTAAACACGACTTAAGTTATCAAAATAGATATTTGCGATTTATTGCGAAATAATATTTACTTATAGTCATGTCAGACTCATTTAAAGCAGTTGTAATAAACAACAATAGCGAAAATTTTACTAGAGAAGTTAAAGAATTAAATTTAGACCATTTTAAAGATGGAGAGGTCTTAGTTAAAATTGATTATTCTGATCTAAATTGGAAAGATGCAATGATACTTAAAGATGGTGGAAAGTTAGTTAAAGAATATCCAAGAATACCAGGAATTGATTTTTCAGGTACGGTTGCACAAGGTCATGGTGAAGAATTTAAAGAAGGAGATAGAGTTATATTAACAGGATGTAGAGCAGGTGAACTATTTGATGGTGGCTATGCACAATACACAAAGGTAAAAAGTGAACATATTACAAAGACACCTGAAGGGATGAATAATAGACAAGCTATGATTTTGGGAACTGCTGGACTAACAGCATTGTTATGTGCGTTCGCAGTTAAAGCTAAAGAGGAATTGTTAATGCAAAGTAAAGTTAATGATGTTCTTGTTACAGGTTCAACAGGTGGTGTTGGAATGGTAGCTGTAATGGTTTTAGCAAAAATGGGAATGAATGTAACCGCAATAACTGGTAAGCCAGATAAAGCTGATTACTTAAAGGAACTTGGTGCAAAAAACGTTGTAGATCGTAAAGAATTTGAGGGTGATGCAAGATTAATTGATAAAGGTACATGGGATGGTGTTGTTGATACAGTTGGTGGAAATATTTTAGCAAACGCAATAGCTCAAACAAAACCAAAAGGTATTGTTGCAATATGTGGCAATGCAAGTGGAAATAAATTAAATACTTCAGTAATCCCATTCATTTTAAGAGCTGTAAAATTGTGGGGAGTAGACTCAGTAAATATTAGTAAAAAAAGAAAAGAATTTGTATGGAATGAGTTTCCAGGATTACTTGATTTTGATATTTTAGAAAAATCTGTAAATACAGTTGGTCTTGATGATTTACTTAACATATTCCCTGATATGCTCCATGGAAAGCTAAAAAATAAAATAGTAGTAGATGTTAATAAATAATGGATTGGGATAAGCTAAAAATATTTCATGCAGTTGCTGAAGCGGGTAGTTTTACCAGTGCAACAGTAATACTAAATCTTAGTCAATCAGCTATAAGTAGACAAATTCAGTCCTTAGAAGAGGATTTAAAAGTTAAATTGTTTGAAAGACATGCAAGAGGATTAACACTCACTGAAAATGGGGAATATGTATTTAAAACAGCACATGAAGTAATCTCCAAACTAAAAGAAGTTGAAACTACACTAGGAGACAAGAAAAATAAGCCATCAGGAAAACTAACTGTTACCACAGTTGTGAGTTTCGGAACCACTTGGTTAACTCCAAGAATTCAAGAATTTATGCAGCTTAACCCAGAAATAGAGGTTGAGTTGATATTTGACGATAAGGAGTTAGACTTAAGCACAAGACAAGCTGATATTGGTCTATTTATGAGAAGGCCAAAACAATTAAATTATATTCAAAAAAAGCTGATCGACATTAATTACCATATATATGGGTCGCCTAAATATTTAGAAAAACATGGATATCCCAAAACAATTAATGATTTAAATAAGCATCATTTTATATCTTTTGGTAGAGGAGCTCCTTCGCCAGTTTATAATCCTGATTGGGCATTAAAACTTGGTATGAAAGACAACAAAAAAAGAAAGGCAGCTATGAGAGTAAATAGTGTTTATGGTTTACTTTTAGCAGTTCAAAGTGGAGTAGGGCTTGCAGCTTTGCCAGATTATTTAACTGTTAAACAGCCAGATATTGTTAAAATTTTACCAAACGTTCAAGGACCAACTACAGAAGCTCATTTTGTATATCCTCAATCACTAAAAAATGTAGCTAGAGTTCAAGCATTCAGAAATTTCCTTTACAGTAAAATTTCTGAGTGGGAATTTTAATTTTTATCCTTAAAACTCATTATTTTGCGAATGATTATTAGTTGCGACACTATTGCAATTGATTATCAATATCATTGAGAATAGTTACTATCCGCATATAAGTAATTATTAAACGATTAACATAAACTTAAGGAGAAGTATGAGAAAACTCACAATAATCTCGCTATTTTTCGCTTTAATTTCAAGTTTTACGATTGCAGCTGAGGTCAATATTTTTAGTGCAAGGCACTATGATTCTGACATTCAATTATACGAAAAATTCACTGCAGCAACTGGAATAAAAGTAAATGTAGTTTCGGGAAAAGATAAAGCTCTTCAAAAAAGAATCACAGAAGAGGGAGCGGACTGTGTTGGTGATTTATACATCACGGCAGATGCTGGAAGATTAGGTGCATTTGCAGCTAAAGGAATGATGCAAAATGCTGGTTGGTCTAAAGCAATCAAAGATGCAGTGCCAGCTCAATTCAGATCTGCAAAATGGACAGGTATAGCAAAAAGAGCTAGAATTATTTACTATTCACCTGAACGTGTAAATGCAAATGAATTAAATGGAATGACTTATGAAGGTCTAGCTGATCCAAAATGGAAAGGTAGGTTAGTAATAAGAAAATCAAATAACATTTATAACCAATCTTTAGTTGCTTCACTAGTTAAGAATCTTGGTAAAGCAAAAACTGCAGATTGGTCAAAAGCTGTTGTAGCAAACATGGCAAGAACTCCAAAAGGTAATGACCGTGCTCAAATCATGGCTGTTGCTGCTGGAGAAGCTGATATTGCTGTTGCAAACACATACTATCATGCGTTGATGTTATCTGGAAAAAAGGGTGCTGAACAACAAGAAGCAGCAAAAAAAGTAATGCCTTTTTTCCCTAATCAACAAGATAGAGGAACGCACATTAATATTAGTGGAGCTGGTATGCTTAAACATGCACCAAATAAAGATAATGCTGTAAAATTAGTTGAGTTTTTATTATCAACAGAGGCTCAAAATCATATTGTAAATAATACTTTTGAGTATCCAATGATTGGTGGTGTAACACCTAATGATTTAGTTCCAGGTAAAGAGATGAACTTTGTAATGGATACTAAAACAAGTGTTAAGTCATACGGTGCAAAACAAGCAGATGCATTAGAAGTAATGTTAGCTGCTGGTTGGAAGTAAATGACAGCTATTAAAAAAAAATTTACTACGGAAATTGATTATAATAAATCTACCAAAGCCTGTCCTGCATGTGCTTCGGAGTGTGAAAAAATCAATAAACGTGTAAATAATAGAAAATTGTCCGAAATTAAAACTAAGGAGGTTCCGCATATCCTAAAAGTATTTAATTTTTGATTTTCTAAAGTTTGTGCCTATGGTTTGGTCTCCTAAACCATGGGCACTTTTGATTTTCATGATTATAAGGCGGATTATAATATATGAAATTTAATTCCTGGTACTTATCATCTTTTATAGTTTCATTTATTGTTGCAATTCCAATTTTAACTGTGTTCGCAAGTTTCTTCCAAGAAACAACAAATTACTACGATATTTTAAAAAATACTTTTCTAATTGAATACATCTATAACTCTTTAACTTTACTTATTGGAGTATTAATACTTACCTTAATTTTAGGTGTTGGATGTGCTTATGTAGTATCATTTTATGATTTTCCTGGAGTTAAATTTTTTAAATGGGCCTTAATATTATCTTTTGCAGTGCCTGCTTATATTTATGCTTATTCACTAACAGCTTTTTTTGAAAACTTTGGAACATTATATTCAATATTAAAATCTTTACTTGGACCTGGTGAATACAATAGATCAATCCCAAAATTTGATGGTATGCTAGGGGCCATATTATCAGTATCTTTTTCATTATTTGGATATGTTTACGTTCTAACTAGAGCATCATTTCATTATCAATCTCAAAATTTAATCGAGCTTGGTCAAAATCTTGGTTTTTCTAAATATAAATCTTTTTTCAAGATCATTTTACCATCAGCTAGACCAGCAATAGTTGCTGGATTAGCCTTAGTTGCAATGGAAACTCTATCTGATTTTGGCGCAGTATCGTTTTTTGGAATAGCAACTCTTACTACAGGAATATATGATTCATGGATTTCTTTTGATGATTTAGCTTTTGCAAATCAGCTCTCATTTTTTTTACTATTATTTATTTTAGGTCTTTTTTTTATTGAAAATATCTCAAGAAAACGCGCCCAATATCACTCTCCAATTAAAGGTGGCATCAAAGAAAAGAAGAAAATTAAACTAAATATTTCTAAAGGGACTTTGGCTTTTGGGTTTTGTTTTTTAGTATTTTTTATAAGTTTTCTATTTCCTGTTTTACAAATGTTATATTGGACAATAATTTTTCCAAAAAATTTATTTGATTTAAATACCTTTCAATTACTTTCAAACACAATATATTTAGTTTTTTTATCTAGTATAGTATTAGTAGTTTTTTCATTTATTTCAAATTATGGAAATAGAGTTACTAAAAGTAAATTTTTAAACTTTCTTACAACATTTTCTATTACAGGATATGCAATTCCTGGAGTAATTTTAGCTGTTGCATTCATCACTTTTATTGCATGGTTCGATAATACTTTTGTAAAAGCCTTTGAATTTAATTCTATAAAGAAAATATTTATAGGATCTATATTTGGTTTAGTGATAGTATATTTTATCAGATTTTATTCTCTAGCTTATAACGGATTGAAAACAGGTTACGAAAGAATAAATAGGTCAATTGATGAAAGTTCATATCTGCTTGGTTACTCTAAAATAAAAACTTTTTTAGGAATTCATGTTCCTTATTTAAAAAATTCTGTATTTCTAATAGGAATATTAATTACAATAGAAGTAATAAAAGAATTACCTATCACATTAATATTGAGACCATTTAACTTTGAAACTTTTGCTACAACAGCTTATATATTTGCATCTCAAGATCTTTTAGAAGCGGCAGCAGTTCCATCATTATTCTTGATATTAATTGCGAGTACATTTATTTTGGTCACATCTAAATTTATTTTGAAAGACTGATGGCTAATAATTTTTTTGAAATCGATAATGTATCTTTTGCTGCTGGTGGGAAAAATAAAGTAAATAACGTTTCTTTAAAAATTGAAAATGAGGGAGATATTGTTTGTTTACTTGGTCCCTCTGGAATAGGAAAGACTACGATTTTAAGAACTATTGCAGGTTTGGAGAAAATCAAACAAGGTACAATAAAACTAAAAGGAAAAACAATATCTTCAAGCAATACACATGTGGAACCAGAAAATCGTAACGTTGCTCTTTCATTTCAAGAAAATAGTCTATTTCCTCATTACAATATTGAGAAAAATATAAATCTTGGTTCAGAAAGAGTAAAAGATGATAAAAAAATACTTTCTAAAGACATAATTAATTTTTTGAATTTAAATAAAATTTTAAATAAGTTTCCTCACGAAATAAGCGCTGGTGAAGCACAAAGAGCATCATTGGCTAGATCGTTAGTTTCTCAACCGGATTTATTAATGCTTGATGAACCTTTGTCTAATGTTGACCAAAGTTTTAAGGAAGAAATTCAAGTTGAATTAAAGCAAATATTAACCAATTCAAAAATAACAACAATAATTGTTACACATGATTCATATGAGGCATTTTACTTAGGAACTAAGTGTGGAATTATTTTAGATGGTCAATTAAAGCAATTTGATGATCCATATAATGTTTATCATTTACCAAATTCTGAAGAAGTAGTTAATTTTCTGAATAGAGGTATATTGATACCAGCAGAAGTCACTAGCCCTAAAAGTCTTGAAAATGAAGATTTAGGAACAATAACAGG
This sequence comes from uncultured Pelagibacteraceae bacterium, assembly GCA_902528735.1. Taxonomy (GTDB): domain Bacteria; phylum Pseudomonadota; class Alphaproteobacteria; order Pelagibacterales; family Pelagibacteraceae; genus Pelagibacter. Next base: position 7,025 of record CABZTP010000009.1, read on the forward strand.
TAATTTTGCAAGACCATTTCCAATTGGATCAAAAGTAAAACTACTCATACAACCCGAAGACTTAGAGCATGATGACTCAAGCAATCTTAAACTTGAAGTGGTCGATAGAAAGTTCAGAGGATCAAATTTTATTTATACATTAAAGACAATAAGTAATAATTTAATTCCAGTCTTTGTTCATTCACATCACATTCACCAACATGAAGTTGATGAGAAATTTGGTATAAAAAGACCTATCCATATTGACCATATTGTTTGCTTTTAAAATTAATTATATAAATTTGTACATATATGAAAGAGTTACCTAAAAGTACTAAAGTAGTTGTTATAGGAGGAGGTGTTGCTGGAACTTCATGCGCTTATCATTTAACTAAATTTGGATGGAAAGATGTAGTTTTACTTGAAAGAGATCAACTTACATCTGGAACAACATGGCATGCCGCGGGTTTAATGGGTCAGTTAGGTGCATCATCAACAATTACTAAAATTAGAAAGTACACTTTAGATCTTTACAAAGAATTAGAAAAAACTACTGGTTTATCAACTGGTCTAAAACAAAATGGAGCAATAACTGTTGCATCAACAAATGAAAGAATGCAGGAATTATTAAGACAAGCAACAGCAGCACAATTATCTAATGTTGAAGTTGAAGTTTTAAATCAAAAAAGAATAAAAGAGTTATATCCAGTATTACATAATAAAGATCTGGTAGGAGGAGTTTACATGCCTAAAGATGGACAGGCAGATCCTGTGGGGGTTACAAATGTACTAGCTAAAGCTGCTAGAATGCATGGTACATCGATATTTGAACAAACTCCTGTAAAAAAAATTCTTATTAAAAACTCAAGAATAAGTGGAGTAGAGACTGATAAAGGAATTATAGACTGCGAATATGTTGTTATGGCGACAGGTATGTGGTCAAGACAACTGGGTGAAGATATTAATGTTAGCGTACCATTATATCCAAATGAACACTTTTATGTAATCACAGAGCCTATTAAAGATTTACCCCAAAATCTTCCTGTATTGAGAGATTATAATGCTTGTCTATATTTAAAAGAAGATGCCGGAAAAATTCTGGTTGGTATTTTTGAACCAAATGCAAAACCTGCTTTTAAAAAAACTGGAAGAGTTCCAGATGACTTTTCTTTTGGTGAATTTCCAGATGACTTTGATCATTTCGAACCATTCCTAGAGAAATCATTTCATAGATTGCCAATGTTACAAAATGCAGGTATTAGAAAATTTTTTTCAGGACCAGAGTCTTTTACACCAGATACACAGTATTTATTAGGTGAAACTCCAGAGGTTAAGAATTTATATACATGTTGTGGCTTTAACAGCATTGGAATTGCAAGCTCAGGAGGAGCGGGTAGAGTTACTGCTGAATGGATGATGAATGGACATGTTAACGAAGATCTATTTTCGGTAGACATTAAAAGGTTTCAAAGATTTCATTCTTCAAAAAACTTTATTATGGAAAGGGTTACAGAAACATTAGGTGATCTATATGGAATGCATTGGCCTTATAAACAACATAATACATCAAGAAACCAAAAACTTTTGCCTTATCATCAAAAATTAAAAAAAGCAGGAGCTTGTTTCGGAGTTGCTGGAGGATTTGAAAGACCAATGTGGTATTCACTAAATGGTAATGAGCCTAAATATGAATATAGTTTTAATTATCAAAATTGGTATCCGTCAGCAAAACATGAGACCTTAAATGCTAGGAAAAAAGTTGGTCTATTCGATTTCTCAACATTTTCAAAGTTTGACCTGAAAGGTGAAAAAACTCATCAAGAATTACAAAAGTTATGTACTGCAAATATTAAAAATGAAATTGGAAAAACAACTTACACTCATATGCTTAATGAAGATGGTGGAATAGAAACAGATTTAACTGTTGTATGTATTGATAAAAATTATTTTAGAATTGTGAGTTCAGCAGCAACAAGAGAACATGATAAATATCACATATTAAAATACTTAGATAAAGATGTAGAGTTTTCTGATGTTACTGAGGAATTTTGCTGCTTAGGTTTATTTGGTCCAAAGAGCAGAGAAATGATTTCAAAAATTTGCAAAGATGATTTTAAAAATGAAAATTTTAAATTTGGAACAGGAAAATTCATAAACATATTTGATGCAAATACTCCTTGGGGAAAACCAAAAGAAATTAAGATATGGGCGCAACGATTATCTTATGTGGGTGAAGTAGGTTTTGAACTTTATGTTGATAGTAGCTCCGCTAAGGATTTATATGAAATTCTAATTGAAGAGGGGAAAAACTTTGAACTATCTCATTGTGGAATGCATGCCATGGATATTATGAGAATGGAAAGTGGATTTGTTCACTGGGGACATGACATTTCACCAGAGGAAAATCAATACCAAGCAGGTTTAAAATTTGCAATTAGTTATAAGAAAAATGTAAACTTTATTGGAAAAGATGCTCTATTAAAAATTAAAGACCAAAAATTAGATAAGAGAATGATGATGTTCACTCTTAAAGATAGCAAACCTGGTAAACCACTTTTATTACATGAAGAGCCAATTTATAAAGATGATAAAATAATTGGTAGAACAACTTCGGGAAATTATTCCTTTTGTTATAATAAAAATCTTTCTTTTGGATATGTTAATTCAGGAAATACAGTTGAAACATTAAAAGGCAAAAATATATTTATTGAAATTGAAAAACAAAAATATCCAGTTGACGTATTAGAAAAACCTTTAAATCAAAAAAATTTTAAGAATTAATTTTTTTTTTTCGACTTTCAGCCTGAACAAATAAAACCCCAAAAACAATTATACCAATAACTCCAAAGGTTTTATTAAAATCAAAAGGTACTCCAAAAATATAAAAATTTATTATTGTGGACCAAATTAATTGAGAATACTGAAAATTAGTTACAAATGATAAATTAGATAATTGAATAGCATATATTATTAAAAGATGACTAACAAAACCCAACACACCAAGACAAATTAAACCAATCCACAAGTTTTTATTTTCAATAGGGGTCCAATCTATAAAAACATAAACAGAAAAAACAACTGCACCAACAACAGCTGCATAAAATAATGCTACTAATGGGTCACTATCTCCAGATATAAATTTTGTAAAAAATTGGTACAAAGCCCAGCACAGAGGAGGAACCAGTGGAAAAACTAAATCTAAACTTAAAATTTTCATACTGGGACTCATAGAATAAATTATACAACCAAAACTTAATAACATTAAAATTATACCTTTCGGTGTTAGTATATCCTTTAAAAATATTGCAGTTAAAATAGAAACTATCAATGGTGCTGAAAAAAAAACAACATAAATATCTACAAGATCAAATTTTTGAAGAGAATGCACAAAAAAAAATGTAGCAAACACCATCAGTATAGATCTTATAATATTAATACTAAAATTTTTTTTTAGACTTACTTTAGGTTTTAAGATTGCAAATAATACTAAAATAATTACAAAGTGAAAAAAAAATCTTCCCCATACAACCTGATTTAATGGCATTAGAGCCCCAAGATATTTTGCAGTAGAGTCTTGGCAAACAAAAATAAAAAAACCTACAATACATAAAGTTATAACTTTAGATATTGATTTATTTTTAACTAAACTCATAATTTAAATAAATTTTAAACTGAGCTAAGATTATCTAAAATCTTTTTTGAACATTGGGTAGTATTACTAGATCCTTGAAGGTCTTTAGTTCTACTGTTTTTGTCTTTGAGAGTTAACTCAATTGATTTAACAATTCTTTCAGAAGCATCTTTCTCACCTAAATAATCTAGCATCATAGCAGCAGACCAGATCTGACCGATTGGATTTGCAATACCTTGCCCAGCTATATCTGGTGCAGATCCATGAACTGGCTCAAATAAAGATGGATACTTATTAGAAGGATTTATGTTACCAGATGGAGCAATCCCAATAGTGCCAGTACAAGCTGGACCTAAATCAGACAAAATATCTCCAAATAAATTAGATGCTACAATCACATCAAATCTTTCAGGACTAAGTACAAATCTCGCAGCTAAAATATCAATATGATACTGATCCGTTTCAACATTGGAATAATTTTTTTTATTTTCATTAAATCTTTCATCCCAGTAAGGCATCGTTATTGATATTCCATTTGATTTAGTGGCACTGGTTAATTTTTTCCTTTTTCTCTTTGAAGCAAGTTCAAATGCAAATTTTTGAACTCTATCTATTCCATATTTTGACATAACTGTTTCTTGAATTACTACTTCTCTGTCAGTACCTTGATACATTCTTCCTCCAACAGAAGAATATTCACCTTCCGTATTCTCTCTGACAATTATCATATCAATATCACCTGGTTGCTTATTTGCTAATGGTGCATTAACACCCTCAAATAGCTTTACCGGTCTTAAGTTAATATATTGATCAAACTCTCTTCTAAATTTTAATAATGAGCCCCAAAGTGTAATGTGGTCTGGATATTTATCGGGCATACCAACTGCACCAAAAAAAATTGCATCATGCTTTATAAGTTTATCTTTCCAATCATCTGGCATCATTTTTCCATGCTTTTCATAATAATCACAAGATGCAAAGTTATAATCTTCAATTTTCAATTTAAATTGATGTTGTTGTGAAATCTCTGTTAAAATTTTTTGAGCTTCAGGTACAACTTCTTTGCCAATTCCATCTCCAGCAATTGAAGCTATAGAATATTCTTTCATTATTTTAAAAATGTATCGTTAAATTGTTTAGTTACTCTTACAAATGTGGTGCATTTGCTAAGTTGTTTTAATGAAGGGGCCCCTACGTATGTACAGCTACTTCTGACACCTCCAAGTATATTTAAAATCGTGTCATTTATTTTTCCACGGTACTTAACTCTAACTGTTCTACCTTCACTACTTCTATAATCTGATAATCCACCATAATGTTTATTATTTGCAGTTTCAGAACTTGATCCATAAAATTCAATATATTTTGACCCGTTAGTTTTTACTAGTTTACCTTTGCCTTCATCATGACCGGCAAGCATACCACCAAGCATAACGAAATCTGCTCCTCCACCAAATGCTTTAGCTACGTCACCAGGACAAGTACAACCACCATCAGCAATTATGTGAGCTCCTAAACCATGTGCAGCGTCAGCACACTCAATTACTGCACTTAATTGTGGATACCCAACTCCAGTTTGTATTCTTGTTGTACAAACACTCCCAGGTCCAATACCAACCTTAACTATATCTGCACCCGATAGAATAAGCTCTTGTGTCATGTCAGCAGTTACAACATTACCAGCAATTATAGTTTTTGTAGGATATTTATCTCTGACAGATTTTAAAAATTTACTAAAATGTTCTGAATAACCATTTGCAACATCAATACAAATAAATTTTATAAAGCTGAATTCTTTTAAAACTTTATTTAAGTTTTCGAAATCTTCCTTTTTTGTTCCAATACTTAATGCAATATTTTGATAAATAGATTTAATTTTTTTAAATTGTTTAATTTTTTTTATATCATGCTGTTTTGTTAAGCATGTAATCATTCCATATTCAGATAATTTTTGAGCAATACCTAGTTCACCAACTCCATCCATATTTGCAGCCATAATTGGGATACCAGACCATTCATTATTGCTATATTTAAAACGATAGGTTCGTTTTAAATTAACGTCTTTTCTACTTTTAAGAGTGCTTCTTTTGGGTCTGAAAAGTACGTCGGAATAATCTAGTTTTAGTTCTTCTTCAATTCTCACAAAAATGAAGATATACATTCAATGAGTCATAATTCAATTCAATAATTTACTTTATTAAGCTTTTAATTGAACATTTTTGAAAATTACTGATTGAATTATAAAAATATGAGATAAAATAATAAAATGTTTGAGGGTTTTAAGAGTAGATATATCAAAGTAAAAAAAGGTAGGGTCTTTTGTAAAATTAAAGGAGAAGGACCTCCTTTATTATTACTTCATGGATATCCGCAAACACATTTGATGTGGCATAAAACAGCTCCTGAATTATCTAAAAGTTTTAAAGTTGTTGCTGCTGATCTTAGGGGTTACGGAAATAGTCTAGTTCCAAGTTCAGATTCTAAGCATTTTAATTATTCAAAAAGAGAAATGGCAAATGACATGAAACAGTTAATGATTAGTTTGGGATTTTCTAAATTCTTTGTTGCTGGTCATGACAGGGGAGGCAGGGTTGCTCATAGACTAGCTAGAGATCACAAAAAAAATGTAATTGCTTTAAGTGTATTAGATATTTGTCCAACATTGGATATGTACGAATTAACAACTAGACATTTTGCAAAATCATATTTTCATTGGTTTTTTCTTATTCAACCAAAGTGGTTACCTGAAAAAATGATAATGAGTGATCCTAGAAAGTGGATGAAAAATTGCTTAGATAAATGGTCAGGCAATCACAAATTTGGAAAAGTAGAGGAGAGTTATTTAGAATGCTTTAAACAACCAAAGAGAATTCATGCTTCTTGTGAAGATTACAGAGCATCAGCAACTATTGATTTGGAACATGATAGACATGATAGAAAGAAAAAACTAAATATTCCAATCCAAGTTCTATGGGGAAAAAACGGGGTCGTAGGCAAACAATTTCAACCAGTAAAGATCTGGCAAAAATATTCATTTAAAAAGATTGTAGGATCAGCTGTCAAATCTGGACATTTTATACCAGAGCAAAATCCCAAAGAAACAATTAAACATTTAAAAAATTTTTTTTTAAAATATGTTTAAAATTATCCCTAATAAAAAAAATATTGGTGCAGAATTAATTTGTGATTTAAATAAAATTAACAATTCAAAATTAAAGAAAATTAAATCTGCTTTGTCAAAATATGGAATGATTTATTTTAGAAATCAGAACTTGAATTCTGATCATTATATAAAATTTGCAAAAAAATTTGGCACACTTGCTAATTACCCTCGATTAAAAGGTTTAAATAAAAAATATCCACAAATCACAGTTGTTCAGAGAAAATCTACAGATAAGGGCCCAAGTTTTGGAGAACAATTTCACACCGACTCAATTTACACAAAAAAACCACCAAGATTTACGATGTTACTATCTAAACTTGTCCCAAAAAGAGGCAAGGCGAATACAGACTTTTGTTCTCAGTATCTGGCATACGAAAATCTACCAAATAAATTAAAGAAAAAATTTAAAAATGAAAAATGTATTTTTTCTTCAGAGGGGCCAATTTCTGTTACAAGGATAGAGAGGGAAAAAGAGAAAGGCAAAAAGGCAAAAGAACTTGTTTCAAAACATAATTTAATAAGAAAAATTAACAGTAAATACACTTTATATTGTAGCCCTGGTCATTTTATTCGTTTTAACAATGATAAAATTGAGAAAAAATTCAAGAATTATCTATTTAAACATCAAGTAAAGAAGAAATTTCAATATTCTTTAGAGTGGGAAAAAAATCAATTAGCGATTTGGGACAACAGATCTATGCTTCACCAAGCAACTGCTTTTAAAGGTGATAGAATTATGCATAGAATTACAGTCCAATAATGTTTCAAGTTTTTTTAGGATTAACACCTTTTATAGGTATAACTTTAATTGGTTTTTTTTTAGGTAAAATTAAAATTTTTGATTTACAAAAGGCTAAAATATTTAATTTATTTTCATTTTATATCGCTGTTCCAGCACTAATAGTAAAACTAGTAGCTTTAAGCGATATAGGAGAAATTGATTTAACACAAATTTCTTCATACTTTTTAATGCAACTTACAAGTGGAATTATAGCTTTTTTACTAACAAAAAATGTTTTTAGAAGATCAACACAAGAATCTATAATTTGGTCTTTAACAGTAGCTTTATCTAATCACGTAATATTAGTTTTACCTATTGCCGAAATATTTTTCGCTGGAAGTACAGTTACTCAAATCTCAAGTATTATTTTAATGGATAGTGTTATTTTATTATCAGTAATAAGTTTTTTTTTAGAACTTACTGTAAAAAAAAAAATTAAATTAATTCAATTCTTAAAAAATCTAATACTTAACCCAATGATATTAGCTATTTTGATTGGATTATTCATTAGAATTTCAAGTATTAACATTGATGAAACTCCATTTGAATATATTTTATCAAGATTAGCTGCATGTGTAATGCCAGTTGGTTTGTTTGCTATTGGTATAATTCTGTCTTTTTACTCAAGAGAACTTTTCAATAAATTAACAATTTCAATATCAATTTTAAAATTAATAATATCACCAATAATTTTATTAATCTTTGGATATACATTTTTTAATTTGTCTAATCCAATTAATATGGCAGGCGCTTTATTAGTAAGCATTGGCCCGTGCGGTGCAACTGCAATTGTTATGTGTTCTGCTTATAATGTAAGTCCTCAAAATATTATTAAAGCTATATTTATATCTACATTTGCTTCAATATTTACTTTTCTATTTACAATTAATTTACTAAACTAAATATATATGATTAGAAAGTTATTTAATGCTGTATTTATTTTGCTAATTTTAACTTCTTTTTCAGTAGCTAATGAAAAAATAGATCAAACTATAGACAAAACAACAGACTTTTTAAAATCAATTTCAAAAAGAAGTCTAAACAAATCAGAAACTGCAGAATTTTTAAATAATTATGCAATAACATTAGTAGATGAAAGAAACCAAGGTGAAGTTACTTACATATTTGATGAGAATAATTACAAAAGATATCAAGCTGGAAAAGTTATTTCAGAAGATGGTTGGCGTTTTACAAATTTAGGAAAATTGAGAGTTTTTTCTGGTGATATTAAATTAACTTGGAAATTTAAATTAGATAAAGAAAACAAAATAGTAATTAAGACTAAATTTCAACCAATCGGAAAAGAATATCTATTTACTTACCAGTTAAAAGATAAATTTTTTGAACAAATAAATTAAATGTCTAAAAGATATAGTGGTAAATCGTTTAAAGACTCAAGCGTGATGAAAAAAGCAAAACTTTCTTTAAAAGAAAAAAGAAAACTAAAACAGCAAAAGAAAAAAAAATAGAAAGATTAAAAATCAACTTTAATATGTCTTATTTCAAAAAGGGCATCATTTCGTAGGTTTTTATAAATCCTCTCATCAGATTTAATTTCATACTTGAGATTATTTATTCCATCATCGATATAATTTTTACTGTTTGTCCATTTTTCATCAAATAATTTTTTATTTGTAATACTTGATTCTGATGGAACAGCTTCATCTTTTTCTGTTATTATGAAACCATTATTATCATGTAACATTGGTCTAAAAAATCCATCTCTGAATTTAATTTCAATTTTATTGACATCAATTCTTTTTTTAAGATCTGTATCTTCATAACCCCAACCCCAATATGAATTAGAATAACCATTAACTTTTTTAAAAATATTTTTTGGTATTAAAACAGAGTTGCCAAAAAAATTTTCTCTTTTTGATCCCTTTACAATCCATTTTGAATTTGATGAAGGTCGCATAGGCAAATTATTATGTCCGTGTTTTATTAGTAATATTGGATTATCTGAATATGAATAGTCTGCTATCATTGGTAAAAAATCAACGTTGTTAATAACAATATAATCTAAATAGTCTTCATTAATTAAATATCCAGTATTACATAAGCGGCCATAATTAAATGGTTTTTCGTTATCTTGCTCTAAAATACATAATTTTACATTTAAATATTTATCTAATTTGTCCTCATTGAAATATATCTTAGCGTGAAATTGAAAGATTTTTAATTGTTGATCTCTTTTTCTATATGGGACTACTATTAAAAGCTTTTTTTTGTAATTTTCATTATTAGTTATCATATTTTTTTTAATTTTTTTACATTGTATATTTATCTTTTAGTATTATAAAATGGTTTTTATTGGCGGGGTAGCTCAGTTGGTTAGAGCGCGGGACTCATAAGCCCGAGGTCAGTGGTTCGATCCCACTTCCCGCTACCATTAATAATGCGAAAATCAAATCTAAATCCTTTTATATTGTTTATTTTCAATATTATTGAGAACTTTTTTTTAAAAGTATGCCCTATAATTTATATGGGTCTTACAAGAGCTCAAGATAGTCATGATAGATTTATTTTTGGATCAGATATAATAAAATCAAATAATAATAGCGATAACTTAAATATATTAGACGTTGGATGTGGATCTGGTAATTTTTACACCTACATTAAAAAAAATTTCCAAAATCATAAGTATCTTGGCATAGATTTTGATGGAAGTCATATTAAGGCATCTAAATTTAAACAAAAAGAATTTAAATTAATCACTAAAGATTTAAGAGAGGAATGGTTCTTTGGTGAATTTGATTTTGTTTGGTCATCTGAAGTTATAGAACACATAATGGATGATAATTCTTTTTTCTCCAAATTGGTTAAATCTACAAAAAAAAATGGTTATATAATAATTACAACACCATACATAAATTCTATTCGGAATTTTTCAATAAAATATCCATGGCATGCGTATGTCTCTAAAACTGAAAACGGTGAGCATGTAAGGCAAGGATATTCTGAAAATGATTTACATAATTTTGCTAAAATTCATAATTTAGAATTAAAAAATATATATTTTATTACTGAATGTGATGATTATCGTGTAAAGAATTTATTTAAAATAAATAATGGTATTAAATGTTATATATTTAATCTTTTATATTTTATAAAAATATTTAGATATAAAAGATATGTATCAAAAGACGATGTTCAAAATAAATTGAAATATTATTGTATTTCAGCAATATTTAAAAAAAAAAATTGATAAGTATTAGTCAGTGGCCTGGGAAATCAATGAGATTCTCAACTTTATATCCTTTTTTTAATAAATTATCAGTTCCACCAAGATCAAATAAATTAATTACAAAAATAAATCCTGCAACTTTACTTTTTGATATTTCAATTAATTTAGCAGCTGCTTCTGCGGTACCTCCTGTAGCAATTAAATCATCAATAATTAATACATTGTCGTTTTCTTTGAATGAATCTTTGTGAACTTCAATTGTAGCCATTCCATATTCTAGTTCAAAATCAACAGAATGTACTTCTGCAGGTAATTTATTTTTTTTTCTTAACATTATAAATGGCTTATCTAAGACATATGAAATAGCAGAAGCAAATACAAAACCTCTAGATTCTACTGCAGCTATTTTATCAAAATTAAATTTTTTAGATCTCTCTATAATTTGATTTATACACTCTTTGAAAGCTTTTTCGTTTTTAATAAGAGTAGTGATGTCTCTAAAAAGAATTCCCTTTTTAGGATAGTCTTGAATCGACCTAATATGCTCTTTCAAATCCATAAAACTTAATTATAATCTAAAATGTATTATGGCAAATAATAAATTAGCAATTATTGGTGGAAGTGGCCTGTATGATGTTGAAGAGTTTATAGATAGAGAAACACTAGACTTGAATACACCTTGGGGAAAACCATCAGATTCAATATTAAAGGCTAAATATAATAATAAAGAGATTTATTTTCTTCCAAGACATGGGAAAGGACATTTTATTTCTCCATCAAATATAAATTTTAGAGCTAATATTGATGCTCTTAAACAACTTGGTATTACGGATATAGTTTCTGTTTCAGCTGTAGGATCTTTAAAGGAAGAATTACCTCCAGGAAAATTTGTAATAGTTGATCAATTTATCGATAGAACTTTTGCAAGAAATAAAACTTTTTTTGATGATGAGATTGTTGCACATGTTTCAATGGCCCACCCAACCTCAAATGGCCTAATGAATGCGTGTGAGGAAGCAATAAAAAAGGAAAATATAGATTTTCAAAGAGGAGGTACATATGTTGTTATGGAGGGCCCACAATTTTCAACTTTAGCAGAGTCAAACCTATATAGATCATGGAAAGCAGATGTTATTGGAATGACAAATATGCCAGAGGCTAAACTAGCAAGAGAAGCTGAAATTAGATATGCTTCAGTGTCAATGGTGACGGATTATGATTGTTGGCATCCAGATCATGAAAATGTTGATGTTCAACAAGTTATAAAAGTACTCTTAGATAATGCCGCGAAAGCTAAAAATATGATTAAAAACCTGATAGAGAACTTTGAAAATCATATAGATCCTAATGACCCAACTAATAATTGCTTAGATGTAGCAATAATTACTGCTCCAGAAAAAAGAACGCAAAAAACTAAAGATAAATTAAAAACAATTGCAGGAAGAGTTCTTAATAAATGAAAATTAATGGTGTTGAATATAAAACAATTTGGTTTGATGAAGAAAAACAAGTTGTAAAGATTATAGATCAAACAAAGCTGCCACATAAATTTTTAATAAAAGAGTTAAGTTCAGTTAAAGATGCAATAAATGCTATCAAAACAATGGAAGTCCGAGGTGCTCCTTTAATCGGAGGTACAGCTGCATTTGGATTAGTTCTTGCTGTAAAAGAAAATAATAGTTTAGATTTTATAAAAAAAAGTTCAGAGGAATTAGTTGCTTCTAGGCCGACGGCTATTAATCTTCAGTGGGCAGTTCATAGAATGAATAACAAATTGTCATTTGTTGAACCTGGAGACTTATTTAAAATTGCACTCAATGAAGCTAAAGAAATTTGCAAAGAAGATGAGGGCTTTTGTGAAAGTATTGGTAAAAATGGATTAAATATTATTGAAGAAATATATAATAAAAAGAAAGATACAGTAAATATTCTCACACATTGTAATGCAGGTTGGTTAGCTACTATAGATTGGGGAACAGCAACTTCTCCTGTTTATCATGCACATAAAAAAGGTATACCAATACATGTTTGGGTAGATGAAACTAGACCAAGAAATCAAGGAGCAAACCTTACATCATATGAACTTAATGAAGAAGAAATTCCAAATACAATTATAGCAGATAATACTGGAGGAATATTAATGCAAAGAGGACAGGTCGATATGTGCATTGTTGGAACAGATAGAACATTATCTAACGGAGATGTGTGCAATAAAATTGGAACATATTTAAAAGCTCTTGCAGCTCATGATAATAAGGTTCCTTTTTATGTTGCTTTACCAAGTTCAACGATAGATTGGAATTTAAAAAACTCCAAAGATATTCCAATAGAAGAAAGAGATCCAAAAGAACTTTCTCATGTGGATGGAATTAACAAAGATAATAAAGTTGATAAAGTTTTAATTTATCCAGAGAAAAGTAAATCATTAAATTTGGCTTTTGATGTAACTCCAGCTAAGTATGTTACAGCATTAATAACAGAAAAAGGAATATGCGAAGCCTCTACTGAAGGTTTAAATGGTCTCTTCAAAAACTAATAAAAAGAAAAATGATGTTATTAAGTTTTCCAAAATGCTTAATGACAAAAAATTATCAGCTTTAAGATCTGGCAATATATCAGTCAGACATGACAATGGTTTTCTTATTACCCCATCAGGAAAAAAATACTCATCATTAAAAGTAAAAGATATAGTGTTTGTTAGTTTGAACGGAAAATATGAAAAAAAATATAAACCTTCGTCAGAATGGAGATTTCATCAAGATATTTATGTTAAAAAGAAAGATGCTCAAGCAATAGTTCATACACATTCAACTAATGCAACAGCTCTATCTGTTCACAAAAAACCTATTCCAGCTTTCCATTACATGGTCGCACTCGCAGGAGGTAATGATATTAAATGTGCAAAATACGCTACTTATGGAACAAGAGAGCTTTCAAAAAATATATTAAAAGCTTTGAATAATAGAAAAGCATGTTTGATTGCAAATCACGGTCAGATTGCATTTGACAGTAATTTACCTGATGCGTTTGAATTAGCTCAAGAAGTTGAAAATTTAAGTTTACAGTATATAACCGCACTTAAACTTGGTAAGCCTAAAAATCTTTCTGATAAAGAGATGAATAAAGTTTTAAAAAAAGCTAAAAATTATAAGAGAGACTAAATAAATGACAAAAGTTGGTGAACATATTACTCTTGATATTATTGGAGCTAAAAAAGAATACGATCCATCTTTTTACGAAAAATTAGTTTATAAAATTGCCAAGTTAGCGAATGTTACTGTTTTAAAAATTTCTAAATATAAATTTGAACCTCAAGGTTTCACATTGGTAGCTCTTTTAGCAGAAAGCCATATGAGCTTTCACACATTCCCAGAAAATGAAATTATAAGTTTTGATTTTTTTACTTGTGGAAAGGTTTCACCATCTGTTGCGCTAAAAGTTATCAAAGAGGAGATTGAACATAAACAAATTATTATTAAAGAATTCAATAGAGACACAATAGATCATTATCATGATAATTATAGCTCTCCAGGTTTAAAAAAATCTTATGTTGTTAATAGTGTTTTAGAGAATTTTAAATCAAAAGCAGGACAATATATTGAAATACTAAATTTGGAACAATTTGGAAAAGCTTTATTTATTGATAATGAAATACAAGTAGCTGAAAGTGATGAACATTTATATAGCTCAACTTTTGTAAATTCAGGTCTTAATTTAAATTCAAATAAAGAAAAAGCTGCAATTATTGGAGGAGGCGATGGAGGAGTAGCGAGAGAGTGTATCTCACAAAATTTTGGTTTCATCGATTGGTTTGAGCTGGATCCTGAAGTTGTTGAAGTATGTGATAAACATCTTAGTAAAATTGGTGAGAAAGCTACTGAAAAGAATTCTGTAAAGTGTGTTTGGGGTGATGCTTTCGAAAGTATTAAATCTCTCAAAGACAATACATATGATCAAATTTTTGTAGATCTTAATGATGACCAATTTTGTATTGATTTAGCAGCTAAAAATATGTCATCGCTTGAAAGAATTTTAAAACCCAAAGGTGTAATTACTGCTCAAGTTGGAAGTCAGGATAAAAAACCCAAGCAAGTTGATAATTGGTTGAACGTCTTTAATCAAACTTTTGGAAATACAAAACTTTCCAGAGTTTACATACCAAGTTTCGATTGTTCTTGGAATTTTTCGTCATCAATAAATCATTAATTTTTCTTTTTAAAACAATAATTTTATGAAATAATCATAAAAATTTTGGAGGAAAAATGAAAATATTTAAAACTTTAGGACTTGGTATCTTAATATCATCGTTTTTAACAATTTCTTCTATTGCAGATCAAATTAAAATTGGAACTGAGGGAGCTTACCCACCTTGGAATTCAAAAGACGCAGCAGGAAATTTGATTGGCTTTGAAGTAGAACTAGCAAATGAATTATGTAAAATCATGAAACATGATTGCACTATAGTAGAGCAAGATTGGGATGGAATGATCCCAGCATTAGTATCTAGAAAATTTGATGCTATTATGGCTGGCATGTCTATCACTAGTGAAAGAATGAAAACAATTAACTTTTCACAAGGTTATGCAGATGAAGTCGCATCATTGGCTGTTATGAAAGGTTCAAAAAATGAAGGTCTAAAAACTATGTCAGCTATTAACTTATCTGACGTAAGTGCTGATGAACAAGCAACATTAGATGTTTTAACAAAAGCATTCAAAGGGAAAACAGTTGGTGTACAAACTGCAACAATTCATCAAAACTTTTTAGAATCTGGATTAATGGGAAGTGTAAAAGTTAGAACTTACAAAACTCAGGATGAAGTAAACTTAGATTTATCTGCAGGAAGAATTGATGCTGCATTAGCAGCTGCAGTTGCTTTTACAGATTACGCAGAAAAATCTGGTAAAGAAGTTGTATTAACTGGACCAACATTTGCAGGTGGAGACTTTGGAAATGGTGTTGGGGTTGGTATTAGAAAAGGTGACTCAAAACTTATAAATGATTTTAACGCAGCAATTGATAAGGCTAGAGATGATGGCATTATTAGTAAACTTGCGATTAAACACTTTGGTTTTGACGCTTCTATGTAATAAAAAATTTATAGGTGGCTATAATTAGCCACCTGTATTATGGAACTTCTATATTTTGGTGATAAAGGTTGGGGAGATGAGTTATTCTTCGCAACATTAATGACAATTGCAGTTTCAATAACTGCAATGATTATTGGTTTTCTTTTTGCTGCTATTTTCACACCATTAAAATTATCTAGTAACAAATTTCTAAATACCATAGGAAATGCTTACACAACTGTCATAAGGGGCGTTCCTGAACTTCTTGTAATTTATTTATTTTTTTTTGGTGGAAGCGGAGCAATTATGTTTGTTGCTTCAATATTTGGTTATAATGATTACATCGAAATTAATGCTTTTTTAACTGGGTCTTTTTCAATTGGTATTATTTCAGGAGCATATTCAACTGAAGTTTTTAGAGGAGCTTTACAATCAATAGACAAAGGTCAATTTGAAGCTTCAAAAGTTTTAGGATTTAAAAAATACGTTTATTTTTTTAAAATTATCTTTCCTCAAATGCTAAGACTTGCAATTCCAAATTTAAGCAACGTATGGCAAATAACATTAAAAGATACATCTCTTATTTCAGTTACTGGTTTGGTTGAAATTATGAGACAATCATATATTGCAGCAGGTTCAACAAGAGATCCACTTTTCTTTTACTCTTTTGCAGCTGTTTTATATTTAATGCTTACTTTTTTCAGCATGCAATTACTAAACAGATTAGAATTAAAATATAATAAAGGTTTTTAATGGATATTGAATTAATGATAAATAGTTTTCCAAAGTTACTTAGTGCAACTTTGATTACTCTTAAACTATTATCAGTTTCTTTAATATTAGGACTTTTTATTGGATTAGGATTTGCAATCTTAAGAATGAATAATAATAAATTAATAAATAAATTTGCTTATGGATATTCTTATTTATTTCGAGGAACACCTCTATTGGTTCAAATCTTCATAATATATTTTGGATTAGGTCAAATTGAATATTTAAGAACTACTTTTTTATGGGTGGTTTTAAAAGAACCTTACTGGTGTGCAATTATTGCATTTTCTTTAAATACAGGAGCGTATACTTCAGAAATATTGAGATCAGCATTTCAGACTATAAAAATAGGATATTTAGAGGCTGGCAGAAGCTTGGGGATACCAAAAAAAATTATTTTTACAAAAATTCAAATTCCTATAGCAATTAAACAATCTCTTCCCGCTTATGGAAATGAAATTATTTTGATGCTTAAAGGAACATCACTTGCTAGCACAGTTACATTAATGGATTTAACAGGTGTTGCAAAATATATAATATCAACAACGTTTAAACCTGTAGAAGTATTTATTGTAGCTGGTGGTATATATTTATTTATGACCTTTATTGTTCACAATATAATCAAATATCTGGAAAAAAAATATGGATTTCAAACATGAAAGTAGCGTGTATACAATTATCTAGTGGAGAAGATTATAATAAAAATTTAAAAGATATAGTTAAATATATAAATCAAGCTATTAAAAATAAATCTGATTTAATAATTACACCTGAAACATCGTCTTTGATGTCAAGCAATAGAGAAACACTATTTAAATATTCATTTGAAATGAATAAAGACCCGATCTTGAAAAAAGTAAGAGAAATTTCAAAAAAATATAAGAAATGGATTTTAATTGGATCACTCTGCATAAAAGTTAAAAATAAACTTAGGAATAGGTCTGTATTGATTGGACCGAATGGTAAAATAATAAAATACTATGATAAAATTAACATGTTTGATGTCAAAATTCCAAATAAGGAACAACATAAAGAAAGTAAAACTTTTAAAGCTGGCAATAAATTAGTTACTGCCAATTTACCTTGGGGTAAAATAGGTTTTACAATTTGTTATGATTTAAGGTTCCCTGAACTGTATAGAAATTTATCAAAAAAAAATTTAAACTTTATCGCAGTTCCATCAGCATTTACTAAATTCACAGGACAAAAACACTGGCTGATACTACTAAAGGCCAGAGCAATCGAAAATTTTTGTTATATTTTTGCAGCAGCACAAACAGGAAAAAATACACCTAAAAGAGAAACTTTTGGACACACAGCTATTATTTCTCCAGATGGAAAATTATTAGCTTTAAAAAAATTAGGAAAAGGAATAATTTATTCAAATATAAATCCGAAATTATCAATGGATTTAAGAAAAATAATACCTAGCTTAATTTAATTAACCGTCTCAAAAATTTTAAATAATAATTCGGAGACATGTTTACCTTTTTTCTCAGATAAATCAGATATTTGATGTCTACAACTTGTTCCGTTTGCAACTATGAAATCTTTTTCACTACTATTATTGATTGCGGGTATTAAAGATAGATTAGCCATCTTTTTTGAAACTTCATATGTTTTGCTATCATAGCCAAACGATCCAGCCATACCACAACAACTAGACTCTATCATTTTATTATTAATATTTAATTCTGATAAAAGATTTGTAAGACCTTTCATTCTATCTTGTGATTTTTGATGGCAATGTCCGTGTATCATTACATTTTGATCAAACTTGTTCATTTTAATATTATTTTCATTCTTTATTTGTTCTAGAATAAATTCCTCTAACAAATAAAATTTATTTTTAATTTGTTCTCTATTATTTACATTTTTTAAAGTTTGATATTCATCACTGAATGTTAATAAACATGAAGGTTCAATTCCAACAACTGGCAAATCAAAATAATTATTTTTTATAATATAATCGTTAAATCTATTAAGCTCAGCTGATGCTTTATCTAATTGTCCATAAGAAATGTAAGTTCTTCCACAACAAAGAGGTCGATTTAATTTATCTTTTCCAAAGCTCGGTATAATTGCCTGATATCCAAATTTATTTAAAACTTTTATAGCATAAACTAAATTTTCATTTTCAAAGTTTATATTAAAAGTATCAGCAAATAAAATTACCTTATTTTCTGAAATTGTCTGACTGTCATATATTTCTCTTAATGCATTCTGGTTTTGTACTTCAGGCATAGTTCTTTCAGTTGCGAACCCGAATTTTCTTATAATTGTTGAAATTAAAGGCAAATTTTTAACTTTGTTAAATATTGGAGCGACTATTTTTAATAACCAAATAAGTCTAGGCATATCGGAGATAACTCTATCTTTAATTCGCATACTAAATTTTTTGTAATAATGAGAAAGGAATTCACTTTTCATTTTTGCCATATCTACCGACATCGGACATTCTCTTTGACAGGCCTTACAGCTGACGCAAAGCTCCATTGTTTCATACATTTCTTTAGATGCGAAAGATCCTTCTGGTAATTGATTAGATAAAGCCAATCTTAGACTATTTGCTCTGCCTCGAACTAAATCTTTTTCCTCTTTAGTCACTCTATATGATGGACACATGACACCAGAATCTAATTTTCTACATGCACCATTGTTATTACACATCTCAACAGCATCAGAAAATTGTCCCCAATTAGACCAATCATAATGTGTACTTATATTTTCTGCCTGATACCCTGACTTATACCTCATCAAAGATCTATCATTAGATTTAAATGGTCTAACAATTTTACCTGGATTTAGAAGGTTTTTATTATCAAAAGTGTCTTTTATTTCCTCAAATGCGTTTGTAATTTTTTTCCCAAACATCATTTCATGGAATTCAGATCTCACTATTCCATCACCATGCTCACCAGAATGAGAACCTTTATAATCTTTAACCATTTCAAAAGCTTCTTCAGATATAGATCTCATATTTTCTATATCTTTGTCTGACTTCATATTTAAAACTGGTCTTACGTGAAGAGTTCCAACTGATGCGTGGGCATAGAACATTCCACTTGTACCATATTTTTTAAATATTTCTTTTAATCTTGCTGTGTAGTCAGCTAAGTGCTCTAATGAAACGGCGCAATCTTCAATGAAGGCAACTGGTTTTTTATCACCTTTCATTGACATCAAAATATTTAATCCAGCTTTTCTTATTTCAAAAACTTCTTTCTGTTCTGATAAATCTGAATAATATGAAAAATCGTTTTTTTTGTTTTGGTTTAAAACTAAATATTCGAGATCCTTTATTTTCTTTTCATATACACTTTTCTCAGTGTCAATAAATTCTACCATCAAAACAGCTTCAGGATTTCCTTTGACGTATTTTTTTATACCTCCAGCATACATAGGTATTTCTTTTGCCAAATTTAATAAATTTTGGTCCATTAATTCAACGCATGTTGGTTTTAATTTTACTATCTCTTTTGATAATTCCATTGCTTGATGGAAATTATCAAAGTAGCAGACACCTAAAATTTTATTCTTTGGTATTTCTGATAATTTTAATTTTATTTTATTGAATAAAGATAATGTTCCTTCAGATCCTACAAGAAGATTGGATGAATTAAACCCTTCTGGATCAATTAAATCAATGTTATATCCTCCAACTCTTCTTTGCGTCGTTGGCCAATTAGCATCAATTTCGCCTCCAACCTGTTTTCTCACATCTATGAATTTATCTATGATTTTATAAAGTCTGTCTTGGTTGTTTTTAGTAGCTAAATAATTCTTATTAATCTGGTCAAAATTAAATATAGATCCATCATCTAATATTGCTTCAATAGCTAATACGTTATGAACCATGTTTCCATAATATAAAGATCTTGATCCACAGGAATTGTTGGCTGACATTCCTCCAATAGTTGCTCTACTACTTGTTGAAACATCTACTGGAAACCAGAGACCATGAGGCTTCAAATAAGCATTTAGATGATCTAATACGACACCTGGCTGAACCCAAACATATTTTTCTTCAACGTTAAGTTCTAAAATTTTATTTTGATGTTTGCTGTAATCTAATACAACACTTTCACCAACTGTTTGACCACATTGAGAACTTCCACCACCTCTAGCTAATAGAGGAACAGAATTCTTTTGTGAATATTCCATTAAACTTAAAACATCATTGGTATCTTTTGGAAGAACTACACCAAGGGGTTTAATTTGATATACAGAAGCATCGGTACTGTATCTTCCACGTGAGAATTCATCGAATAAAGTTTTTCCATCAACTTTACTGCTAATTTCTTTGCCAATTTTTTGTATCTGATCTGAATTAAACCGCATAAAACTTAATTAAAGGTTTATTTATTTTTGTAAACCAGTTTACCGAACTTTTTTAACGCGGCCTCTGAAATCTCTAAACCTAAACCAGGTTTTTCATTTAAATGTATCCATCCATCACTCATTTTATGTGGATTTTCAAATAATTGTGCTTGAAGAGGATCTCTCTCATCATCAAATGACTCAACTATCCTCCCTGCTGGAGTTGATGCTACTAATGGTGCATGTATATAACAATCATGATGTGGAGCTACATCAATATGATTTAATTCGCATAAAGCTGAAAGTTTTTTTCCATTAGTAAAACCTCCAAACATTGTGCAATCAAATTGTAAAATTTGTATTGCTTCTTCTTCAATCATGGACCTACATCCATAAATAGTTATTTCACTTTCACCCCCTGATAATGGAATTTTAGTTTGCTTTGATAAAAGTTTTAATGTCCTTCTATCATCTTCCCATCTAACAGGTTCTTCAATCCATGCAGGATTAAATCTTTCAAATTCTTTTACACCTTCAATTGCAATTTTTAGATCCCATGCTCTATTGACATCAATCATTAAACCTTTTTGATATCCTATTTCATCTCTAATAATCTCTAATCTCTTAGCATCCTCTTTGATACTAAGTCCACCAACTTTAACTTTAAAACTTTGATGACCAATATTTACTAATTTTTTTATTTCTTCTCTTAATTCTTTTTCATCTTTACCATCTCTGTAGTAAGCACATGTTACGTAAACCGGAATTTTATCTCTGTATCCACCAAATAATTTGTACAATGGGATGTTTGAAGCTTTTCCTATTAAATCCCAACAAGCAATATCTAGAGCTGCAGAAATTCTAATTAATGCTTCTCTGCTCCAACCTTTTTCACTGCTGGTTCGAGTATCAGTTAATTTAAAAATTTTTTCATAAATTTTTTCAGGACTAAATGGATCTTCTCCAATAATTGAATCTTGTAAACCATTTGAAAATGGTTTGATGATAGGAGTAATATCAGTGTAGCTTGTTGCTAAACCAAAGCCTGAATGTCCATCTTTAGTTTTAATTTTAATTAATAGTTCATTAGCCGTTGGTACAATAAAGTGACTAACCCAATGTGGTTTTGCTTCATCTGGATTATTAAGAACATAAACCTCTAAGCTATCAATTAAACTACTACTATTTGTCATATATTATAAATTTGATTATATAATTTCTTTAGCATATATAGCGTTATGGTTATTTCAAACAATATTAGACCTGGTCGACATTTTTTACAAATACCAGGACCAACAAACGTTCCAGATAGAGTTCTAAGAGCTATGGATTACCCAACTATAGATCACAGAGGACCTGACTTTGCTGAACTTGGATTAAGAGTTTTAGATCGAATAAAATTAATTTTTAAAACTTCTGAACCTGTAATAATTTTTCCAGCTTCTGGAACAGGTGCTTGGGAAGCTGCACTTGTAAATACTTTAAGTGCTGGTGATAAAATTTTGATGTTTGAAACTGGACATTTTTCAACGCTCTGGTGGGATATTGCAGAAAAATTTAAAATAGAAGTTGATTTTGTAAAAGGTGATTGGAGAACAGGTGTTGACCCAAATGTTGTTGAACAAAAATTAAAAGAAGACACTGATAAAAAAATTAAAGCAGTATGTGCTGTGCATAATGAAACTTCTACTGGAGTTACAAGTAGAATTGGTGAAATTAGAAAAGCTATGGATAATGCGGAACATCCAGCTTTATTATTTGTTGATACGATATCTTCATTAGGTTCTATTGATTATAGACATGAGGAGTGGAAAGTTGATGTAACTGTTGGTGGTTCTCAAAAAGGATTATTATTACCCCCAGGACTTTCTTTTAATGCAATAAGTTCTAAAGCTCTAGAGGCATATAAAATATCTGAATTACCAAAATCCTATTGGGATTGGGGACCGATGTTAGAAAACAATAAAAAAGGTTACTTTCCTTACACACCAGCAACAAATTTATTTTATGGTTTGGACGAAGCAATTAACATGCTTACAGAAGAAGGTTTAGATAATGTTTTCAAAAGACACAAAAGATTTGCAGAAGCCACAAGAGTTGCAGTTAACTCGTGGGGATTAGAAATACTTTGTAAAAATCCAGAAGAATATTCAGACTCATTAACCGCAGTAATGGTTCCAGAAGGCCATGATGCTGATTTTTTAAGAAAAACTATTTTAGATCATTACAATATGTCATTGGGAACAGGACTTGCAAAAGTTGCTGGAAAAATTTTTAGAATTGGCCACTTAGGTGATTTTAATGAATTAATGTTAGCTGGAACATTGGCAGGTGTTGAAATGGGTCTAATGAAATCTAAAATACCTTATAAAAAAGGTGGAATACTTAAAGCACTTGAGTATCTTTGCTAATTAATCAAGTTACAAGTCATGCTTGATTTTTGCATCATAGGATCAGGAATTTCTGGATCAACTATCGCAAACATAATAAATAAAAAATATTCTGTTGCAGTTTATGACAAAGCAAAAGGTTATGGCGGCAGAAGTTCTTTTAAAAAATATAAAGATAAAGTTGGATTTGATCACGGACTTCAATATATCTCTCCAAAATCTAAAAAATTTAAAATATTTTGTAATCAACTAATAAAAAAAAAAGTTTTAAAAAAGTGGGGTGGCAGCCATCTATTTCTACATAAAACAGTTAAAGAGATTAAAAATCATTTAAAATTAATTGGAACAAAAGGAAATAACTCTATTAGCAAACATTTATTAAAAAAAATTGAATGTAATTTTGAACATGAGCTAACAAATATAAAGAGATTAAGTGATCATTGGGAAATAACATTTAAAAATGATGTAAAACAAAAATGTAAAAACCTTATTTTGACTTGTCCATTTCCTCAAAGTAAGAAATTAGGACAAAAATACTTAAATAAATCTTATTTAAATCAAAAAGTTAAGATGGATGCTAATTTGACTGTTATGATTGTTACAAATAAGCTTAAACAATCAAATAGCAGTTACTTTTTTAATGATGATATGCTTGGTTGGGCTGCATATGAAAATAGTAAGAAAAGATTTAATTATAAGTATGATTTATGGACACTTCAAAGTACTTACAAATATGGCAATAAATTTACGAAAAATTATAGAAATAAAAGAAAATATTACACTAATCAGTTAGTTAAAAGATTTGAGAAATTAACCAATTTACAAATTAAAAAAATTCATCACTCAAGAATTCATGGCTGGTTGTATTCATCCAATTCAAAGCCTCTTAAACAATTATCTTTATGGAATAAGTCTTTAAAGTTAGGTCTGTGTGGTGATTATTTTGGAGGACCAAGATTGGAAAATGGGTGGCAAAGTGCACACGATTTACATATTAAAATACGATATGGTAAATAGATGAAAATTATATTTTCGATATTAGTTTTACTATTCTCATCATCCATTAGTTATTCCAAAAATAAAGATATTATCCATGATTTTAAAATCACATTTGATTGTAAATTAGAAAAAATAATGATCAAAAATAAGGATTTTAACTATCAAACATTCACCGCAGATAATATTGAAGTTGATAAAAACAAAGTCTTAAAAGTTATAGCAGAACAACCAAGTGTATTAACAATTAATGGTTTATCAGAATTTATAGATACTTATTCAGATATAAGTAAAGACGACGTTAGAATTGCAAAAAATGACACAATTTTATTTAAAAATATAGATTTTAAAAAGAAATATTCAGAGTCTGTATTTTTAAATAGATCAACTGGTGAATTAATTCACGAAGTTACAAAAAATATAAATACAAAAGATAATGAAAAATATATTTCTTTTTTTGGTTGCACTAAAGAATTATAGTTTAACACCAACCATCTTTAGCAATTAAAACCGGATAGTATTCTTTGTGTGTCTTTATCCAAAGTGCAATTTGTTTTTTTGATGGGTCTTTGGGGCATGTAGTTTCATCAAATCTCATTCTTCCATCTCTATCATTAGACCCATTTCTTGCTGTATAAACTACTGGATCACTTTCTCCATATGGATTTTTCCAACCAAGATCTAAAAAATGATTTATGAATACATCATTCATATTATTTATATTTCCAGAGTTATTTACAATATTGCAATTTATAGATCTTTTGTTACTTAACTTTAAATTTCCACCACCTTGCACATCACACAAACCTAGAGAATTTTTTATAAATTTAATTGCTGTCTGATGTTGTGCTAAAGATGCATTTCTTTTCGCACTTTGAGTATAACCACTGTATGCTACTACTCCAACAGCAGCAAGTATACCTATTATTGCTACTACCACTAACAATTCAATTAAAGTAAATCCTTTATTGTTCATAAAATTATAAAACCATTAAGTCTAATTTTTGGCTACCTAATCTTTCATTACCTTTTTCAGTAACAAGATATGTTTCACCTAAATTCATGGCTAATTCATTTGCTGAATCCATAAGTATCATGTGCATGAAGAAGACATTACCAGGTTGAACGACATACGGATTACCCGTGTATAGCATTGGCCAATCCATCCAGTTGGGAGAAAAAGTTGCACCTAAAGAATATCCACATGCATTCATTCTTGAATTCTTAAAGCCATGATCATCAAAAGTTTTTGCATGAACATCAAAAACTTCTCCAATTTTATTTCCTGGCTTTAATTTATTTTCACAATTTGTAAGAGCTTCAACACAAGCCTCATGCATTTTATGATGTTTTGAGTCTGCTTTTCCAATAGGTATTGTCCTAAACATTGCTGAATGATAGTGCCTGTATGTTCCGGCCCATTCAATTGTTAACTGATCTTGTGAATTTAATATTTGCTTTTCTGCCTGATAACGACAGAGTAGGGCATTCTTTCCAGATCCTATAATAAATTCATTAGCAGGATAATCTCCACCACCTTCAAATATAACTCTATTCATTTCAGCTAAAATTTTAGACTCACTTTCTCCTGCTTTTGCATGTTTCCAAACTTCATCTAAAGCTTTGTCAGTTAAACTTGCTGCTTTCCTTACATAATTAATTTCCTCTTTAGATTTTATTACTCTTAGTTTTGTAATTAGCTCTGATTTATCTTCAATTGAGCAATAGTTTTGTAAAACTGTATTAAGTCTTAATGCATTTCTTCCTGTAAGACCGTAGGCTTCATATTCAACACCAATTTTCTTTCCTTTTAAGTTTAATTCATCTAAAATTATTTTGAGATCATCAGCAGGATTAGCACCATCTCTATCAACCCATATTCTTATATCACTAATGTTTGAAGTATTTTGAGCTTGCCTTAAATCAGGGGCTCTAGTTAATAGTATTACATTGCCTTTTTGATCTAAAATTAATGCTTGAAAAAAAACATATCCAAATGTGTCGTAACCAGTGAGCCAATACATAGACTCTTGTCTAAACATAATAAGAGAGTCTACACCCTCATTTTTCATAGAGTTTAGTGTCTTTTCTTTTCTATTTGAGAATTCTTCTTTGCTAAAATGAAGACCCATTAACGAATGTTAACACTAACAGAACCAATTTTACCAACTGTTCCTTTGTATAATCCTTTTCCTTTAAATGGAACTACTCCTACAGTTGAACCTGTAAAAACATAAAAATCTTTATTTAAATTAATCTTTTCTTTTTTAACTTTATTTAAAACAAATCTTAAAGAATTTAATGGGTTAATATAAACAATATTTGTATTACCATTTACTTTTACTCCATTTTTCTTACTGACTAATGATGTTTTTAAATTATTTAAGTTTAATTTTTTAAATTTTGTTTTTCTTCCGACAACAAATTTGATGTTAAACCCAAAATCTCCACAGATATCCCCCAAAAATGTAAATTTCTTATTTCTTTGTCTAAATCCAACAATTTCAAAACATGGACCCATAAATTTTATAAATTTACTGATATTTGATTTTGTAACCTTTCCTTTAAAATCAAAGAAAGATTTCTTAATAAAATAATAAACTTCAACTTCTATACCTTTGGTGTGTTGGTTTATTTTTACATTTTGACCAGATTTAACTAATCTTTTTTTAAATACTTTTGCTGTGAAAGGTTCTTTTTCTTTTAATTTTTTTAAAGCTTGAATTCCAGTTCCACCAGCTTTTATCCCAATTGTTTCGTCTTTAATTTGATCTTCGCACAATTTTCTAAGTTTGTTAGCTAATTTAATATTTTTACAATATTTTACTGGGATAGGATTGATGACTGTATTTGTGTTGAAAGCTTTAACTAATTTATCTGCAATACGATTAATTTCATTTTTCATAGTCAGAACTTATTGAAGAATACTCATAGGATCAAGTCTAGTTTGAAACCAATTTATCCTAAAATCTAAATGTGGCCCTGTTGATCTTCCAGTTGATCCAACAGTACCTATAATTTCTCCTTGTTTAACTTCGTCACCAACTTGAACAATTACATTCTCAAGGTGTGAATATATTGTTGAAATTCCATGTCCGTGGTCCATTATTACAGTACCACCTGTATAATAAAGGTCATCTTCTGCCATAGTTACTATTCCAGTTCCAGATGATTTGATTTCAGTTCCCTGTTTAGCTGCAATATCAATTCCATAGTGAGGCCATTTAGGTTTGCCATTAAGAATTCTTTGGCTACCGTAAACTCCACTAATAATTCCTTTAACTGGCATAACAAATTGTCCAGTAAAGAAAGTTAAATCTGAATTGATAGCTCTTGCTTTTCCAATTCTTCCATTTTCTTCTTTAATTCTTTTATAAACAGATTCTGGCGGTGTAACTTTACTTTCAGGCAGACCATCTATTCTTTGAATATTATATTTTCTTTTAAAAACTTTTTTTATAATTTTATTTTTTTTTCCATTATTTATTTCAGTAATAGCCACATCAAATTTTCGATCTCTATCAATACCGAATACAAAATATCCATCTTCAGATACTTTAACTTGTGTTTTATCTACAAATACCTTTGATCCGGCTTCTGTTTTACCTAAAATAAAATGTCCTTGTAAGAATTTACCTTGAAACTCTAAAGCATGAGAGTGTGTAGAAAATATAATTGCTAAAAAAAGCAACAATTTTTTCATTATTTTGCTGTCCAACCCCCATCAATTACAATTGATGTCCCCGTTATCATACTTGCTGCATCTGAAGCTAAAAAACATACTGCTGTAGCCACATCAGATTCTGTTGCAACTTTTCCCATTGGAATATTGCTTAAAGCAAGCTGTTTAAATTTTTTATTTTTAAAGAATTTTTTAACCATTGGAGTTTCAACAAACGTAGGAGCAACTGTATTTACTCTAATATTTTTTGTTGCAAGTTCAACTCCCATTCCCTTTGTTAAACCTTCAATTCCAAATTTTGTCATGTTATAAATATTTCTACCTGACATACCAACATGCCCTAATTGTGAAGACATATTAATTATAGACCCGCCTTTTTTTTTATTTTTTAACATTTTTAGGACTACTAATTGTGCAACATTGAATGCTGCTTTTATATTTAAATCTACAAGATAATTCATGCTACTTTGTTTAATTTTTTCGAAAGGCTCAGGAATATTTGTACCTGCATTATTTACAAGTATATCGATCTTCTTAATTTTTTTTAATTTAGAAGAAAGATCTTCATAATCTATAATATCACAGGTTATTTTACTAAATTTACCCTTAACTTTTTTTATGTCTCTTTGAAGTTTATCTAGATCAGATGGTGTTCTACTTAAGCCAATTACCGTTGCTCCTGCTTCTGCAAGAGCTATAGAGCAAGCTCTTCCAATTCCTTTTCCAGCACCAGTAACAAGTGCTATTCTGTTTTTTAAATTAATTTTCTTTAAATACATTTACAAAAATAACTTTACGTCTGTAGATATAAGATCTATTGCAACAAATAAAATTGCTAACAATCCAACCCATCCTATCCATTTATACTTTTTAATCCAACCAGATATTAATGTTGCTGCAGTAGCCATTAAAACAATTGACAATAAAAGACCAAATATCAACAACATATAATGATCTCTAGCTGCACCTGCTACCCCTAACACATTATCTAAACTCATTGTTACATCAGCTAAAATTACAGTTGTTATAGCTTTCATAAATGAGGAATTATCTACCTTTTTGACATTTTCCTCAGTTTTACTATTCATTTTAATTACATCTTCATAAAGTCTGTAACATATATAAAGAAGCAATATTCCACCTATAAGTCGTAGTCCTGTAATCTGTAAAAGATAAGCAGTAATCAATGTGAATATTATTCTTAAAACCACAGCTGCTCCAATTCCCCAAAAAATAATTTTTTTTCTTTCTTCGTTTGGAAATTGAGAAGCAACCATACCAATTATAATTGCGTTATCTCCAGCTAATACTAAATCAATAAAAACTATTTGAAAAAAAATAACTATTTGTTCAGTCATCTTCTACTATCCTCAATTATCATATCAGCTGCTTTTTCCGCAATCATTATTGTCGGTGCATTCGTATTTCCTGATGTGATATGAGGCATAACAGAGGCATCTACAACTCTTAAATTTTCTATTCCATGAGCAATTAAACGATCATTAACAACTGCATTTTCGTCATTACCCATTCTACAAGTGCTAACAGGGTGAAATATAGTATTTGCAAATTTTCCAGCCTCCGTAGCTAATTCTTCATTATCAGTTATACTTATGCCAGGTCTTAGTTCTTCAGGTTGATAATCTTTATATGCTTTAGACTCCATAACAATCTTTCTAACAATTTTTAATGCTTTACCCGCAATTTCACGATCTTCATCAGTAGATAAATAGTTCATTTGTATTTTTGGTGAAATTCTTGTGTCTGGTGATTTTAATTCTATAGAACCTCTGCTAGTAGGTCTAACATTTGTAATCGTTGGTGTGAATGCTGGAAATTTATGTAATGCTGATTTACCCAAAAGATCTGTGCTTGCTGGTGAAATATGAAACTGAAGGTTAGGAGTTTCTAAATGATCATCACTTTTAACAAATCCACATACATAACTCGCTCCAACTGTCAAAGGACCTTTTCTAAATAAAAAATATTTTAGACCAGTCATTAGCTTCTTTGCAGTGCTATAGTATATATCGTTTAAAGTTTCTAAGTTTTTTACTTTATACACTGGTCTTAACATTAAATGATCTGTAAGATTTCTACCTACACCTTGGTGATCCTTTAAGACTTCAACATTATTTTCTTTTAATAATTCTCCTGGACCAATTCCAGATGCTTGTAAAATATG
>CABZTP010000010.1:0-33574 GCA_902528735.1 uncultured Pelagibacteraceae bacterium
AGTATTAAACAAAATAAAATTTACAATTCCTTAGTAGTATTAAATAACAAGTCTGAATTATTGTATAAATACAACAAGAACAAACTAGTTCCTTTTGGAGAATTTTTACCTTTCGAAAATTTCTTCAAAATATTAGGTTTAAAAAAAATAACCCAAGGATATCAATCATTTTCAGCTGATAATAAAAGGGAAATTTTGAACATTGATAAATTAAAATTTATCCCACTTATTTGTTATGAAATTATTTATTCAGGAAAAATTAATCCAAATAAAAAATCTTACGACTTTATATTAAATATTTCTGAGGATGGGTGGTTTGGCAAATCTATTGGACCCGCTCAACATTTATCTCATTCGATATTTAGATCTATCGAGGAAGGTAAAAATGTTATTAGGTCAACAAACAATGGAGTATCTGCTTTTGTTAATCCCAAAGGTCAAATTATTAAACAAATTAGTGAGAAAGGGTACTTTGATGTCAATAAGATCAAACGTGTTAATAAAACTTACTTTGCTAAATATGGTAACAAGATCTTCTTTTATTTTGTTCTAATTTATATTACTTTCACTGTGATTTTAAAAATTAGGGAGAATAAATGAAAAAAGATTACTTATTTACCAGCGAATCTGTATCTGAAGGTCATCCTGACAAAGTATGTGATAGAATTTCAGACATGGTTGTAGACACTTATTTGGGAGCCGAACCTCAATCGAGAGTTGCTTGTGAAACTTTAACAACAACAAACAAAGTTGTCCTAGCTGGTGAAGTAAGGGGTCCTGAAATCAAAAAAGAGGATTTAATAGAAAAAGTAAGGCACTGCATCAAAGATATTGGTTATGATCAAGAAGGTTTTACTTGGAAAGAAGCAACATCAGTTGAAAGTCATTTACATTCTCAATCCTCTGATATTGCTATGGGCGTAGATTCCTCTGGAAATAAAGATGAAGGTGCAGGTGACCAAGGAATTATGTTTGGTTATGCGTGTAATGAAACTGACGTACTAATGCCAGCTCCAATACACTATTCTCATAGAATTTTAAGGCTTATGGCCGAAGATAGAAAATCTGGAAAACTAAAAAATATAGAACCAGATTCAAAAAGTCAAATAACCATTGAATACAAAGATGGAAAACCATTTTCAGTCAAGTCAGTAGTTATATCCACTCAACATTCACCAGATGTAAATCAAGCGCAAGTAAGAGAACTGGTCAAACCTTATATTGAAAAATCAATACCTAAAGATTTATTAAATTCATTAGATGAAAAAGAAATTTACGTGAATCCAACAGGAAACTTTGTTATTGGTGGTCCAGATGGTGATAGTGGTTTAACGGGTCGAAAAATAATTGTTGATACTTATGGTGGAGCTGCACCACATGGTGGTGGAGCGTTTTCAGGAAAAGATCCAACTAAAGTAGATAGATCTGCCGCTTATGCATCCAGGTATTTAGCAAAAAATGTTGTTGCATCTAAAATAGCAGACAAGTGCTTGATTCAATTAGCTTATGCAATTGGGGTTTCAAAACCTTTATCAATTTATGTTGATTTATTCGATAATGATGAAGAAAAAAACAAACAAGTTGAAAAGCTTATAAGTGAAAATTTTGATTTGAGTCCGAGAGGAATTAGAGAGATGCTAGGATTAAATAAACCTATCTATGAAAAAACAGCTGCATATGGTCACTTTGGAAGAATTCCAGATGAGATGGGTTCATTTTCATGGGAAAAAACAGATAAATCAAACGTATTTAGCAAGTAAATAAAGTTGAATATTAAATAAAAATAAATATATTCCATTTACATTATTGAAATTTCAAAATGGGCTTCGGCCCATTTTTTTTTAGGATAATTATAAAAATGTTAAATCGTAGAGCAGACAAATTAGAGTTGATAAGGATAGCAGAAGCGGTTGCTTCAGAAAAATCCATAGATAAAGAATTGATTATAGGTTCAATGGAAAATGGTATTGCAAAAGCAGCGAAATCCAAGTTTGGTTCTGAAAACGAAATTAAAGTTGAAATAGATAGAGAAAGTGGAGATATCGGAATATTTAGAAAATTATTAATAGTAGAAAAACCTGAAAATTCTAATCAAGAAATAACTCTTGATGATGCAATTAAACTTAATGAAAATAACCATGGAAAACAAATTGGAGATGAGGTTCTTCAGCCCTTGCCATCATTTGATTTTGGTCGAATTGCTGCTCAAACAGCTAAACAAGTTATTAGTTTTAACGTTAGGGAAGCTGAAAGAGAGAGGCAATACAATGATTTTAAAGATAAAATTGATACAATTTTAAGTGGTATAGTGAAGAGATTGGAATTTGGAAATGTAATTGTAGACTTAGGTAGAACAGAGGCAATAATTCAAAAAAATGAAATGATTCCCAGAGAAAATATTAAAGCTGGTGATAGAATTAAAGCTTATTGTTTGGATGTAAGAAGAGAGCCAAGAGGACAACAAATATTTCTCTCAAGAGCCCATCCTAAATTTATGGAAAAATTGTTTATTCAAGAAGTTCCTGAAATTTATGATGGACTTATTGAAATAAAATCTTCATCTAGAGATCCAGGAAGTAGAGCAAAAATCTGTGTTATGGCAATTGATACATCATTAGATCCTGTAGGTGCATGTGTGGGTATGAGAGGTAGCAGAGTCCAGGCAGTTGTAAATGAATTACAAGGAGAAAAAATCGATATAGTCAATTGGTCTGAAGATCCAGCTGTAGTTGTAGCAAATGCATTATCACCTGCGGAGGTGCAAAGAGTAAATGTTGATGAAGAGGGAAGAAAACTTGATGTAATTCTTACTGAGGAGAATTTAAGTAAAGCTATAGGCAGAAGGGGTCAGAATGTAAGATTAGCAACAAAATTAATGAATTATGAAATCAACATTATGACAGATCAAGAAGACTCCGAAAGAAGACAAATAGAATTTAAAGAAAAGACTGATAACTTCGTTAAAAATCTGGAATTAGATGAAACACTTGGTCAATTGTTAGTTGCAGAAGGCTTTTCATCTATTGATGATATTAAAGATAGCATCCCCGAAGCTTTGATGAAAATTGAAGGTATAGAAGAAGAAACCGCAAAAGAATTAATTGAAAGAGCTAAAGAATTTTATCAGAAAGATCAAGAAGAAATCGCAAATAGAATTAAAGATTTAGGATTAGAAAATGATTTAATAAATCATAAAGGTTTAACTCCTGGTATGCTAGTAACATTAGGTGAACAAAAGATATTAACTTTAACTGATTTTGCTGATCTAGCATCAGACGAGTTAACAGGAGGATACGATGTTGTCAAAGGAGAGAGAGTAAGAATAAAAGGATATTTAGAGGATTTTGCTCTTTCAAAAAATGAAGCTGATGATTTAATTATGTCAGCACGAGATATAGTTTATCAAGAGTGAGATGAAAAATGGAAAAAAAAAAATTAAAGTTATCAATTTCTGGTGATTCCAAGAAAACGATTAATAGTATCGAGCAAGCAAAATCTCAATCAAAGAATACAGTTGTTATAGAAAAAAAACCTCCAAGATTTGGTGGAAAGTCAAATTTTTCAAGAGGAACTAGACCGATAGAGAATAATAAGTCACAAAATTCTTTTATACCAAAAAAAACAAATTTTTCTAAGCCAGTTTCATCTATTAAATCTGACTTTGAGAAAAGAAAACTCGCAGAACAAAGAGCAACTAGACGATTAAAAGGTGAAAATCCACAAAAAGATAACAAAGCTAACAAACTTACAGGTAAACGTCGTGAATTAAAACTTACAGTCTCTCAAGCATTAAGTGGAGACGAAATTGGAGTTAGATCAAGAAGTTTAGCATCCCTTAAAAGAGCAAAGCAAAAAGAAAATAGATTATTGAACAAAGATGATCCCCCTGATAATTTTAAACCGGTAAAAAGAGATATAAATATACCTGAAGTAATCACAATTAGAGAATTAGCTAATAGAATGGCTGAGCAATCCAGTAGTATAATTAAATATCTTATGGGTATGGGAGTAACAGTTACAATTAACCATACAATTGATGCTGATACTGCAGAATATCTTGTAAAAGAATTTGGACATAATTCTGTTAAAGAAAAAAAAACAGAAGAAATTTTAGATAAAATTAAAGAGATAAAAACACAAAATTTAAAAAGTAGAGCACCTATAGTTACGGTAATGGGCCATGTAGATCATGGTAAAACATCTGTTTTAGACGTTTTAAGAAAAGCAAATGTTGTCTCAGGGGAATTTGGTGGAATTACTCAGCATATAGGAGCATATCAAATTATTCATAAAAAAAATAAAATTACATTTATAGATACACCGGGTCATGCAGCATTTACTGAAATGCGAGCAAGAGGATCAAAGCTTACAGACATTGTTATTCTTGTAGTTGCCGCTGATGATGGAGTTAAACCTCAAACAATAGAGTCTATAAAGCATGCAAAGGCAGCTAAAGTGCCAATTGTAGTTGCAATAAACAAGTGTGATCTTCCAGAAAGTGACCCACAAAAAATTAAAAATCAGCTTTTAGAATACGAACTAATTGCTGAAGATTTATCTGGGGATACTTTAATGGTAGAAATATCTACTAAGACGAAACAAAACCTTGATAAATTAGTCGAAAGTATAATTTTACAAGCAGAGATTTTAGATTTAAAAACTGACTTTGACACTAATGCTAAAGGGATTGTTTTAGAATCAAAAATTGACATTGGCAGAGGACCTATTGCAAATGTTATAATTACTGCCGGAACACTTAAAAAAGGAGATTATTTTGTTAGTGGTTTAAAATGGGGGAAAGTAAGAGCAATAATTAATGATCAAGGAAAACAAATTGAAAAAGCAGAACCAGCAACACCAATAGAAATACTTGGAATTAATGGAGCAGCAAAATCAGGTGATGATTTTATTGTTTTAAAGAGTGAGAAAGATGCAAAAATGCTTTGTGATGGTAGAATCCAAGAAACAAAGGAGACAAAAAATCCATTATCATTTGTAACTCAAGACTCCGCATTTAAAGATAATACATCAGAGGATTTAAATATAATTATCAAATCAGATGTTCATGGATCTTCTGAGGCAATAAAAAATGCAATCAATCAAATTAAACATGATGAGGTAAAACCGAAAATACTTTTATCAGATATTGGTATGGTAACAGAAACTGATGTAACATTGGCGAAAGCATCAAATGCAGTAATTATAGCTTTTAATGTTAGGCCCAGCAAAGAGGCCAAAAAAAGAGCCGAACAAGAAAAAATTCAAATATCCTCATACAATATAATTTATGAAGTTTTAGATTTTATTAAAAGTAAAATGTCTGGTCTTTTAGCACCAGAAGTTGATGAAAAAATCATAGGAACTGCAGAGATACTTGAAATATTTAAGGTTTCAAAAGTTGGAAAAGTTGCAGGTTCAAAAGTGACAGATGGTGAAATCACTCAAAACTCTAGCGCTAGAGTTATTAGAGATGGTGCTATAATATTTAATGGAAAAATTGGCTCAATATTTAGAGAAAAGAATCAGACCAAACAAGTATCTGCTGGTATAGAATGTGGGATAACCTTAAAAGATTTTGTAGACTTTCAAAAAAATGATGTAATTGAAGTTTACAATTCTACTGTAACAGAGAGATCGATATAATGACTAATCTAGGAAAGCCAGTTACTCAGAGACAGCTTAGAGTTGGAGAAATGATCAAACAAGCTTTGGGAATGTTGTTTATTAGAGATGAGGCAAAACTTCCAAATTTATCTACAAAAGAAATAACAGTTACAGAAGTGAGAATGTCTCCAGATTTGAAAACAGCAAAAATATTTGTAATGCCTTTAGGTGGAAAAGACGCTGAAGATGTTGTTACTAAATTAAAAGAATTTTCATTTGTAATAAGAAAAGCACTTTCGAAAAAAATAGTTATGAAGTTTTTACCAAAACTATTTTTTGTGAAGGATGACTCTTTTGATTATGCTGAAAAAATTGAAAATTTAATAAAACAAACAAATAAATAAGGAAAAAATAAATGGCAAATAAAGCAAAAAAAGTAAACCCAGATATGGATTATTTTCCTTTGTCAGTCAACTATCAAGAAAAATATTATGCAGCAGGTAAAATTCCGGGCGGTTATTTTAAAAGAGAAGCTCGACCTACAGAGAGTGAAACATTAATCTCAAGATTGATAGATAGACCTATAAGACCGTTGTTTCCGGATGAATTTAAAAATGAAGTACAATTATTACCAACAGTAATATCTTATGATAAAGAGAACGAAGCTGATATTTTATCTATCATTGCATCATCTGCAGCTTTAGCTATTTCAGGTATGCCATTTATGGGTCCTGTCGGAGCTTCTAGAGTTGGCTATATCAAAGGAGAATACGTGCTCAATCCAAGCAAAGAACAACTAAAAGAATCAAAACTAGATCTTGTTGTAGCCGGAACAAAAGATGCTGTTTTAATGGTTGAGTCTGAGGCAAATGGTCTATCAGAAGAAGTAATGTTAAATGCTGTTAAGTTTGGACACGATGGGTTCGTTCCAATAATAGAAATGATAGAAGATCTTGCGAAAGAATGTAGAAAACCTGATTGGACTGTTGAGAAAAAAGACCTTACAGAGATAAAAAAGAAATTAGAGGAAGAATTTACCGAAGATTTGAAAAAAGCTTTTTCTACAAGGGACAAGCAAGATAGATCAAATCAAATATCTGAAATTTCAGAGAAGGCTAAAAAATTGTACGAAGAAAATGAGGAATATTCTGACCTTGATGTAAATTCACAGCTTAAAAATTTAGAAAAAAAGATTGTAAGAACTGATATTCTAAAAAATAAAAACCGTATTGATGGTAGAGGTCTTGCAGATGTAAGACCAATTATGTGTGAAGTAGGAATTTTACCAAGAGTTCATGGTTCTGCATTATTTACTAGAGGTGAAACACAAGCTATTGTAACAACAACTCTTGGAACATCAGATGATGAACAAAGAATTGAAAGTTTGGATGGATTACAAAAAGAAAGATTTATGCTCCATTATAATTTTCCTCCTTTTTCTGTTGGTGAAACCGGAAGAATAGGAACTGGTAGAAGAGAAATTGGACATGGTAAATTAGCTTGGAGAGCAATTAATTCATCTTTGCCGTCTAAGGATAGTTTTCCTTACACATTCAGACTTGTTTCAGAAATAACAGAGTCTAATGGTTCATCATCTATGGCAACTGTTTGTGGTTCATCACTTGCTTTAATGGATGCAGGAGTTCCAATCAAAGAACCAGTAGCAGGTATTGCAATGGGATTGATTAAAGAAGGCGATGATTTTAGTGTATTATCAGATATCCTTGGAGACGAAGATCACCTTGGTGACATGGACTTTAAAGTTGCCGGCACTAAAGATGGAATAACATCACTTCAAATGGATATCAAAATTACAGGTATAACATTTGAAATAATGGAACAAGCTTTGAATCAAGCGAAAGATGGGAGAATTCATATCTTGGGAGAGATGAATAAAGCTCTAAGCAAATCCCGAGATGATGTAGGCAAACATACACCGAAAATGGAGAAAATCACTGTAGACAAAAAAGATATTGCTGCCGTTATTGGAAAAGGTGGAGCAACAATAAGAGAAATTGTTGAAAAGTCTGGGGCAAAAGTTGATGTTAATGACGAAGGAGAAGTCACAGTTGCAGCTCCAGATGAGGAATCTAGAAACAAAGCTATGCAAATGATTAAAGATATAACTGCAAAGGCTGAGCTCAATAAAATTTATAACGGAAAAGTTATGAAGATTATGGAATTTGGAGCATTTGTTAATTTTCTAGGAAAACAAGATGGTCTAGTTCATATTTCAGAACTAGCAGATAAAAGAGTTGCAAAAGTAACAGACGTTGTCAAAGAAGGAGATGAGGTTAAGGTAAAAGTAATCGGCTTTGATAGAGGTAAAGTTAAGTTATCAATAAAACAGGCAGCTATTTAAATAAAGGAAACTTATATGAAAAAATTTGAAGATTTGATGAGTGTTAGCAATGAGATTGAAAATATCAGTGCTAGTGATGCAAAGGAAAAGCTAAATGACCCAAATGTTCAATTTATCGATGTTAGGGATAAAGAAAGCTTTTCAAAAGGAACAATCGGTAATTCAATTCACTTAGATAGAGGTTTATTAGAATTTTATTTAGCAGAAGGCAGTCCTCTAGAAAATGACATATTTAAAAATAATCCTGATAAAGAATATGTAGTTTTTTGTGGTGTTGGTGGACAAGGTACATTAGCAACCAAAACTATGAAAGACATGGGTGTTAAAAATGTCAAAAATATTACTGGTGGAATGAAAGAGTGGGAAAAAATCAAGTAGATAAACATTGTAATAAATTTTAATAAAATGAAGCTTTTAAAAAACTTTAAGTTAGAATTACAGAAAAATAAATACAGAAGGTATTTATTACTTGGTAGTTTTGCATTTTTTTTTATTAAAGGATTAATCTGGTTAGGTATTTTTATAGCTGTTGGCTTAGGTATAACTAATTCTTTTTAAATTAAGATAATTACTAACAAAATCATTTGTATAAAATTTATTACAACAGAAATAAAGTGTGATTGTTTAAATTTTTTATCCTGCTTTTCATCTCTGAACTTATTTATCATTGGCATTAGGACAAAATTTGATACAGCAAATAATACTGCAACACTTAAAATTAAATAAAAATCTAAGGAAAAAATTTTTAGAATTATAAATAAAATTAAAACTAAAACACTAATAGTTAAATTAACATTGTAGTAGTAAGGAAATATTTTTCTTATAAATTTTCTGGCATTTTCCTCATTTAATGCAGTGAAAGTTACAGGCGCTACAACAAAAGAAAAGAAGAGCATAATTCCCAATATTATACTCGTTAGATAAATACTAATTTGTTGCATCATAATTTAACTAAATTTTACTATTTTTTAAAATTAATAAATATTGAATATATCAGGATATCATAAGTCTATCTAAATCAAAAATGAGAAAATAAAATAAATAACCAAAAAATATGCCCCGCATAACATAATCTGTTTTAGTTAATTTTAAATGTTTTGGCATTTTTTTTAGTCCATATTCATGCTATTCATTAAAATTAAACCTCACTCTTTTTTTTTTTATTTTTTCCACAATAACCTTTTCTTTTTTTCTTAACTTACCTAAACTGTAATGCCTCCATCTGTATATAAAAATCAAAAAAAACTTACAAATAATGGCAAATATAATAACCATTCATTAATTTCAATTTTCATAAACTACTCAATTATTTTAAAAATTAACTAATATTTTTAGGATCTGGCATTCCAACTTTATTGTAACCAGCATCTACATAATGAATTTCACCAGTAACACCACCAGCCATATCACTTAAAAGATATAATGCTGAATTTCCGACATCAAGATTATCTACATTTCTTTTCAAAAATGAATGATCGGCATTCCACTTGTAAAGAAATTTAGCATCCCCAATAGCAGAAGCTGCTAGAGTTTTAATTGGTCCCGCACTTATTGCATTAACTCTAATATTCTTTGCTCCTAGATCCCTTGCAAGGTATTTAACACTAGACTCTAGTGCAGCTTTACATA
Source organism: uncultured Pelagibacteraceae bacterium (assembly GCA_902528735.1). Classification (GTDB taxonomy): domain Bacteria; phylum Pseudomonadota; class Alphaproteobacteria; order Pelagibacterales; family Pelagibacteraceae; genus Pelagibacter. The sequence goes on from CABZTP010000010.1 coordinate 9,596, forward strand.
CGCCCATTACATTATAATTAGGTATGGCCTTATTTGCCTCATAACTCAAAGTAATCATACTGCCACCTTGCTTCATTATTTTAGATGCCTCTCTAGCAACTTCAGTAAATGAAAAACAAGATATTAACATACTTCTCAAAAAGTTCTCACGAGTGGTATTTAAATATTCTCCTGATAACTCGGACTTATCAGAAAATGCAATTGCATGTACAACAAAATCAATTTCCCCCCATTGACTTTTTACATCTTCAAAAAGTTTTACAACTTCTTCTTTTTTTTCTACATCACAGCTAAATGTTACATTTGAATTTAGTTTTTCTGCAAGTGGAACAACTCTTTTTTTTAAAGCATCACCTAAATATGTAAAAGCTAACTCTGCTCCAGCTTCAGCAAGTTTTTGAGATATACCCCATGCAATTGACCTTTCATTGGCAACGCCCATGATAAGACCTTTTTTTCCCTTCATTAAACTCATAGATCTAAACTTTCTCAAAAACTAATGTTGCATTAGTTCCACCAAAACCAAAGCTGTTAGACATAATTGCGTTTAAATTCACATCTTCTTTGACTTTTGTAACAATTGGATAGTTTTTTGCTTCATCATCCATTTCTGAAATATTTGCTGACGCTGAAATAAAATTGTTTTTCATCATTATTAAACTATAAATTGCTTCGTGAACTGAAGTTGCACCTAAAGAATGACCAGACAAAGACTTGGTTGAACTTATCTTGGGTTTATAATCCGGAAAAGCTTCACCTACAGCTTTTAATTCAGTAATATCTCCTACAGGTGTTGATGTCCCGTGTGTATTTATATAGTCAATTTTATTTTTTGAAGTTGCTAGAGCCATTTTCATACATCTCACTGCTCCCTCACCAGATGGTGCAACCATATCATAGCCATCTGATGTTGCTCCGTAACCTGTTAATTCAGCGTATATTTTAGCTCCTCTTGCTTTAGCATGCTCATATTCTTCTAGAACAAGAACACCACCTCCACCAGCTATAACAAAACCATCTCTCGTTTTATCATATGGTCTTGAGGCTTTTTCAGGGGTATCGTTATATTTTGATGATAGTGCAGTCATTGCATCAAACATTGCTGTCATCGCAAAGTGAACCTCATCGCTTCCACCTGAAAAAATAATTTTTTGTTTCCCTAATTGAATAAGCTCCATTGCATTGCCAATACAATGACCACTAGTAGCACACGCAGAACTTATTGTGTAATTAGTGCCTTTTATTTTAAATGGAACTGCTAAAGTGGCAGAAGCAGTGCTTGCCATAGTTCTTGGAACAATAAAAGGTCCCATCTTTTTTGGATTTTTTTCTCTAGTTTTATCAGACGCTAAAATTACATTTTCAATAGACGGACCCCCTGATCCCATGACCATCCCAGTTAATACATTGCTTACATCTTTTTCTTCTAAACCAGAGTCTTTAACTGCTTCACTCATAGCTATGTAATTATACGCTGAGCCTGCACCCATAAATCTAATTACTTTTCGATCAATATAGTCTTCAAGTTTTATATTTGGTTTGCCATGAACATGGCTTCTTAAGTTATGCTCTTTATATTCCTCAGAAAATGTAATTCCTGATTTCGTGTTTAGTAATGATTGATATACCTCTTCTTGGTTGTTTCCTAAGCATGAAACTACCCCGAGGCCTGTTACTACAACTCTTTTCATTATTTAAATAATCCTACCTTAAGATTTTCAGCGCTATAAATCTTTTTGCCATCTGCTAGCAATATTCCATTTGCTAGACCTACCGTCGTTTCTCCTTTAACCATTATTCTCTTCATATCAATTTCATATGTTGCCATTTTGACATTTTTTAAAACTTCACCCGTAAATTTTACTGTGCTCACTCCCAAAGCTCTACCTCTACCTGGTTTTCCGAGCCAACCTAAAAAAAACCCTACCAACTGCCACATTGCGTCTAAACCAAGACATCCTGGCATGACAGGATCTTCTCTAAAATGACAATTAAAAAACCATAAATTATCTTTTATATCAAGCTCAGCTTTCATCGATCCCTTCTTATAAAAGCCAAGATTTTCATTAATATCTGTTATTCTATCAAACATTAGCATTGGAGGAGATGGTAGTTTTGCATTTCCAGGTCCAAATAGTTTACCATCTGCACATTCTATTAATTCTTCATAATTAAAAGAGCTTTTTTTCATATTATTGTAATCTTATTACTTGATTTAGATACATTATAATATAGAAATAGTTTAGAATAGTTTTAAATAGCTTATGTCTTCTAAACAAGAATTTATTAAAAAATTAAGAAACTCAAATTTAAGACCAACAAAACAAAGAATAAATATATGCGATGTTTTATTTAATAGAGATAAAACATTCCATTTTACTATAAACGATTTATTCAATTTAATTAAAGACAAAACGGGCCAAAAAGTTTCTTTAGCTACAGTTTATAATACGGTGCATGCATTTCACAAAAAAGGATATTTAAAAGAAATACCAATTAATTCTAACCAAACTTATTTTGACACCAATGTCACAGATCATCATCATTTCTTTGATGTAAAAGAGGAAAAATTAATAGATTTAAAAAATGAAGATGTTGGTCCGATTGATATTCAGAAATCTATTCCAGGAAAAAAGATCAAATCAGTTGAAGTTCTTGTTAAACTAGAGGACTAAATTCTTTAAAGCTACATTAAAACCATTCTAACTCATTGACATTCTTCTTTAGAATAATTATAAAAAACTCAACTTGAATAATTAATTAATAGGAGCAAAAAAATAATGAGTGCGGAAATCTTTAAAGATAAGTCATTTAAATCAACAGAATTAAGCAAATGTCCTTTTACAGGAGCGGGTACACCAGCAAAATTTACTGCTGGAAAAGGTCAAACAAACAGAGATTTTTGGCCAAATGCTCTTAACCTAAAAATATTAAGTCAACATTCGAACCTTTCTAATCCAATGGAGAAGAATTTTAATTATTCAAAAGAATTTAAAAAACTAAATTACAAAGCTCTTAAAAAAGATTTAAAAAAATTAATGACAGACTCTCAAGACTGGTGGCCAGCTGATTATGGGCATTATGGTCCATTGTTCATAAGATTAGCATGGCATGCCGCTGGAACTTATAGAACTGGAGATGGCAGAGGCGGTGCTGGAACTGGTAATCAAAGATTTGCACCTTTGAATGCATGGCCGGATAACGTTAATTTGGATAAAGCACGATTGCTCTTATGGCCTATCAAACAAAAATATGGAAAAAGAATTTCATGGGCAGATTTATTTATATTAGTTGGAAACGTTGCCTTAGATTCAATGGGATTTAAAACTTTTGGTTTTGGAGCTGGAAGAACAGATATCTGGGAGCCAGAAGACGATATTTATTGGGGCTCTGAAAAAGAAATGCTAGGAGTTGAAAGATACACAAAGAATAGAGATCTTGAACAACCACTTGGAGCTTCTCATATGGGATTAATTTATGTTAATCCTCAAGGTCCAGATTTTAATCCAGATCCTAAAAAAGCAGCACACGACATAAGAGAAACATTCGGAAGAATGGCGATGAATGATTATGAAACTGTGGCACTAGTTGCTGGTGGCCATACGTTTGGTAAATCGCATGGAGCAGCACCCGAGTCTCATAAAGGTCCTGATCCAGAGGCATCAAGAATTCAAGATCAATCAACAGGATGGAACAGTAATTACAAATCTGGAAAAGGTGTTGATGCAATAAGTAGTGGTATAGAAGGTGCATGGACACAAAATCCAATTCAGTGGGACATGGGTTATTTTGATTGCTTATTTAATCATGAATGGGAACTATCGAAAGGACCTGCAGGTGCCTTTCAGTGGACACCAAAGAAAAATGGTCAACACATCAAGATGGTTCCAGACGCTCACGCAAAAGGTAAAATGCATCCTCCAATGATGCAAACAACAGATATATCTCTCAAAGTTGATAAGAGTTATGGACCAATATCCAGAAATTTTTTTAAAAATCCTGATGAGTTTGCAGATGCATTTGCAAGAGCATGGTTTAAGCTAACACATAGAGATATGGGACCCAAAGCATGCTATTTGGGAGCAGACGTTCCAAAAGAACAATTAATTTGGCAAGATCCAATCGACAAACCTAAATACAAAATTAAACAAAAAGATATTAGAGAATTAAAAAATAAAATTCTTAATTCTAAAATATCTGTCTCAGATTTGGTATCAACAGCTTGGGCATCTGCTTCAACTTTTAGAGAATCAGATAAAAGAGGTGGGGCTAACGGAGCTAGAATTATGCTTGAGCCTCAAAGAAATTGGAAAGTAAATAATCCAAAGAAACTCTCAAAAGTTATCAAAGCTTTACAAAAAATTAAGAAAAAGTTTGATAATAAGAAGAAATCCGTCTCAATGGCTGATCTCATTGTATTGGGTGGAAATGTTGGTATAGAGATTGCTGCAAAAAAAGCAGGTCAAAAAGTTCAGGTACCTTTTTCACCAGGCCGAGGTGATGCTAGACAAGATCAAACGGATATAAATTCATTTGGATTACTTGAGCCACAAGCAGATGGATTTAGAAACTATCTTAAAAAAGGCAAGACTAATGTTTCAGCAGAGGAAAAATTAATTGATAAAGCTCAACTGATGGGTTTAACGGCTCCTGAAATGACAGTTCTTGTTGGAGGAATGAGAGTGCTAGATACAAATTATGATAACTCTAGAAATGGAGTTTTCACAAAAAAACCTGGTACTTTATCAACTGATTATTTTGTAAACTTACTTGACATGGGAACAACATGGAAAGAAACTGATAAATCTGAACAATATTTTGTTGGAAAAGACAGAAAATCCAAAAAAACTAAATGGAAAGGCTCTAGAATTGATCTTATTTTTGGCTCAAATTCTCAACTAAGAGCTTTGGCCGAAGTTTATGCTTGTAAAGACTCATCAGACAAGTTTATTAATGATTTTGTATCAGCATGGGTCAAAGTTATGAATGCCGATAGATTTGATTTAAGATTAAACTAATTTTAAAGGAAGCGGAAAAATGGCAGAATTATCATTTGAAGATTTTTATAAAGTCCCAGAACTTAAATTTGATATCTCAAGACTAAGAATTGATTTAGAAAGTATATTGGAGAAAAAAAAATTTAATTCTCCAGGTGTTACCCATTTTGGTGCAATACCTTTAAACCAAATCCCTAACAACGAAGAGTCTATTAAAGGAAATAACATAAGAGGTAAATATTGGACGATTGCAGATGAGACAGGCAAAGAAGTTTCAAGAGATATTGATATAGATGAGTCTCAATACACAAAACTAGTACCAGAATTTGAAAAAACTTACTTCAAAGAAGTTTATGAAACTTTGAATAACAAATTCAAACTTGGAAGAGTAAGACTGTTGTTAAAAGAACCAAGATCAACGTTAAGCTGGCATAAAGATCCCGAGTGCAGATTGCACATACCAATAGTAACTAATGCGGGTTGTTCAATGGTTATTGAAAATGTGGCTAAACATCTTCCAGCAGATGGACATGTTTGGATTACAAATAACACAAAATATCACAACTTTTTCAACGGAGGTGAGCAAGCCAGAGTCCACTTAGTTGCTTGCGTACTAGAAAGTCCATTTAAAAAGTAATAAGCAAACTCAGTGATATAAATTAAATCTCTATGAACGCATTCATTGCCGCTGTATTAGAAAAAAAAACAATTTTAGTTGCAAATGAAGGAAGATTATTAAAGAAGAGTTTCTTAGGAATTGCTATTTTGGCAATGGCTTTTCAAACTAACAGCTTTGGTGAAATGATAAGAAGTTCGTTAGTCGACGCTTACCTCCAAGTATCAGTTTTCGTAGGTTTTACTTTATTCATTTTTATAGGATTGGATTCACTCACAAAGTTTAATATCTCATATATTTTAAATAAAACCAAAAAATATCACGTAGCAATTTCATCTTTATTGGGTGCATTGCCAGGTTGTGGGGGAGCAATTGTTGTTGTAACTCAATACATTCAAGGAAGAATTAGTTTTGGATCTTTAGTAGCTGTCTTAACAGCTACAATGGGTGATGCAGCGTTTTTTACTTCTTGCGATTGAACCTATAACTGGTTTATTGATATTTGCATTAGGAGCTACAGCCGGATCAATTTCTGGATATATTGTTGATAAAATTCATAATGAAAACTATCTTCAAGGTAATTCAAAATTAAAAATAGAATTCGAAAAGATTTCCACCACGTTTGTTTCTAAATTCAATTTCTTTTGGACAATTATTTTTTTACCCGGTTTTGTTATAGGTTTATTTTTAGCATTCCAAGTTGATATTGATCAAATACTAAATATTCCTGGCAACTTAAGTATAGTTCATACAATCGGAGCATTAGGTGCTATTATGTGTATATTTATGTGGTCACTCAATCCGTTGAGTGATTTTCAATGTTCCACCGACAGAAATAGAAATGTTTTGTCGAGAGTTGTTGATACAACAAACTTTGTTACTACCTGGGTTATTTGCGGTTTTTTAACTTTTGAAATTTTCATCTATTTTACTGAATATGATCTAAAGGCATTTTTTGAAGTATGGTTACCTGTTGTTCCTTTAATCGCTATATTGTTTGGGTTTTTACCTGGATGTGGACCACAAATTATTGTTACAACTTTTTACCTAAGCGGTTCCATCCCACTATCAGCTGAAATAGGTAATGCTATATCTAATGATGGTGATGCACTATTTCCTGCTATTGCACTAGCACCTAAAGCTGCAATTGTAGCAACTTTATATAGTGCTATTCCAGCGATCCTTTTTGCTTACGGCTATATGTTTTTGTTCGAATAAACAAAGCCTATATTTTTTTTGAATTAAAACTTGTAACTTTTTTGATTTGTTAAAATATTTAACTGTATCAAAGTAAATAATAATCATTATCAATAAAATATATGAATTTTTTTTATAGGGATAATTTGTAATAATAATAATTATTCGCAAAAAAAATAAGTAAATAATAATTATTCGCAGGGAAATTACTTGAATTTATTTTTTTGATATCTAATCTCAAATAATGCTAATAGAAAATTATAATTGTAAAAAATGTGGTTTAACTATCTCATCGATTTGTTCGAAGTGTGATAAGGTAGTTGATGTAGAAGTCCTTGATGATGGATGTATTGTTCAAAAAACAAAATGCGGTGATTGTGCAAATACTCCAGTAATTAAAGACGTTTGTGCTCAACAAAAATAGTAATATATTTAAAGGTCAATTGATTTTGCCCCAAACACTTTCATTTTCAATCCAACCTTTGAAAACTCCTGTTTCAACATAGCACCAACTTCTCTCACATTTTTTTACCAATAATAATCTTCCAGTATCCAATTTTGCCACCGGTTTAGAGAATTTTGTTGGTTTTTTGAAAATTATTTTATGTGAAATTGTAATAAATGATTTTGATTGTTTTAGTTGAGATATGTGGATCCAGCCACTATTCTTTTTATGATCAATTATTCTTCTAAAATTTTCTTTTTTATCTATCACTTTAATAGGCAAATATATTTTTTTATAAATGTATTTTATAGGATAATCAAAGCTTGGGCCATATCTTACGTTTACCTTTTCATTTTTAAGCATTAAGAATTTCTCTTTATTCTCAGAGAAGGCACTTGAGGTAAATATTAATATAATTAAAATTTTAATAATTAATTGCATAAACAATTATTTTTTTTTGTAAACTTTATTTTTCTAAATGCAAGTTTTTTTAAATTAACAATTAGAATTGATGAATGAAGGCTTCGGTCTGATGAAATTATATTCTTTAAAACTTCATTTGCTTGCATACTACCAATTATGTTAGATGTTGTGCCTAGTATTCCTTCACTTTCACAATTTAAGATTTCATCAGAAGGTTCTGATTGATAAAAACATTTTAAACATGGACTTGATTTATTACCAAAATCAAATGAAAAAATATGTCCATCAAACTTACTTATAGCACCAACTATTAACTTTTTTTTATATTTTAATGAAAATTTATTAATTAAAAACTTAGCTTTAAAATTATCTGTCCCGTCAACTATTATATCGTAATTTTTTATAATTTTATCTAAATTATTTTCAGATGCCTTTTCTTTAAAAATTTTAACTTTAACATCGTTATTAATTAACTTTATTCTTCTTTTAAAGATATCAACTTTAAATTTTCCTATATCTTTAGATGTGTATAAAATTTGTCTTTGCAGATTTGAAATATGTACTTTATCATGGTCAATAGCTCCTATATATCCTACACCACATCTGGCTAATAAATCTGCAACTGGGCTCCCCAATCCACCAATTCCTATAATTAAAACTTTAGTTTTAATTATTTTTTCTTGTCCTAAGATACCAATATCTTTAAGTATTATTTGTCTAGAATATCTTTCGATCTTTTTTTTTGACAAGAATTTTTTCACTTGCCTGTTGATCCAAATCCACCTGACCCTCTAATTGTTTCAGGCAAAGTTTCCACAGTTTCAAAATCTACCTTTAAAATTGGCATTAATATCATTTGGGCAATCCTATCATCATTATTTACTATAAAATCCTTATCTCCATGATTAAATAAAATTACCTTTATTTCGCCTCTGTAATCACTATCGATTGTTCCTGGAGTATTTAATACACTTATACTATTCTTAGCTGCCAAACCTGATCTGGGTCTTACTTGAACTTCAGTATCTTCGGGAATTGCAATAGATATACCTGTTGGAACTAATGCATTTCCACCAGGTTTGATTACTATCTTTTCTTCAATGAACGCAGTTAAGTCTAATCCTGATGAGCCTGTTGTTTTATACTCTGGGAGTTTTACTTTTTCGTCTAATTTTTTAATTAAGACTTTTATCATTAAGTTAATTAATCTGTTGAATTACTCTTTTGACTATTTCTTCCGCAACTAATGATTTTTTCATTTTATGAAAATTTTCTTCAGGTTTATCTTTATAAAATATAGAAATTTTATTTAAATCTGACCCAAATCCGATTGTTTGATCTGAAATATCATTAGCAACAATCCAGTCGCAATTTTTTCATCTAGTTTCATTCTTGCATTTTTTTTTATATCATTTGTTTCTGCTGCAAAACCAATAGTTATTTTTGGTCTTAATGAATTATGATTAGATATATGATTTAAGATATCTATATTTTTTTCTAGCTCTAAATTTAATTTTTCACTTTTTTTTATCTTTGTGTCATTATAATTTTTCACTCTAAAATCGGATACAGCTGCTGAAAAAATAGCTACATCTGCTGGTAAATTATTTAGGGTTTCTTTAAACATTTCTTCTGCTGTTTCAACGCTTACAAAATTCACTCCATCTAAAGTTTTAATATTTGTTGTTCCAGAAATAAGAGTAGTATCAAATCCATTATCTCTTAGACATTTGGCGATTTCATATCCTTGTTTACCACTGGATTTATTTGTAATAAATCTTACAGGATCAATATATTCATTGGTCGGTCCTGCTGTAACCAAAGCTTTAAATTTTCTATTTTTCTCAATGTTAGAAAAATAATTATTAAGCGTATTTTTTATTTCATTTGGTTCAGTCATTTTTCCTTCACCATATTCACCACATGCCATATCCCCTATTTCTGGTCCAATAAATTTGTATCCAAAGTTTTTTAACTTCATAATGTTTTCTTTAGTAGATGGGTGTTCCCACATTCTTACATTCATTGCTGGTGCCAAAAATATTTGTTTGTTCGAGGCTAATAAAACTGTAGATGCCAAATCTTCTGCATTGCCTGATGCAACTTTAGATATAGTATTAGCTGTAATAGGTGCAACCAATATTGCATCAGCCCATCTTGATAAAGATATATGGTCCATCTCAGCTTCATTGTCTGCACTAAATATATCATCATAAACTTTTTCCTGAGAAAGAGATGAAATAGATAAAGGAGTTACAAATTCTTTTGCACTTTTTGTTAATATAGTTTTAACTTGAGAACCACTTTTTTTAAGTAATCTTATTATCTCAAGACTTTTATAAGCTGATATACCGCCACATATAATCAATAGTATATTTTTGTTATTAAAATAATTCATCGTCGAGATTAAAATACTACTAAACCTAAAATTACAAGTAATAATAAACCAATGATAGATTGATTTCTGAAAGCTACCATTTCAGATTTTTTTGTATTTAGATCATTGTAAGTGTTTGTATTTTGTGGAATTTGTCCACTTGCAAGAAATGTTAAAGCTTGATTTGCTTTATCCATTATTTGAGGCATTTCTGGCAATCTTTTTATAACTTCTGAAGAATTTTTAATAGTTTCACTTAATGTTGTAATTGGATCTTTTGTTTCTTTAAGCCATTTTTCTAAAACAGGTCTTGAGGTTTCCCAAATGTTTGTTTCAGGATTTAATCTTCTTGCAACTCCCTCTACCACTACCATAGTTTTTTGTAGCATTAGTAGTTGAGGTTGGGTTTGCATATTAAATTTTTCGGTCACATCAAAAAGTTGTTTGAGTAATTTACCACCAGATATATCTTTAATTGACTGACCAAATATTGGTTCACCAATTGATCTTAGTGCTTGTGCAAGATCGTAAACTGGCACTTCTTTTGGAACTAATCCTGCCGCTAAATGAACTTCAGCTACTTTTTTATAATCTCTTTTTATAAATCCATATAAAATCTCAGCTAAAAATTTTTTGCTCAAATCATCAAGTCTTCCCATTATGCCAAAGTCGATAGGTACTATTTGGCCACTGTTATTGATAAAAATATTACCTTGATGCATATCTGCATGAAAAAAACCATCTCTTACAGCATGTCTTAAAAAATGTTGAATAATATCTGATGCAATTTTTTTTGTATCTATATTTCTTTTTTCCAAATCTTCCGTTTCTCTTATAGAAACACCCTCAACCCAGTCTAAAGTCATTACGTTTTCACTTGTGAAATTCCAATAAATTTTAGGAACTTGAAAACCAGCGTCATTTTTGGTATTTTCTGAATATTCATTAGCCGCAGCAGCTTCAAATCTTAAGTCCATTTCAAGGTTGGTTATTTCTTTTAGCAAATAAACAACCTCAACTAATTTAAGTCTTTTAGTTTTTTTGACAATCGACTCTGTCAAAAACGCAAAAAGCATCAAAGCATCAATTTCTTCGTTGAATATTTTTTTTATATTTGGTCGTAAAATTTTTATGGCTACATCTTTAATTGTTCCACTATCATTTATTTGTGCTTTATGCACTTGAGCGATTGATGCAGCGGCAACAGGCTCAGAAAAATTAATTATTAAATTAAAATTATCATCTCCCAAATCTTTTCTAATTATTTCTTTAGCTCTTGATAATTCGAATGGTGGTAAACGATCTTGTAAACTTTCTAATTGTCTTGATAATTTATCTCCAATTATATCTGGTCGGGTAGCTAAAAATTGACCTAATTTTATAAACGTTGTTCCCATTGATTGTAAAGAGGATGATAGTCTTTCACCTTCTGTTTCATTTACAAAAGAATTATTCTTTTTTGAAAATGAAAATGATAATAAATAAAATAAAATTTTTATTCCGATCGGTGGATTGTGAAACTTTGTAAATATATTTAATGCATCAGATTTTGCCAATTTTCTTCCAAGTTTGAAAAGCGTATATAATTTTTTAATCATATTTTCCAACCTGAGTGAATTGCGACTATTCCACCAGAAAAGTTTCTGTATTCACATTTAATGAAATTGTTTTTTTCCATCAAATCTTTCAACTCTTCTTGATTAACAAATTCTTGGATACTTTTGATTAAATATTCATATGGTTCTTTTTCACCAACTACAAACTTTCCAACTATTGGAATTAATTTAGAGTATCTTTTATACACTATATTTAAATTTAAATTTTGAATTTTAGAAAATTCTAAACAAAAAAATCTTCCACCTGGTTTTAAAACTCTATAAGCTTCGCTTAAGGATTTCTCTATGTTTTTTGTATTTCTTAAACCAAAACTGATTGTGTAATAATCACATAAATTAGATTTTAATGGGAGTTTTTCTGCAGATCCTTTTATCCATTTGATATTTTTATAATTTGATAACCTTTTTTTTCCTTTTTTCATCATTCCTTCATTTGGATCAATACAAAATAACTCTGTATTCTTGTTTAGGCTATTATCCATGTAAAGTTTTGCTACATCACCAGTTCCACATGCAACATCAGCTAGAATTTTGTTTTTTCCCGGGCTCATCCAATTTATTAAATTTTTTTTCCAGACTCTATGAACTCCAAGTGACATTAGATCGTTCATGATATCGTATTTGTCATAAACTTTGTCAAATACACCTTGAACTAGACCTTTTTTATTTTGAAGATATTGTTGCATAAAATAAATAATAATAATTAATATAGTAATAAATGCCAGAATTGCCAGAAGTAGAAGTTGTTAAAGAGTCACTAAGCAGAACAATAACAGGAAAAAAAATTAAAAAAGTAAGTGTTAAAAATAGCAATTTAAGGATTAAAATTCATAAAAGTTTTGAAAGAAGACTTCAAAAAAAAATTGTTAAAAGAGTAAAAAGGTTTTCGAAGTATATTATACTGGTTTTAGAAGATAATTCATTTTGCCTAATTCACCTTGGAATGTCTGGAACCATTCATCTTCTAAGAAAAAATAGTTTAAATCAGAAAACAAATGCAAGTTTTTATCATAGTCCTTATTTACCAAAAAAACATAATCACGTTTTTTTTGAATTTGATAAAATAAAAATTATTTATAACGACCCTAGAAGATTTGGTTATTTTAAATTATTAGAGAATAAAAATAAATTAGAAAATTTTGTAAGTAACTATGGTCCAGAACCTTTTTCTTCAAAATTTGACATTAAATACATAAAAAAATATTTGTATAAAAAGGAAAAAAATATAAAAAATTTTCTTCTAGATCAAAAGTTTGTATCGGGATTAGGAAATATTTACGCTAGTGAAATTTTATTTAAATGTAAAATTAATCCAAAAAAAAAAGCAAAATACTTAAGCACAAAAGATTTTATTAATATTATTAATTATTCAAGAGCTATATTAAGTTTAGCAATAAGGAAAGGAGGCTCTAGCATCAGAGATTTTAAAAATATAAGAGGTAAAAACGGATCTTTTCAAAATAGTTTTAAAGTGTATAACAGAGAAAATGAAAATTGTCTTTCCCCAGGATGCAAAGGGATGATTAAAAAAAAATTTATTACCAATAGATCGACTTTTTTTTGTAATATTTGCCAAAAATAAAAAATTATTCTGTTGACCATGTATATTTCTCGATATATATAGTCGCGCTTATGGCAAATACTAAATCATCTATTAAACGTATTAGACGTATATCACGTCAAACAGATGTAAATAAGTCAAGAAAAAGTAGGTTTAGATCTGCAATCAAAAAGATGAACTTAATTCTTGATAAGAAAGATAAAAAGGAAGCTTTAGCTTTTTTACCAAAGCTTAACTCTGAATTAATGAAAATTTCAAAGTCTGGGATCATAAAAAAACAAAACGCGTCAAGAAATATATCTAGAATAACAAAAAAAATTAACGCACTTTAACAACTTTTGGTTTATCTACTAATTATACAACTATTAAGATTATTTTTTTTTTTTAAAGAGAAATAATCACAAGTATATAAGTAATTTTTTTAAAATTAAGTGAAAAGTAAATTAAAGATTACTACTTTTGGTCACAAGAAACTCTCTTCAAAAATAATTCAATTATAAATTTATACAATTAGAAATTTTATTTTTTTTCTTAATTTAAAATATATTTATTGCATTGACTGGCGATTAGGAGTTTAACGGACATCCATGAAAAATAATCTCAGCAATACAAAATCGGATAATATTAAAAAAATAGATTGGAAATCAGTCCAGAATGAGATGAAAATAAAGTTTGGAACTGATATCTATGATAGCTGGCTTAAAAAAATTGACTTAGTTGATGAATTAAATAATTATGTATTAATATCTGTCTCGACAAGGTTTATCAGAGACTGGATAACTTCAAGATATCTGGATCAAATTCTAAAGATAATAAAATCATTTAAAAAAAGATATTTCAAGAATAGAATTTATAATTAGTGATAATAACAATGCAAAAAATATTGAAGTCATTGAAGATAAAACCTTAGTTAATAATGAAAAAGTATCTTTTATTAAAGATTCTTATCTTCAATATAATCGAATTGATCCAAATAAAAATTTTGAGAATTTTTTGCTTGGTAAAAGTAATAAATTAGCTTTTGAAGCTGCAAAGAAAGTCTCTGAGCAAATAGCATATTATAATCCTTTCTATGTGTATGGTGGTGTTGGTATGGGTAAAACACATTTGCTAAATGCAATTGGTTTAAGTTTGAAAGATAAAAATAAAGTTATGTTTCTTTCTGCTGAAAGATTTATGTATCAATTTGTTAAATCTATAAAATCTAATGATATGGTTAAGTTTAAGGAGTATTTTAGAAATACAGACATATTTCTCATTGATGATATTCAGTTTATGAACGGTAAAGAGGCTATGCAAGAAGAATTTTTCCATACCTTTAATGTTTTGTTAGAGAAAGGATCTCAAGTTATTGTATCAGCAGACAGGCCACCAAATAAGCTAACCAGGATACAAGAGAGAATAAAGTCTAGATTTTCAGGTGGTTTAGTTGTGGACATTCAAAACTCAGATTACGATTTAAGATATAAAATTGTAAAATCAAAAAATGATGACCTAAAGATGCATGATCCTAATAATATTAAAATTAATGAAGAAGTTATAAAATTTATAAGCACAGAAGTTAATGCAAGTATAAGAGAGTTAGTAGGAGCTTTTAACAGAATAGTATCTTTCTCAAGAATTTATGGAAAAACACCTTCTATGTCAGAGGTAAAAGTTATATTGAAAGATTTGTTGTGCTTAACTGAAAACAAAGTTGATATAGATAATATTCAAACAATAGTCTGTAAGTACTTTAAGATTAGTAAAAATGAAATGCTGTCACCAAGAAGATCAAGATACCTTGTAAGACCTAGACAAACAGCTATTTATTTATCAAAAATGCTTACATCTAAATCACTACCAGAGATTGGTAGATATTTTGCGAATAGAGACCATACCACTGTAATTCATTCGGTTAAAACAATAGAAAAACTTAAAAAAGTCGATAATGAATTAAATTTAAGTATTGATAGCCTAAAAAATAAAATTTTATATAAACAAGAGAATGAAATTTAGTGTCAATCAACAAGATTTACAAAAGTCTCTAGGATACTGTCAAGGAGTAATAGAAAAAAGAAGCACTTTGCCAATTCTATCAAATGTTTTAATAGAAGCGGCTAACTCAAAGTTAAAAATTACAGCAACAGATTTGGATTTAATTTTTGTAAATGAAATATCAAATATAAAAATTTTTGAAGAGGGTAAAACCACAACCTCATCTTCAATTATGTTTGATATTGTTAGAAAAATACCCTCTGGTAGTCAAATAAATTTTGTGAATACGAGTGAAAATAAATTACAGCTAGAATCGGATAAGTCGTTATTCAATCTAAATTCAATTAGTGCATCCGAATTTCCTATTACCAATGAGGATTTTAACCAAAATCAATTTTCAATGAACTCAAAAGATTTGTTAAAACTTTTGAATAAATGTAAATTTTCTATTTCCAACGATGAAACTAGACATTACTTAAGTGGGATTTTTTTCCATCAAACACAAATAGAGGAGAAAAATTTTTTAACTGCAGCGGCAACAGATAGTCATCGTATGTCAATTTCAAAGGTAAGATTAAAAGATAAAATTGAATTTGAACCAATTATACTTCCAAAAAAAACCATCTTCCAACTATGTTCAATTTTAGAGGATTATGACGGTGGAGTTAAAATTTCAAATATTAAGTCTAAAATTAAATTTGAACTAAATAATAGTATTTTAATTTCAAAATTAATTGATGGTAAATTCCCTAATTATATTCAAGTTGTTCCAAGGGAAAATCAAAAAAAATTGGAAGTTGATTTAAAAGCTTTTTTGAATTCTGTAGATAGAGTTGCGTCGGTCTCTTTAGATAAAAAAGATGGTGTGAAATTTAATCTAGCAAAAGATAATTTGGATCTATCTGTTAATAATACTAACAGTGGTGATGGAAAAGAAACTTTATCAGTTAAATTTGACTCTGAACTAGATATAAGTTTTAATTCGAGATATTTAATAGATATAGCTTCACAATTAAATGGGCAAAATATTGAAATATACTTAAAAGATTCAGGTTCTCCTGCTTTAATAAAAGATCCAGCTGACTTTGATAGTATTTATGTCGTTATGCCTATGAAAGGCTAATTGGCAAGACCAAGTTCATAGTAAATTTCTTTTTCTAGTAAACTAACAAATTCTTTTTCTTCAATTCCAGTTTTTATAGGTTTTAAAATAGAAATAGTAATTGTTTGATTAGGTTTCATATCACCTGATTTTGGCCAAACCTTTCCTGAGTCTATTGCAACAGGTTGACATTTAATATTTAACTCTTTGTATATTCTACCAACTCCTTTTTTAAATGGTACAATTTCATTTGGTGCTACACGTGTTGCTTGAGGAAAAATTATTACTGGTCTCTTGGTTTTTTTCATGATTAGTTTTATTTTTTCAATGAAATTAAGGTTATCTTTTGTAACTTTATTTCTACTTATTGAGATGGAGTCTATCTTCTTTAAATACCAACCAAATATAGGAATATTTAAAAGTTCTCTTTTTAGTATGAAAATTGGTGAATTAAATACAGTTTGTAAATAAAAAGTTTCAAACATTGATTGATGAGAACATGCAATAAAAAAATTGGTATCCATAATTATATTTTCTTTTCCTTTGATTACAATTTTTGTAGAGTAAAAAGCTTTCAAGCATATCGAAGACCAATATCCCAAAAGTTTACCTCCAAAAAGAACTATTTTTTTTGGCATTAGTAATGAAGGAAGAAATAAAATACAGATAAATAATGCTCCAAAAAAAAATATACTTTTAAATATGATATCTCTCATTTTTAAAATCAGATTTAGATTATATCTACTATTTTTTGTCTTTTTCTAATAATTTGTAATTTATTACCCTTTACCAAAACTTCTGCAGGCTTTACTCGTAAATTATAATTTGAAGATAAAGAGAAACCATATGCGCCAGTATCACATACTATCATGATGTCATTTTCTTTTATATTTTGATATTTTTTTTCTGTTAAAAACTTATCTGTTGTTTCACAAATTGGACCAACGAATTCCAAAACTTTTTTTGACCTTGAGTTATTTTTTATAGAAGGAATTATTCTATGTTTTGCATTATATAATGCGGGTCTTATTAAGTCGTTCATTGCCGCATCTAGGATCACAAAAGTTTTTGATTTGTTGTGCTTTAAATAAATAACCTTAGTTACAATTATACCAACATTGCCAATTATTGACCTTCCAGGTTCAAAGATTATTTTACAATTATGTTTTCTTCGAAATTTAATTATGCATTTTTTATACTCGTTATAATTCAATTTTCTATTATTTTTTTCATAATTAATTCCCATGCCGCCACCTAGATCAATAATATCGAATTTATATTTAAGTCTTTTGAGTAATTTATCGAGTACCCCTAACATTTTTTCATAAGGTTTATGGTTCAAAATTTGACTACCGATGTGAACACTTAAACATTTAATTCTTATAAATTTTGATTTCTTCATCAAATTTATTATTTTAATAAAAGTTTTTTCATCAACACCAAATTTATTTTCACTCTTTCCAGTTGAAATTTGCTTTAATGTTTTAGCATCTGTATCTGGATTTAATCTCAAACCTATATTTACTAATTTGTTTTCTTTTTTTGCGATTTCTTCTATTTTTAATACTTCACTTAAAGACTCTGTATTTATTAATAAAATGTTTTTTCTTATGGCGTATTCAATTTCTTCCTCTGTTTTACCAACTCCTGAGAAAACAATTTTATTTTTATTGATACCTGCTTTAAGAGAAGCAAATAACTCACCCTTAGATACCACATCAGCTCCTAACCCAAGTTTTTTTATTTCCTTTAATAAATAAACATTAGAATTAGATTTCACAGAAAAACAAATTAGAGGCGAGATTGACTTAAATGTTTTTTTAAAATTCTGTATATTTGTTTTCAAATTTTTGAAAGAATAGCAATATAATGGTGTATTAAATTTTTCTGCTAAACTTTTTACACTTTTTTTTTCTATGTAAAACTTATTATTTATATATTGCATATTATACTTTCAATTTTTGCATCATTTGCTGCTTTATACTCTGGATCACCTTTACGTCCACATGCAACCACAAAATACAGACAAATTATAATAATAATGATTTTTTTAATCATTTTTTATCTTAGCTTTTTTTATCATTTTCTTAACATTCTCAAAAGAAGTTCCACCATAAGATTTTTTTGAATTAATAGAACTATACAAATCTAAAATTTTATAAACATCAGCTGTTAGTTTTGGTTCAATCTTCTTCAATTCTTTTAGTTCCAATTCATGAAGTTTTTTATTCTTTTTTTCAGCAAAATTTATAATTTTTGCAGTTTGTAAATAAGCTTTTCTAAAGGGATACTGTAGTTCTCTAACCATATAATCTGTCAAGTCCGTGGCTGTTGTAAATCCAATACCTGCAAGTGATAACATTTTTTTTTTATTAAATACTATATTTTTTATAACGTCGTTTAATAACGACAGGGATATTTTTAATTGATCATTAGATTTAAAAACTAATTCTTTATCGTCCTGTAAATCCTTGAAATAAGATAATGGTAATCCTTTTATAATTGAAATCATTGAATTAATATTACCTATGAAAGTTCCAGTTTTGCCTCTCAAATATTCTAAAGGGTCAGGATTTTTCTTTTGAGGCATTATTGAAGAACCAGTAACCAACTTATCATTAAGAGTTATCAGATTAAAAGCATCTGAATTCCAAATTATTAACTCTTCAGCAATTCTAGAGATATGTAAAGAGCAAACTAAAGAAGAATGTAAAAAATCTAAAACAAAATCTCTATCAGATACAGTATCAACAGAGTTATTAGTGGGTTTTTTGAATTTTAGTTTTCTAGTAGTATAATTTCTATCAATTTTGAAAGAAGTTCCTGTTAAAGCGCCAACACCCAATGGGTTTTCATCTAAAAATTCCAAATTGTTTTTAAATTTTTTTTTATCTCTCTTAAACATTTCCACGTATGCCAAAAGGTAATGTGCTAAAGAAATTGGCTGTGCATTTTTTAAATGTGTGAAACCAGGCATAATTGTCATGACATTTTTTGTTGCTAGTTTTAGTATATTTGAATTAGTGCTATCTAATAAAATAATAATTTTACTTGTAGCTTTTTTTAACCATAATTTTAAGTCGGTTATAACTTGGTCATTTCTGGATCTAGCCGTATGGATATACCCAGCATCTTCTCCAATAAGTTCAAACAATCTACTCTCAATATTCATATGTATATCTTCCAAATCATAATTGAATTTGAACTTTTTCTTAATTATTTCATTATTTACTCTCTTTAATCCCCATATAATTTTATCTTTTATCCTAAAATTAATAATTTTTTGCTTATATAACATTTCAACATGTGCAATCGATCCTTCTATATCTTCTTTAAATAATATTTTATCTATAGGCAAAGACCCTCCAACTTTTTTGAATAATGTGGAGGCATTTTTTTTTATCCTTGTACCCCAAATTGGTTTATTGTTTTTATTTTTTCTCATGTTAATTATTTATTACTTTTATGAAATTTATATATTTATCCTTTAAAATAATATTTATTTACTTCTTATCACTTAGTTCTTCATATTCAATAGAGGCACCCAATATAAAAAATCTAATAATTTATGAGGAAAAACAAAAAATTAAGTTATTCGACATTTTAAATGAGGCTGAAAACAAAGTTAATATTCAAGACTTTAAATCTGAATTAATAATTTTGAATTTTTGGGCAACTTGGTGTGCACCTTGCAGAGATGAAATGCCAT
Source organism: uncultured Pelagibacteraceae bacterium (assembly GCA_902528735.1). Lineage (GTDB taxonomy): Bacteria > Pseudomonadota > Alphaproteobacteria > Pelagibacterales > Pelagibacteraceae > Pelagibacter. Next base: position 29,616 of record CABZTP010000010.1, read on the forward strand.
CTTTAAACAATCTCCAATCAAATAACAATAAAAACAAAATTAGGATAATTCCAATAAATATTGGTGGAGAAAACTTAAGAACCTCAAAAAAATTTTTTGAAGAATTAAATATTGATAAGTTAAAGGTATACACAGGAGATGGCGCAGTAATTGCAAAAAACTTAAAACTTAGAGGTTTACCTACAACTATATTTATCGATAAAGAGGGATATGAGTTTGCAAGAATAGTTGGATCAATCGATTTTAATAGCAGTGAATTTCTAAATTGGTTAAAAGAATTAAATTAGTTCTTATAAAAGTAAGCTAAAGACACTAATACAATTATAGCAATAAATTGTAATAAAACTCTTAATTGCATTAATTTATTTGAGGATTTTTTATCTTTATCCCCTCTAAAAAGAGTTCCGATACCTAGAATAAGTACAACTGCAACAGCAGCCAGTAAAACTATTGCTGCAATTTTCACAAATATTTCTGAAATCATGTTTTGATTTTAGTTTTTTTTTGAAATAAAAAAACATAATTAATTTACTATGACATTTTGCCTTGAATCAACAATTATAAATCCTGAAAATAAGAATGAAATCAAAAATGCAGTAATCTTACTTCACGGATATGGTGGAGATGGTAAAGACATAAGTATGTTAACTTTAAATTGGAAAAGATTTCTAACTAACACTGTATTTTTATGTCCAAATGGACATGAGAAATGTAAAATTAATCCTATTGGTTATCAATGGTTTGATCTTGAGACAAATGATAAAAGCTATATCTTAAATGAAGTAACTAGGGCAGAGAGTATATTAACAAGCTATATTGAAGAAGTTAAAAAAGAATACAATTTAAAAAATTCTAACATATGTTTATCTGGATTTAGTCAAGGCTGCATGATGTCAATAAATTTAGGCTTAACATCTAAAGAACCTTTTAATTGTGTAGTTGGTTTTTCCGGAAAAATTATAGATAAAGACAATCTTAGTTCTAGAATAGTATCAAAACCAAAAACTTTGTTAATACATGGCGAACAAGATGAGATAGTTCAACCATCTAATTTACTAGATGCAAAAGATTTTTTTTTACGAAATGAGATAAAACTGGAAACTTTAATGATCAAGGACTGCGACCATCATATACCAGTAGAAGCATCTAGCAGTGCATTAAAATTTATTAAAGGTAATTTTAACTTATAAAATTATTTATTTTTTTGTTACATTGATTAATTTTTTATATAATATAATGAATAATTATGACTTCAATGATTAGTGAAAAGCTTTCTTTAGAAAAATGTCCAGCTTTAGTTCTAAATGCAGATTACAGACCATTGAGTTATTATCCTCTTTCATTATGGTCTTGGCAAGATGCAATCAAATCAGTTTTTTTAGATAGAGTTTCAATTGTAAGTCATTATGATAGAGAAATAAGAAGCCCTTCCTTCTCAATGCAGTTACCAAGTGTTATAGCTTTGAAGTCTTTTATTAAACCTCGTTCGAATCCAAATTTTACAAGATTTAATGTTTTTTTGAGAGATAAATTTAGTTGTCAGTATTGTGGAAGCAATGATGAATTAACTTTTGATCATCTTCTTCCTAGATCAAAAGGAGGAAGAACTGATTGGGAAAATGTTGTTACTGCATGCTCTGCATGTAATGTAAAAAAAGGGGGAAGATTGTTAAAAAACTCTGGTATGAAATTAAATCAATGGCCTTTTCAACCAACTACTGAGGATCTTCATAAAAATGGAAAGAATTTCCCTCCTAACTTTCTTCACAGTAGCTGGATGGATTATTTATATTGGGATGTGGAATTAGATCCTAGTTAAATCTTTTCCGAAATATTTATAGCTATTTTTGATCCAGTTTTAATAATTTTATCCATGATTGAATATAGCCCTTTTTTTGTTGCTCCATGCTCATAAGCAATATCTTTATGTTCTAACTCATCAGCTCTAAATTTCTTAATTTTTTCTTTAAGTTTCTTTTCATCATCCTCTAAATGATCAATTTGATTTTGATAGTGTTTATCAATCACTTCTTCAACTGATGCTGTACATAACATAGCTGCCTTTTTCCCTAAAATTGTACTACCAAATCCTAAACTGACACCCAAAAGATCCCAAAGTGGTAAAAGTTTTGTTGGTTTAATATTTCTTTCTTTAATTTCACTCTCAAAGAAGTCGCTATGTTCCTGTTCATGTTCTCTCATCTCTTCAACTAATTTCAATAATTCAGGGTCTTTTTTAAAAGTCTTAAGAGCTAAAAGTTGACCTTCATAGATTTTAATTGCCCCCCTCTCTCCTGCATGATCAACTCTAATGAATTCTTCTAATTTTTTTTGGTTAGTTTTTTTCATAAATTAGAGCTCTTAACGAAATTAAAACGATTAGTAAAGATGTTAAAAAGTTCACACCAGCTAAAGAAATACCAAATAATGTAAATTCTACATTTTTACAATTTTTAACCATATCAAGAGTTTCTAAAATTTTTTCTTTATTTGTAATATTTATATTTGTATTCGTACAACCAGCATATTCTTCAAAAATACCATTTTCTATTCCAAAATGGTAACCAGATAGCATGGTATTCAATACAAATAAAACTATCAAACCAATCAAAATTCTATCAGATTTAAAATAGTGATAACCTAAAAAACAAATAAAGATTGATATTAAAAATGGAATTCTTTGGTAAATACATAATTTACATGGCAAATATCCCAGAACTTTCTCAATATAAACCGCAGATAGTATTGCAAAAATTGAGTATACAAAAATTAATAAATAAATATTTTTTCTTTTCAAATTAAAATTCATTCTAGTCTATAAAGTTTTGTAAAAATTTATATATTAAAAAAGCAAAAACTATCAATACAATTGAAAATATAATTGAAAATTTGAGCAGCTTTTTCTCTATTATTGTTTTCATTGCTGGTCCAAAATTTCCAACCAAAAAAGCTATGATAAAAAATCTAGACCCCCTCGTCAGTAAGGAAACAATTATAAAATAAACAAAATTAAATTGAACAAAGCCACTAGTAATTGTGAGTAGTTTAAAGGGGATGGGTGTAAAACCTGCAATAGCTAGTAAGGTTGCCCATGCAAAAACTCCTCCTTCTGATGAAATTTTATCTTTTAAAAATGAGGTATTATCAACACCATAAAGTTCAAATATTTTAACGCCAATTTCATTGAAAAAAACATAACCTATAAAATATCCCAAACATGCTCCCAATACTGATCCAGTAGTAGCAATAACTGCTATCTTTATCCATTTTTGTCTGTCAGCTATAGTCATTGGAATAATTAAAACATCTGGAGGAATAGGAAATACAAAACTTTCAACAAAAGATATAAATCCTAAAATTTTTTTTGAATTTCTATGTCCTGCAAGTTTAATTGTTTTATCAAATAGTTCCTTAAACATATTTTCTTTTAATATAAATAGTGTTTTAATACTATTATTTATATTCTATGAAACTAAAAATAAATGGGCGAATGGCGGAACTGGTAGACGCGTTGGACTCAAAATCCAATAGTAGCAATACTGTGAGAGTTCGATTCTCTCTTTGCCCACCAAAAAATATATGAATTTAAAACAAATTAATAATTTAACTGAATTGTTTTTTAATCAATTTAATGAACAAACTGATAAAGATAAAATTTTATTGTCAACTTTAGGTCATAAAAAGAAAAACTATTCTTGGCAAGAAACATTTGATTTTATTAATTTAGTTTCATCTGAATTAAGAAATTTAATATCAAAAGGAGATAGATGTTTGTTAATTTCTGAAAATAGACCTGAATGGTTTATCACTGATTTATCTATTATGCTATCAGATGGGATAACAGTTCCAGCTTACACAACTTATGTAGAAAATGACTATGATTATATTCTTAATGATTGTACTCCAAGCATAATTTTTGTTTCAAATACTGAACAATTTAACAAATTGAAAAACATTAT
>CABZTP010000011.1:0-32343 GCA_902528735.1 uncultured Pelagibacteraceae bacterium
CAGGCGGTGTGTTTAATGCTTTCGCTGCGACACTGAAAATAAATTTCCAACGTCTAACACACATCGTTTACGGCATGGACTACGAGGGTATCTAATCCTCTTCGCTACCCATGCTTTCGTTCCTCAGTGTCAGTAATGATCCAGAAAGCTGCCTTCGCAATTGGTATTCTTTCTAATATCTACGAATTTCACCTCTACACTAGAAATTCTGCTTTCCTCTATCATACTCTAGCTAAAAAGTTTTGATGGCAGTTCCAGAGTTAAGCTCTGGGATTTCACCACCAACTTTTTTAACCACCTACGAACTCTTTAAGCCCAGTAATTCCGAACTACGCTAGGTCCCTTCGTATTACCGCGGCTGCTGGCACGAAGTTAGCCGGACCTTCTTATTCGGGTACAGTCATTTTCTTCCCCGACGAAAGAGCTTTACAACCCAAAGGCCTTCTTCACTCACGCGGCATCGCTGCATCAGAGTTTCCTCCATTGTGCAATATTCCCTACTGCTGCCTCCCGTAGGAGTTTGGGCCGTGTCTCAGTCCCAATGTGGCTGATCATCCTCTCAGATCAGCTATTGATCAAAGTCTTGGTAGGCCATTACCCCACCAACAAACTAATCAAGTGCAGGCTCATCCTTCGGCGCATAAAGCTTTCTCCGTAAAGACTTATGAGGTATTAGCACAAGTTTCCTCGTGTTATTCCTCACCAAAGGGAAGATACCTACATGTTACTCACCCGTCTGCCACTAAGTATTGCTACTTCGTTCGACTTGCATGTATAAGGCGTGCCGCCAGCGTACGTTCTGAGCCATGATCAAACTCTCAAGTTTAAAAACGGCGCACACTAGCTTCAACATAAATACTAAGAATAATATTTATGTGATTATGAAGTGTGTACGACAAATTTTGGTAACCTTAACCGTCCACACTTCTCTTCTTAAAATATATACAATAATAATAGCTAATTAGGATTTAACCCAATAAATAACATTTTTTAAATGTTGAGTGGATCGCTTATAAATAATAATATTAATAAATCAAGAAATTAGATTAATTAAAAAGTATTTAAAATGCTAGTAAATTCAAGGTTTTTGGCGCAACAGAATGAAAATATTTAAATTAGAGACTTATAAAGGATACTCTATTTTTTTTTTGGATAATTTTTGTGTCAATTTTGGGGATCTTTGCAAGCTTATTTTATTCTCAAAACAAAATCGATCAATCTACACAAATTAAATCTAGCCTTGATAATATTTATTTTCAAAAAACAATTAAAGAAATAACAAATAATCTAAATCCTAGGTATACTGAAAAATCTTATATCTCAAAATCAGGCGATACTCATCAAACTATCATAAACAAATTAGATATAAGTAAGGAAGAAAAAACAGTCTTGTTGAGTACAATAGCTGATGAAAAATCATTAAAAATTTTGAAAATTAATCAAAAATTTATATTTAAATTTGATCATTTATCTGAACAGAAAATTGTAGAATTTATAATAGAAACAGACAAAAAAAATGAGGTTTTATTTAGAAAATCTAAAACAGAAAATAAATTTTTATCAGAGAAAATTAAAAAAAATTTTAGAAAAAAAAATTAGTTTATAAAGAAACTTTAATAACTAATAGTTTATACAATAGTGCAATGGATCTTGGTATAAAACCAAATATTATAATTGAGTTTGCTCGATTGTATGGTTTCCAAGTAGATTTTCAAAGGGATATATGGAAAAATGATAGTTTCCAAATAATTTACGAAGAATTTGTGAATGAAAATAAAAAAATTGTAGATACTGGTGAAATTATTTTTGCAAATTTAAATTTACAAAATACTGACCTGCAACTTTATAAATTTGAGTATGAAAAAAATAAAATCGATTACTTTGATGAAAACGGTAAAAGTATTAAAAAAACTTTAATGAAAACGCCTATAAATGGAGCCCGTCTCTCATCATCATATGGAAAAAGGAAACATCCAATTTTAGGTTATACTAAAATGCATACAGGAACTGATTTTGCAGCACCAACTGGTACACCTATTATGGCTTCAGGGGATGGTAAGGTAACAAAAGCAGGTTGGTGTGGGGGTGGAGGCAATTGTGTTAAAATTAAACATAATAGTAAATATCAAACCGTGTATGCTCATATGTCAAAATTTGGAAGAGGTATAAAAAAAGGTACAAGAGTTAAACAAGGACAAGTAATTGGGTATGTTGGATCTACAGGTTTATCTACCGGACCACATCTTCACTACGAAGTTATTGAAAATGGAAGAAAAGTTAACTCACAAAAACTTAAACTTCCCTCTGGAAAAATCCTAAGAGGAGATGAAAGAAAAAAATTTTGAAGTTTCTAAAATTAAAATAGATGTTTTAAAATCGAACTTAATATTAAAAGCAAATTAGTCAGATTTACTATTTTGGTTATCAATTACTATTTGGTCTTTACTATCTGATTTTATATTTTCTGTCTCTTTTGCAAAATTTTTTTCAATTACATTATCAATGTTATCGAAATTGTTATTGTTAATTTTTTTGATTTCTTGCAATTCCAAAACTCTGGAAAAATGATCTGCGTGCTGAAGATAATTTTCCGACAATATTTTATCGCCAGTTGATAATGCTTCTCTTGCTAAATTATTATACTTATCTATCAATTTTGCTGCATTTTGATTATTTCTTCCGGGATTTCTGTGTCTAAACTCTGAGCCTGAATTGAAGTCATTTTGGTTTTTGTGTCCATTAAGAGGTCTCTTTCTATACCCTCTATCATTGCTAGATTTAAATCTATTTTTTCTGTTATTACGATAATTATTCATTATAATATCTTTGTAGATACTACTACCCTTGGTATCGAATTTATATCTTGAGATATTCTATTTATATAAAATCCATTCATTTTTAAAAAAAATTTAGAAAAATTATCTTGTCCTTTGCCAATTTCAAAAATTAAATTTCCGTTTGTCTTAAGCAAGTTTTTACTTTTTATTATTAAATTTCTTATCTTTTCAAAACCGTCAATACCTGCATCAAGCGCTATATGCGGTTCATAAAGATTTACATCACTATCTAATCTTTTTAAATCATAACTTTTGATATATGGTGGATTAGATACAATTAAATCATATTTACTATCTGTAAATTTGTCAATGTCGATGTTGACGAAATTAATTTTATTTTCTAAGTGATGTATTTTTGCATTATACTCTGCAATTTTAAGGGCTTTTTTACATATATCGATTGCTTTTCCGTTTGCCTTTGGTCTTTCTTTCAATATAGATATGATTACACAACCAGATCCAGTTCCAATATCCAGCAACCTTTTTGAGCTTTTAACTTCAAAAATTTTTAATGCTTCCTCAACAATCAGTTCTGTTTCAGGTCTAGGAATTAAAACATTTTTATCTACATAAAATTTAGATTTCCAAAAATCTTTTTTTTTTAGTATGTGTGCGATAGGTTCTCTCCTTATCCTTCGTTGTATTAGACTTTTATAATATTTAAAATTCTCTTTTTTAATTTTTTTGTTTAAATTTACTAATATTTCTTCTCTTGTTGAATTAAGTACTTTTGCTAATAATAACTCGCTATCTAATTTATTTGAAATAAAACTATTATGCTTTAAAATTTTAGTTCCAAAATTTATTGCTTGTAAATAATTCATTAATTAATTTTGCTCAATTCTTCTTGTTGAGCCTGAAGAATTAAATTTTCGATCATTTCATCAAAGATCTCACCTTCCATAAATTCCTCTAACTTATGCAAAGTTAAATTGATTCGATGATCTGTTACTCTTCCTTGTGGAAAATTATAAGTTCTAATTCTTTCTGATCTATCACCTGTACCTATTTTACTTTTTCTATCTTCTGATCTTTCTTTATCAATTTTTTGTCTTTCAAAATCATAAATTCTTGACTTTAGAATTTTCAATCCTTTTTCCTTGTTGCGAATTTGTGATTTTTCATCCTGTTGACTAACAACGATGCCTGTAGGCATATGGGTTATTCTTACCGCAGAGTCTGTTGTATTAACACTTTGACCGCCAGGTCCGCTACTCCTAAATACATCAATTCTCAAATCTTTTTCATCTAACTTTATATCCAAATCTTCAGCTTCTGGCAGCACTGCTACAGTTGCGGCTGAGGTATGAACTCTCCCTTGAGTTTCTGTATCGGGAACACGTTGTACGCGATGAACTCCACTTTCATATTTTAATGAAGAATAAATGTTTTTCCCCTTGATTAAAGCAATTACTTCTTTAAGACCACCAGCGTCACTTCTAGATATAGATATAATTTCCATATTCCATTTTTTCTTTTGGCAAATTTTTTCATACATTTTATATAAATCAGAAGCAAAAAGACTTGCTTCAAGACCACCAGTACCTGCTCTAATTTCTATAATAGCATTTTTTGAGTCTGCAAGATCTTTGGGAAGTAAAAATAATTTTATTTTTGTTTCATTAAATATGAAATTCTTTTTTAAATTTGCAAGTTCTAGACTTGCAAATTCCTTTATCTCTCTATCTGAATTTTTGTCATTTATTATATTATTTAAATCTTTGGTTTCTTTTTCAAAATTTAAATAATCCTTAGCGTGTTTTATTATTTCATTTAAATCGGAGTACTCTTTTGATATTTCTGCATATTTATTTTTATCTATGACACCTGATGAGAGTTCTTGCTCAAGCTTAAGATGTCTATCAATTAAATTTTTGATTTTTTCTTGAGGAAGCATTTTTATTTATTTTTTAAATTAGCAACTTTTTCCTCAACCAAACTCACAATTTTATCAATCATTTCATTTGTTGTCACTTTTTCAGTGTCTATTCCATTCAGATACAACATATGATTATTTTTACCCCCTCCTGTAATTCCGATTTCTGTTTGTTTAGCCTCTCCAGGCCCATTAACGACGCATCCTATAATTGATAAAGTTATTGGCTCTTTTATGTGAGAAAGTTTTTCTTCTAATATTTTAACTGTTTCAATAACTTGAAAGGCTTGTCTAGCACATGAAGGACATGAAATTATCTTTACTCCTCTGTTTCTAAGATTTAAAGACTTTAAAATTTCATTACCAACTTTGATTTCTTCAACTGGATCATCAGAAAGTGAAACTCTGACGGTATCCCCAATACCATCTAATAGTAAACTTCCAAAGCCTATTGATGATTTAATACTTCCTGGTAAATAACTTCCAGCCTCTGTTATTCCAAGATGCAATGGATAATTAGTTTTGCCAGATAATAATCTATATGCTGCGATTGACAAAAAAACATCGGAGGATTTAACACTTATTTTAAAATTTGAAAAATCCATATCTTCAATTATTTTTATATTTCTTAGGGCGCTCTCAACCAAAGCCTCTGGGCAAGGTTCTCTATATTTTTCAAGTATATCTTTTTCTAATGAACCTGCGTTAACACCAATTCTAATTGAACAATTGTTGTTTTTAGCTGCAGATATAACTTCTGCTATTCTCTTTTTTTCTCCTATATTACCAGGATTAATTCTAAGACAATGTGCACCATTCTCGGCAGCTTCAATTGCTCTTTTATAATGAAAATGAATATCTGCAACAATAGGTACATCAACATTTCTGATTATTGTTTTTAAAGACTTTGTAGAATTTTCGTCTGGACAAGAAACTCTTACAATATCTGCACCAACTTCTGTAACTTTATTTATTTGCTCAATTGTAGATTTATGGTCTGTAGTCAATGTATTGGTCATTGTCTGAACAGTAATTGGATTATTTCCTCCAACATAAACTTTTCCAACATTTATCTCTTTTGTTTTTTTTCTATAAATTTTTCTAAATGGTCTTATTTCTGATGTCATTTATTTAAGTTAAATTCTTTGTGTAAAGTTTTTATAGCTTTTGTAACTTTATTTTTTTTTATAAGAACTGAAATTTTTATTTCTGATGTTGAAATGACTTGTATATTAATTTTTTGCTTTGCCAGAGCTTGGAACATTCTAAATGTAACACCAGGGGTAGTGACCATACCAACACCAATAATAGAAACTTTTGAAACATTTGTATCAAAAATCATTTTTTTAAAACTAATAAATTTATTATTTTTAATAATTTTTTTTGTTTTTGCTAGATCATAAGACTTTATTGTAAAAGTAAGATCAGTTTCTTTTCCATTAGACGATATATTTTGTACTACCATATCTACGTTAATTGAATTTTTAGAGAGTGGCTTAAAGATTGAGGCAGCAATACCTGGTCTATCTTTAACACCCAGTAATGTAATTTTTGAGTCATTTTCAGTAGATGAAATACCTGTAATTATTTTGTTATTAATAATATTTTTTTTTTTTGTGATTAATGTTCCTAATTTATTCAAAAATGAAGATTTAACTTCAATATTAATTCTATTTAATCTTGCATCTTGTATTGAATGAGGTTGCATAACTTTTGATCCCAAAGATGCCATTTCCAACATTTCTTCATAAGATATATTTTTAATTTTTTTTGCTTTTTTTAATTTATTTGGATCGGTTGTAAATACTCCTTCAACATCTGTATATATTACACATCTATCCGCTTTAAAGAATTTAGCAAACATAATTGCACTTGCATCTGTGCCTCCTCGGCCAATTGTTGTAATTTTAAGATCTTTATTAATTCCTTGAAAGCCAGCTATTACAGGTACGACTCCAGCATTTAAAAGTTTTAAAATTCGTTTTTTATAAATATATTTAATTCTTGAATATTTATGCTGTCCTTCGGTTATTATTGGTATTTGCCAAGCCATCAGCGACCTTGCCTGTATACCATTTTCTATCAATTGGCCTGCTAATAGCGAGCAAGAAATCTGTTCACCAGCGGAAACCAAAGTATCATATTCATTATCAGCAAAATTATCACTAATTTTTTTTGACATATCTATTAATTTATTCGTAGTACCGCTCATAGCTGATGATAAGATAATTATTTTATATTTTTTTGTGTAAGATTTTACTAATCTTGCGACTTTTTTAATTCTATGGATAGATCCAATAGACGTTCCGCCAAATTTTAACACAATAATTTTCATTGGTAGTTTTATTTACAAGTTTAATAATGTTGATACAATACTTCAAATTTATAATTTCAATAAAAAATGAAAACTAGCACTATTAATGAAGCAGAATTAGAAAAATTTAATAAAATTGCGGAAGAATGGTGGGATCCTAATGGTAAATTTAAACCTCTTCATAAATTCAATCCAATAAGAATTGAGTACATTAAAAATAATATTATTAAAGATTTTAATAATTCAAAAGGAGAAAAACCTCTTGATGGTGTGTCTATTCTTGATATTGGATGTGGAGGAGGTTTGTTATCTGAACCTTTGGCTCGACTTGGAGCAAATGTTGTAGGAATTGATGCTTCAAAAAGAAATATAGATGTTGCAAAGTATCATTTAAATAAAAGTAAATTAAAGATTAAATACTATAACTCATCTCCAGAGAATTTTTTATACGATAAAAAGTTTGATGTAATTCTTAACATGGAAATAGTAGAGCATGTAGATAATGTCCAAAATTTTATGAATGAATGTTCAAAATTTTTAAATAAAAATGGAATTATGTTTGTGGCAACATTAAATCAGACTCTAAAGTCTTACATTTTTGCTATTATCGGGGCAGAATACATTTTAAGGTGGCTACCAATTGGAACTCATGATTGGAATAAATTTGTTAAACCTGATGAACTAGAAAAAATCTGTAAAATATCCTCACTAAGTTTAAAAAAAATTGACGGCGTGAAATTTAATCCAATTTTAAATAAGTGGGGTCTTTCAAGTGATAAATCTGTAAACTATATAACCAAATATAAAAAGAATTAATTATCCTTGGTTTCAATCCAAGGTATTGAGGAAGTTTCTATCCCCTCATCATTTAGTTCTTTAACATCATTAATCGATGCCTTGCCATAAATATTTTTTTTATTCTTTTTTTTACTAAAATGTATAGACCTAGCCTCATATGCAAAGTTTTCACCCACATATTCAAAATTTTTTTTAATAAATTTTTGGTATTCAAAAAGTTTTTTCTTTATTTTTTTGTTAAAATTATTTTCATTTTCTATTTTAAAATTGGAATTAGCTATATTTGGTCTCATTAAAGATTTCTCAATTTGCTTTGAATTACATTCTTGACAATTAAGAAGTTTTAGTTTTTTTAATTTATCAAATTCTTTCGAACTAGCAAACCAACTTTCAAATTCTAAATCGCAATTTTTACAGTTTAAAAGATATTTTATCACACGTTTTAAGTAATATTATTTTATCAAAATTCAATACTTACGATCTATAATCTGAATTAATATCTATATATTCTTTTGATAAATCCATTGTATATGTTGTAAAATCTTTGCTTCCATTAGATAAATTTACTGTTATTTCAATATTTTCATTTTTCATATACTCACTTACATTTTTTTCATTATAATTTTCAACTAATTTACCATTCTTTAATATGATATAATGACCAATTGATATTGTTAATTTTTCAACATTAATTGATGCTCCACTCTTGCCAATTGCCATAGCAATTCTTCCCCAATTAGGATCTTCACCAGTTATAGCAGTTTTAACTAAAGGTGAGTTAGCTATTGAAAAACAAATATTTTTTGCATCTTTTTCAGATTTACTATTTTTACAATTAATAGTTATAAATTTTGTTGCACCTTCACCATCACTCACAACTCTTTTTGCTAAATTTAACATTACTTGATGAACACTTTTAACAAAATTTTTTATTTTTGGGTCTTTAAAATTTTTTATTTCTTTGTTGTGAGCCTTGCCAGTTGAAAAAATAGTTAGCATATCATTTGTACTAGTATCACCATCACATGTGATTGCATTGAAGGTTGTTTTAATATTTAAATTTAATATCTGTTTTAATACTGAAGATGATATATTTGCATCAGTAAAAATAAATCCTAGAGTAGTTGCCATATTAGGATAAACCATTCCAGATCCTTTGGCTATTCCATAGATTTTAACTTCTGAATTACCTATTTTACACTCTGCCATTGATAACTTTGGTTTTGTATCAGTGGTCATAATTCCAAGAGCAGCCTTTATCCAGATTAATTTATTTTGGGTGTATTTTATTTTTTCAATTAAATTATTTAAATTATTTAAAATTCTAACCTCAGGAAATTTTTCACCTATTGTACCTGTGCATGCAAATAATATTTGATTAGGTTTAATATTTTTTGGAAAATCTTCATCAGAATTTTGTTTTTCATTTAATAATTTTGACAAATTAGTAGAAATATTTTTTAAGGAGTTATATCCATTTTTACCTGTCATGGCATTAGCATTTCTCGTATTAATTAAAATCCCAAAAATCTTTTTTTCTCTAACTTTTTTATTCCATTTAATATTTTCAGAGACTAATTTAGATTGAGTATATACACTGGCATAATTTGCTCCTTCCCTAAAATAGAAAAAAACAAGATCGTCCCTTTTTTTTTCGTAGAGACCACAGCTTACTGTAGATATTGACAAACCATCTATATGTTCAAGATCCTGGTAATGACCAATCTTAGAGCTTTTATGTTTTATGTCAAAAAAGTTGTTTATGCCAAAATCCATGGTATTTAATTTTTTAAATTTATAACTATATAATTTATAATTATTAATACATCAAAAATATGCTTAATCCTCTAAACATTATTACTAGGTTTATAAAAAGTGGGAATCAAAAAGAGTTAGATAGGATTCAAAAAGTAGTAAATAAAATAAATGAACTGGAGAGCTATACAACAAAATTGGAAGATAAAAACTTTCCTGAAAAGACCAATGAGTTAATTATCAATCTTAAACAAGGAAAAAGTTTAGATGATTTGTTGCCAGAAGCATTTGCATTAGTCAGAGAAGCCTCAAAAAGAACAAACCAAGAGAGACATTTTGATGTTCAATTAGTTGGTGGAATCGCACTGCATGAAAATAAAATAGCTGAAATGAAAACAGGTGAGGGAAAAACACTAACTATTGTTCTTTCGGCATACTTAAACGCCTTAGAAAAAAAAGGAGTGCACATTGTAACAGTGAACGACTACCTTGCCAAAAGAGATAGTATCAATATGGGTAAAATTTATAATTTTTTAGGTTTATCTTGTGGATACATAAATTCTGATCAAACTGATGAGGAAAGAAGATTAAATTACAGCAAAGATATTACTTATGCCACAAACAGTGAATTGGGTTTTGACTATTTAAGAGATAACATGAAGTATTCAAAATCTGATATGGTTTTGAGAGATCATAACTTTGCAATTGTTGATGAAATAGACTCTTGTTTAATTGATGAAGCAAGAACACCTCTAGTAATATCAGGTGCAGCTGAAGATAAGACAATGCAATATCTTGCTGTAGATAAGTTAATTAAAAACTTAAATAAAGCAGATTTTGATTTAGATGAAAAAGATAAAAATATTCTACTAACTAATGAGGGAATAGATAACGTGGAAAAAATATTTTCTGATGCAGGAATTTTAAAGAATAACAATTTTTATGATCCTGAGAATTTACATTTGGTTCATCATGTAAACCAAGCTTTAAGAGCAAATTACTTATTTGAAAATGGAAAAGATTACATAGTTAAAGATAACGAAATTATTATAATTGATGAACAAACTGGTAGACAGTTACCTGGAAGAAGATTTGGAGATGGGCTTCATCAAAGTTTAGAAGCCAAAGAAAAAATTGAAGTCAAAGCAGAAAATCAAACACTTGCATCAATCACTTATCAAAATTTCTTCAAGTTATATAAAAAACTTGCCGGGTGTACAGGTACAGCTCTCACTGAATCTGCAGAATTTTTTGAAATATATAATTTACCAGTTTTACAAATACCGACGAATAAGGAAATGATAAGAAAAGATCTCAATGACCAGATTTTTAGAACAGCAAAAGAAAAAGATGATGCTATAATTAAAAAAATTAAAGACTGTAACAATATAGGCCAGCCACTATTAGTGTTTACTTCAAGTATCAATAAATCTGAGCATTATTCAAATTTACTGAGCCGAGAAAACATAAATCACATAGTATTAAATGCTAAAAATCATGAAAAGGAAGCTGAAATCATAGCTAATGCAGGTAAAACAAAATCAATAATTATTACAACAAGTATTTCTGGAAGAGGTGTTGATATTAAATTAGGGGGTAATGACCAATTAGAGAAAGAAGATGTAAAAGAAAAAGGTGGTTTGTGTGTAATAGGCACAGAAAGAATGGAAAGCAGAAGAGTAGACAATCAAGCGAGAGGTCGTTCAGGTAGACAGGGTGATCAAGGAAGTTCAATTTTTTTTGTAAGTTTAGAAGATGATTTGATGAGACTTTTTGGTTCAGAAACAATGAACTCTATGCTTGAAAAATTGGGTTTAAAAGATGGAGAAAGTATTGATCATCCATGGATTAACAAAGCAATAGAAAGAGCTCAACAAAAAGTAGAAGCTAGAAATTTTGATATTAGAAAAACTCTTATCAAGTTTGACAATGTTTTAAATGATCAAAGACATGTGATTTTTGAACAAAGGAAAAATGTATTGGAAGGTACAGAAAATTTCAACTATTCAGATATTTTTTTAAACGATGTTTTAGAAAATTTAAAAACTTTAAAATTAATTCATGAAAAATCACCTAATTCAAGTGAGTTTCCAAACACATTAAAACAAACGTTAGGCAAATCTATAAACAATGATGAATTTGATAATTTAATAAACTCAGGCTTTCAACATATGAGTGATTTAATAATAAAAAAATTCAATGAAAATAGAGAAGATAGAAATAAATTGTTAGGCGATGAACAAGGTAAAGAAATTGAAAAAAGAATATTAATTCAAATTATAGATCAGAACTGGAAATCTCATATTCAATATCTTGAACAATTAAGACAAGTAGTTGGACTTAGATCTTATGGTCAAAGAGATCCTCTTGTTGAGTACAAAAAAGAAGCATTTCTTTTATTTGAAAACTTATTGAGTAAATTAAAAACTGATTTAGTGACTATGCTTTTAAATCTAAAAATTGTGCAGCAAGAGAACGATAATATTGCAGAAAAAAAAATTGAGGATAATTTAAAATCTATTGCAAAAAATAAAATTGGCAGAAACGAACCTTGTCCTTGCAAATCTGGAAAAAAATATAAACATTGTCATGGTTCTATGTAATGAATATTAATAATATTATTAATAATACAAACAGTAAAATTAAAATAATTTTTTTGTCAAAATAATCATAAATTTTTAATTTTTGGAAAAAATTATAATTTGAAATAAGCTTATCTTGTTTTTCATTTTTAGAACTAAATCCTTTGTTTCTTCCAATATCCAAAAATTTATTTTTTCTCTGATTTAATATTTCATTATCATCTAAAGTAAGAAACTTATTTAAATTTCTATCAATAGCTTCATGAACATTATCTAAAATTAAATCTTTGTCTCTATGTGCGCCTCCTAAGGGTTCAGGTATTATTTCATCAATAATTTCAAGTCTTAAAAGGTCCTTTGCTGATAGTTTCATTGCCTTTGCTGCCTCTAGTGTTTTTGTAGGATCTCTCCAAAGTATAGTTGCACATCCTTCTGGTGAAATTACTGAATAGATTGCATTTTCTAACATCAAAACTTTACTTGATGATGCTAAAGCAATTGCGCCACCTGAGCCCCCTTCTCCAATTATTATGGAAATAGTTGGTACTGATAATTTCATAGAACACTCAATTGATTTGGCAATAGCTTCTGCTTGTCCCCTTTCTTCTGCACCCACACCTGGATAAGCACCAGGCGTGTCTACAAAAATGATTATTGGTATTTTAAACTTGTTAGCTAAATTCATTAATCTAATTGTTTTCCTGTATCCCTCTGGTCTCATCATTCCAAAATTACGCTCTATCCTAGTATCTAAATTTTCTCCTTTTTCCTGACCAATAACTAATACTGATTTTGAGTTAAATTTTGCAAATCCAGCTATTACAGATTTATCTTCTCCATAAAATCTATCACCAGATAAAGATATGAATTCATCAAATATATTATCTATAAAAAATTTAGATTTAGGTCTGTCTTCGTGTCTAGCAACTAATGTTTTTTGCCATGGATCAAGATTTTCATAAATAACTTTAAGCTTTAAATCTATTTCATTTTGTAAGTCAGTAATTTTGGTTGTATCTACCTCGGAAAGTCCGTCTTGATTGTATGGATCTTTTAATTTATCTAATTCGTACTCTAAATTTTTTATGTCAGTTTCAAAGTTTAGATAATTTTTCATAAGTGAATTATACAATACAATTAGGCGACAAAATGATCAAATATTTGTAAATTTATATTTTAGGTTTAAAAAACACAATATTTCTCAAATAAAATTAATGACATAATTTACAACTTATCATATACAACTATTTCAAAATATAATTATGAGTAATTCTTTTGTTAAAATTAATTCTTTATCGGTATCAAAGGATTTAGCAGACTTTATAAATAACGAACTTCTCGACGAATTAGATATAAGTATTGAAGAATTTTGGGCTGGTTTAGATAAACATGTTAATGAATTAGCGCCAATAAACAGAAAGTTATTAGAAACTCGAGAAACTCTTCAATCTGAAATTGATTTATGGTTAAAAAAACATAGAGATGAAAAATTTAATTCTGAAGAATATAAAAATTTTTTAAAAGAAATTGGTTATTTAAAAGAAGAAGAAGATGATTTTCAAATCAATACAAAAGATCTAGATATAGAAATCTCTAAAATAGCAGGACCACAACTTGTGGTACCAATCATGAATTCAAGATATACACTAAATGCAGCAAATGCTAGATGGGTAAGTCTATATGACAGTTTATATGGAACAGATTTAATAGAGTCAGAAGATACTGGAAGCCAGAAATATGATCCTTTAAGAGGTCAGGAGGTAATCAAGTACGCTCGAAATTTTTTAAATAACCACTTTCCAATTAAAGATATCCACTGGAAAGACATCACTGGATTTAAAATTATTGATAATAATTTGAAAATAATTAAAGACGAAATAAATTATGAATTAATTGATAATAATAAATATATTGGATACAGAGGTGAAAAAGATAATCCAACAACTATAATTTTAGAAAACAATAAATTAAAAATTGAAATTATAATTAATCCAAAAGCATTTAGTGCTGTTCAAGATGCCGCTGGAATAAGTGATATTATAATTGAGTCTGCTATTTCAACAATATGTGACAACGAAGATAGTGTAGCTGCTGTAGACTCTGAAGATAAGGTATTATGCTATAGAAATTGGTTAGGTTTGATGAAAGGTAATCTTAAATCCATTTTTGAAAAAGACGGCAAAACCTTTGAGAGAAAACTTAATCCAGACAGAAGTTATATTTCAAGAAATAATACAAAGGAGAAATTACACGGGAGAAGTTTATTATTAATCAGAAATGTAGGGCACCTAATGACGAATTCAGCAATAATATTGAATGACGGCTCTGAGGTGCCTGAAGGTATTATGGATGCATTTATAACCTCAGCGGCTGCAATGCATGATTTAAAAAAAAGAGGTAACTCTAGAACCGGTTCTATATATATAGTTAAACCCAAGATGCATGGTCCAGAAGAAACAGCGTTTACTGATAAAATTTTTTCGAAAGTTGAGGAAGTATTAAAACTTAAAAAAAATACTATTAAATGTGGAATTATGGACGAAGAAAGAAGAACTTCAGTTAATTTAAAAGAATGTATAAGGACACTTAAAAGTAGAGTTTTTTTTATAAACACTGGTTTTCTTGATAGAACAGGTGATGAAATGCATACATCTATGGAGGCAGGACCGATGATAAAAAAAGGTGATATGAAAAAATCTAAATGGATATCTGCATATGAAAATAACAATGTCAATATTGGTTTAAAATGTGGATTTTCAGGTGTCGCACAAATAGGCAAAGGTATGTGGGCCATGCCAGATAAGATGAAAGAGATGATTGATCAGAAAATTTCACATCTTGAAGCTGGTGCAAATTGTGCTTGGGTCCCCTCTCCTACAGCAGCTTCTTTGCATGCAATGCATTATCATAGAGTAAATATTTTTGATAAACACGTAAATTTAAAAAATGATAAATCAAACTACTTAGATGATTTATTAAATATACCAATTGCTGACAGACCAAACTGGAGTAAAGATGAAATAAACACAGAGATATGTAATTCAGCTCAAACTATACTTGGATATGTTGTTAGATGGGTAGACCAGGGAATAGGATGTTCAAAAGTTCCTGATATCAATAATGTTGGATTGATGGAAGACAGAGCCACCTTAAGAATTTCATCTCAACATATATCTAATTGGTTGCATCATGGTATCTGTTCAAATAGACAAGTTTTAGAGATACTAAAAAAAATGGCTAAAGTAGTAGATGAACAAAATAAAGGAGATCGTGAGTATGAAAATATGGCTCCTAATTTTGATAAATCAATTTCCTTTAAAGCTGCTTGTGAATTGATATTCCACGGTAAATCTCAGCCATCAGGCTATACAGAACCATTACTACACTTAAATAGATTGATAAAAAAAAGCTAGATTATATTAGTTTAAACCTTTTCGGTTTTTAAAAGCAGATATCAAAGTACCATCATCAAGTGTTTCAATTTCACCTCCAATTGGTATTCCTTGAGCAAGTTTTGTTACAGTTACATTATATTTTTTCAGGCTATCTTTTATATAAAATGCAGTAGTTTGACCTTCAATTGTTGCGCTAGTTGCGACTATCACCTCATCAATTTTATTTTCTTTGACTTTATTAATTAAAGATTTAAGCAAAATATCAACTTTATTTTGAGATCCAATATCAGGTAGAGTACCTCCAAGTATATGGAAATAACCTTGATAAATATTTGAACTCTCAATTGCCCACTGGTCAGAAATATTCTCAACTACACAAATTTTGTAATGTGATTTTAATAAGCTTTCGCAATTACTACATTCACTATTTTTTGATCTATAAGATCCACATTCTGAACACCTGATTATATTTTTTTTTATTTCAATTAATAGTTTTGAAATTGGCATCATTAGTTCGTCTTGGTTGTTGATGAGTTTTAATATTATTCTTTTCGCAGATTTGGGTCCTAGGCCTGGTAATTTTGATATTAGCTTAATTAAATTTTCAAGTTCCTCCAACTTATTCATTTAAAACGGCCATTTGAAACCAGGAACGCCAATTCCACCTGTTGCTTTAGATATTTCCTCTGAAGTTTTTGATTTTAACTTTGATTTTGCATCATTATGAGCAGCAGTGATCAAATCTTCAATAATCTCTTTATCCTCTTTAAAAATTTTATCATTAAGGGCTATTTTTATCATTTCTCCATCACCATTCAGAGTAACTTCAACTGCATCACCACCAGATACACCATTAACTTCTATCTTTTTTAGCTTTTCTTGGCTTTCTTTCATTTTTTTTTCAATTTCTTTAGCCTTCTCTAATATTTTATTAAAATCAGTCATTTTTGTTCGTTATATCAATCAACTCAATATCTGGAAAAGATTTTACCAATTGATCGTACTCATTTGATTTTTTAAATTTATCAATTTTTTTTTCTTGAGATATTTTTTTTTCATCTTTTACAGATTTTTCACCTTTTTGTTTTGAAAAAGAAATAATCCATCTCTTGTTGGTCCAATCCAATAGTTTTTCTGATAAATCTTTTACAAAATTATTGCTTAATTTTTCATTAAATGAGATTTCCATTCTATTGCTTGAAAATGAAACTAAGTTCACATTATTTTCCAACTCAAATTTTAATTTCATTTCTTTTTTTTCCAAACATAATCTTATTATATCATTTAGATTATTTATGATCTTATTGTTTTTTTTTTCTACCTTTGCTTCTTCTTGCTTAATATTTTTTATTTGGCTTACGACTTCTGTATTTATTTTCAATGATTGTAAATCTTTTCTTTCAATTGATGTTTTTATTGTCTCTTCAAGTTCTTTATTAGATTTTGAATTTCTATTGCTCAAATACATTAATTGAATTAAAAACATTTCAATTGAAAGATTTGGATTACTTACTAAGTTTATTTCTTTAATTGTCTTTAAAGTAAATTCCCAAAATAAAAGAGTGTGTTCAGTTTTTATATTTTTTGATACATGGCTTATTTTTTTATAATCGTTATCGTTAAGAGAAAAATTTGTACCTTCAATTTTAATGTTAGAAATGTTTTTTATGTAATAAAGAATTTCTAGAAATTCGTTTAAAAAATTATTTGGTTCAACTCCAGAATCATAGAGATTTCGATAATGTTTAAGGACTAATTCTTCATCCCCTTTGAAAATCAATTCTAAAAGGTCAATATATGAGCTTTTATCAACATAACCAAAAATTTTTTGAATATTTTCTAAAGATAATCTGTCATCGTTGTTTGAAATTATTGCCCGGTCGAGTAAGGACAGAGAGTCTCTAACTGAACCTTCTGAAATTTTAACAATTAATTTTAAAGCGGAGTCATCAACATTTTTTTCCTCTCTTTTAGATATTTTTTTTAAATATTGAAATAATTCTTCAGACTTAACTCTTGATAAGTCGTATCTCTGACATCTTGAAATAACTGTTATCGGGATTTTTCTTACTTCTGTAGTAGCAAAAATAAATTTTAAATACATAGGTGGTTCTTCTAGAGTTTTAAGTAATGCGTTAAAAGCTTGCTTGCTCAACATATGAACTTCATCAATTATAAAAACTTTAAACTTTGCTATAGAGGGTGCGTATCTAGAAAATTCTATTAATTCTCTAACATCATCTACTCCGGTTTTGCTTGCTGCATCCATTTCAAGAACGTCAATATGATTTGAGTTAGTAATTGAGTCGCAATGTGAGCATTTGTTTTCACACATTTTTTCAATTCCATTTTCACAATTCAATGCTTTCGCAACTATTCTGGCAAATGTAGTTTTTCCAACCCCCCTGATGCCAGTGAATAAGTATGCATTTGGAGATTTATTCATTTTTATAGAATTAAAAATTGTAGTGGCAACTTCTTCTTGGCCAATAAGATCCTCAAATTTTTGAGGTCTGTATTTTAATGCAAGAATTTTTGATTTATTATTCATAATAGGAGACCAACCAACCTGAAAATTACTCATTACCCTTGCTCTTTTTCAAGTCTGGGGGAGTTCATGGTAATTTCACCTGGAAGGCCTCCATCTCTATTATAACAATAATTTTTTCTAATCTACAATAAAGTTAACTACTTTTTTTCTCTGAATTCATGAGCTTTATAAACACCTAGTACGTGCATATCCTCGCAATGAAAAGCCAATTCCTCTAATGAATTTTTAATTTTTTTTTCGTCTAAATGGCCATCAATATCACATAAAAAAAAGAAAGATGAAAATGAGTTCTTCTCTGGAAAACTTTGAAGTTTAGTCATATTTACTCCATTAATTGCGAAACCCGATAATGCTGAATACAGTGCAGCAGGCTTGTCTCTTAATTTAAATAAAAAAGAGGTAATATATTTATTATTATCAAATTCGGGTTGTAGAATTTCTTTTCCCATTATTAAAAATCTTGTGTAATTCTCATTATCATCTTGGATATTCTTTTTTAAAATTTCAAGATTATATATTTTAGCACTCAATTCAGATGCAATAGCACCTTTAGTTTTATCTTTTTCCTCTGATACATATTTTGCTGATCCTGCAGTATCTGCTCTGACATTCGCAAACAAATTATTGTTTTTTATAAACTCAGATGCTTGACTTAATGCTTGGGCATGTGAGTATACATTTTTAATATCATTTATTTTAGAACCTTTAATACCTATTAAATTATGGTTTATTGGAAAAAAAAACTCTTCGTAGATATTAAGCCTATATTTAAATATCAAATACTCTACCCCAATATTACCTGTAGTCTTATTTGACTCGGGTATAATTGCTCTTAAGTTGCTATCTGTGCTAGCTTTTTCAAAGCATTCATCAAATGTTTTACATGAAATAGTTTCTATACCAGAATATAATTGTTTTGCACAGCTTTCACTGTAGCTACCTGCAATACCCTGATATACAATTTTCATTACATTATTAATTAATTTTTTTTATATATTCTTCTAGATCTTTTTTTGTATCAATTCCACTGGAAAAATAATTTGCCAATATTACATTTATTTTCATTTTATTGTCTAATATCCTTAACTGTTCTAATTTCTCTTTAATCTCATTTTCGCTTTTTTTTAAGTTCACAAATTTTTTTAACGCTGAAAGAGTATAAAGGTATATTCCAAAATGGTGATATACATTATTATTTTTATTTAAATCAACTTTTCTACAAAAATTTAAAGCTTCTTCTGTAGAATTAACAGAAATTTTATTTTTAGTAATAACTTTGACCACATTAGTATTTTCATAATCATCATTATTTTTAAGTTTAAAAGCAAGTGTTGAAATATTTAAATTCTTTTCTCTTGATATTTTACATAATCTTTCAATATCTAAAGGGTTTATCATTGGCTCATCACCTTGTAAGTTTATTATTAAATCTTTTTCTTGCATGTTTAATTTTTGTGTTGCCTCATAAACTCTATCCGTTCCAGTAGTGTGTCTACTATCTGTCATAATACACTTGCCTCCATTCCTCACTACTTCTATAGCGATTTCATTATCACAAGTAGCAACATAAACTTCTCCAATTTGGCTTTTTACTGCTTTCTCAAGAACATGAATAATTAATGGTTTATTGTTTATATTGATTAGTGGTTTGTTTGGTAGTCTCGTTGCAGCTAACCTCGAAGGGATTATTATAATGGATTTGCTCATAAATTCATATTTTATGCGTCTTTGGGACGCAAATTTATAAATTAAATTTCGTTTTAATTTTGTTTATCATGTTATACGACCATATTAAAAAGAAATCATGGATTCATTCGAATTAAATAAAATTATTGCAGCTATACTGCTAGTTGCCCTTATAATAATTGGCATAGGTAAAATATCTGATGTTGCATTTCACATAGATAAACCTGAAAAATCAGCTTACAAAGTAGAGACTTTGGAAAATAGCTCAGTCTCTGAATCTAAGACTAAAGAAATTGTTGAAAAAGTTGATATTGCTGCTTTGCTTGTTTTAGGTGACATTAATCATGGAGAAAAAGTTTTCAAAAAATGTTCTGCTTGTCATCTAGTTAATAAAGGTGGGGATAACAAAATAGGACCTGCTCTGTATGGTGTTCTAGGTAGAAAAGTTGCATCAATAGAGAGTTACAAATATTCAAAAGCTATGGCTAGTTATGACAAAGAATGGACGTTTGAAGAAATGAACGGATATTTAAAGAAACCTCAAAAACATATTAAAGGTACGAAAATGGCTTTTGCTGGATTAAGAAAAGAAAAAGACAGAGCTTCTGTAATTTTATATCTCAATAAGAACTCAGATAATCCTTTACCATTACCTTAATTTTCCAAAACAGTACAATAATATGCTTTTTTGAACGTGAGTTCTATTCGATGCTTGCTGCCAGACATAAGAATTTTTACTGAGAAACACATCCTCATAAACTTCATTTCCTCTTGGCAAACAATGTAAAAAAATGCAGTTATTTTTTGCATAACTTATTAATTTTTTGCTGATTTTAAAATTTTTAAATTTTTCTAATTTTTTTTTTTTATTAACCTTGTCATTTAAAGATACTACCTTGTCTGAAAAGATTACATCCGCTCCAAACACTGCTTTTTTAGGATCGTTATAAATAGATATATTTTTATTATTTTGTTTTACCCAATTCTTTATTTCTTTATTAGGTTCAAATTCTTTTGGACATCCAATGCTTAATTTAAATGAAAACTTTACAGAAGCAACAATGAGGCTATTTAAAACATTATTAGAATCACCTATCCAACAGATTTTCATCTTTGAAATAGGTTTTTTTTTAATCTCTTCAACTGTAAAAATATCTGATAATACTTGTGTTGGATGAGATGACGGGCTTAAACCGTTTATAAGTGGTATAGTCAAATATTTCTTAAAATCTTGAATTTTTTTATCACTATCAGTTCTCAACATAAATCCATCACCATACGTAGAAAGAGTTTTTGCGGTATCAGCAATACTTTCTCCTCCAACTCCAAGGTGTAACTCATTAGAACGAAGTGTTAAAGTGCCTCCTCCAAGTTGTTTAATAGATAAATAAAAGCTTATTCTAGTTCTTGAGCTTGCTTTTTCAAACATTTGTATCAACATCTTGCCTTTAAGTGGAGCTCCCTTATCAACCTCTAAAGTGGTTAATTTTTTTCTGTGATTTTTTCTCTTTTTGGCATCAAGAATAATCTTTCTGAGATCTTTGCTTGGAATATCTTTTAAATTTGTAAAATGTTTCATATTAATTATATTCTTTGCAAACTTTATTTAGAACTTTTAAAGCAATATCAATTTCACTTTTTTTAACATTTAAAGGTGGAAGTATTCTTACAACATTTTCTGCTGCTCTAATTGTTAATAATTTATTATCCATTAATCTCTTAATAAAATTTGTTTGGTCTTTATAAAGTTGTAATCCAATTAATAATCCAACTCCTCTTACTTCTTTAATTACATTAGGATAATTTTTTTTTAATATTTTCAAATTTGAGATAAAATATTTTGACATTTTTTTAACATTATCAAGTAATTTTTTATTAATTTGATCTAAAACTGCATTTCCAACTGCCATTGCGAGTGGGTTTCCTCCAAAAGTAGAGCCATGAGTTCCTGGTACCATTGCTTTTGCAACTTTATTTGTCATAAGCACTGCTCCAATAGGAAATCCACCTCCAATCCCTTTGGCTATTGGCACTATATCTGGTTTTACATTGGCATATTCAAAAGCAAAAAATTTGCCCGATCTGCCAATGCCGCATTGAACTTCATCAAGAATTAAAAGTATTCCTTTTTTATTACAAATTTCTCTTATTGCTTTAATACACCAAGTGGGAATTACTTTAATTCCACCTTCTCCCATGACTGTTTCAATCATGATGGCTGCTGTATTTTTATTAATCATTTTTTTTAATTTTACATGATCACCAAATTCAAAATGGTCAAATCCTGGAACTTTTGGCCCAAATCCTTGGGTCATTTTTTTTGACCCACTTGCATGTATTGCGGCTATTGTTCTCCCATGAAATGAATTTTTTATACATATAATTCTATTTTTATGCTCTTTGCCCTTTGAGTAAAAATATCTCCTCGCAACTTTAATTGCAGCTTCAGTAGCTTCCGCACCACTATTTTGAAAAATTACAGACTCTGCAAAAGTTCTTTTTGCTAATCTCTTTGCTAATTTTTCCCCTTCAGGTATTATGAATGCATTAGATACGTGCCACAGTTTTTTTGATTGTCTATTAATTGCTTTAATTAGCTTTTGGTTTGCATGACCAAGTGAATTGACCGCAATTCCTTGAACAAAATCTAAATATTTTTTACCTTGAGCAGTTATAAGAAAACTACCCTTTCCTCTGGCAAATGATAAATTTTTTCTTTTATAATTAAATGCTAAAGCGCTCATATTAAGATAACTACTTATAATTTTTTTTATTTTATTTGACAGTTAATTTTACAACCTCAAGTTATAAACTTGTTAATTTGTTGAAAAATACCAAAAAAACCTTGTTTTATTTTTTAAAATGCAACATCATGTATAAATAAACATAAAGTATACTAAATATAGTAAAAACAATGAGCTGGACAGAGGAAAAAGTAAACAAACTAAAAGAGCTTTGGGGAAAAAGTAATACTGCTAGTCAAATAGCTGAAATTATTGGAGGTGTTTCAAGAAATGCAGTAATTGGAAAAGCTCATAGACTAAATTTATCATCAAAAATCAAAGCAAGATCATCAATACAAAATCAAAAAAATTTAGAAA
Organism: uncultured Pelagibacteraceae bacterium; assembly: GCA_902528735.1. Taxonomy (GTDB): domain Bacteria; phylum Pseudomonadota; class Alphaproteobacteria; order Pelagibacterales; family Pelagibacteraceae; genus Pelagibacter. The sequence continues at coordinate 22,896 of CABZTP010000011.1, forward strand.
AAAATCAAAATACATCCATCAAACTTAAAGGTAAAAGAGGAAGACTTAAAACCTTACTTTTAGACAAAAACTTCGAACCTGCAAAAAATTTAAGTTTAGAGGAGTTATCAGATGATACATGTAAATATATGGAAGCAAACCCTGACGAAAAAAACGCTAGTTTTTGTGGCAGAAAAACCGTCGAAAAGTTTTCATATTGTCCATTACATTTAATGGTAGTGTTCCAACCTAAAGGCAAAAAAGAAGACGTCGTTGATAAGGATGATGAAGTTCCAAAATTTATTGAAAAAAAAATAAAATCAGCTTAATCTAATAATTTATTTTTTGCTTTCTCATATTCCTCTTCTGTTAATAATCCTTTATTTTTCAGATCACTTAACTTGGAAATTTCATCAGAAATAGAGGTTTTGCTAATTTTATATTCATCTTCAAAATCAGAAATTGTCTGATCATTTTCATCTTTAATTTCTGAGTTATCATTTATTTTTCTTCTAGCTTCAATTCCCATGCTTATAGGTTTTGCAGAAATATAGACTACAATTACCAATAAAAATAGACAAAGTCCTATAACTAAATAAGTCATCATTTTAATTTATTTATTTTTGTTTTAGTAGCAAATTGCCCACCTGTTTTCCAATTATAACTGTATTTATTTATCTCATTTTCGAATATTCTTTTAGGAATATAACCTAAATCAAAATTATTTTTATAATTTTTAGTTTTACAGTTATCATATTTTAACATTACTAATTGATCTTCTGTTAACAGTGGATTAGGCAATAATTGAAGAAATTTTGCGGTAAATTTTGCTATTGGTAATGGCAAAGGTAATAAAACTCTTTTTTTTTCAATTGAAATTAGTAATTTTTGTATAATTTCTTTGAATGTTATTACCTCTGGACCAATACATTCCAAAACTAAATTATCTTCCTTGCTTTCAATTAAATTGAAAATTATTTCTACTAGATCGGTAACATGTATTGGGGTAAATTTTGTTTTTCCATTATAATACAGCGGCATAATTGGAAGCATGCTCAACAAGGACATAAACCTTGTAGTAAATTTATCATCAACAGAATAAACAATTGAAGGTTTAATAATTATAGATTTTTTAAAATTTTCTTTAACCTTTCTTTCACCTTCCAGTTTACTTAAAGCATATTTACTATCTGTTGCTTTTTCGATACCTAAAGCTGATATATGAATGAACTTTTCAATTTGAAATTGATTTGCTTTTTTTGATAAAAGCGATGGAAAATCAGAGTGTAAAATTTGAAATTCATCTTTTCTTTTTTCATATAAAATACCAGTCAAATTTATACATATTGAAGCATTTTTAATAAGACTCTCAACTCTATCTATATTGAAATTTTTTAATTCAACTAATTCCAGATAACCAGGATTGGCTTGGGTCTTTAAAACATAACCTGCAGTATGTATATTTCTTGTAACAGCTGTAATTTTGTAGTTATTTTGGGATAACTTTCTAATCAAATTTCTTCCTATTTGTCCTGTTGCACCGAAGAGTAGAATTTCTTTGTGTTTCATATATATATCTTACAAATGAAACTAGATATTAAATTACACAACGAAGATTTGCCAGATCAATTAGAGCTAGGTGACAATATTGCTGTAGATTGTGAGTTTATGGGCCTGAATGTAGAAAGAGATGCACTTTGTTTGGTACAAATTTCAACTGGAAATCAAGATGCTCACATAGTTAAGTTAAATAGGGAAACCTATAACGCACCAAATTTGAAAAAATTGCTTAATAATAAAGAAGTAAAAAAAATTTTTCATTATGCTAGAGCTGATCTATTATTTATTAAAAAGTACTTAGGTGTAAAAGTTGAAAACGTAGATTGCACAAAGATAATGAGTAAGATTGCGAGAAGTTACAGTGATAAACATGGTTTAAAGGACTTAGTAAAAGAATTTACCGGAAATGAAATAAGTAAAAATCTACAATCATCGGACTTTGGAGGAGAGTTATCTGAGAAGCAGTTACAGTATTGTGCGAAAGACGTAATTTTTTTAAACCAAATATATATAAAGCTAAAAAAAATTTTAATAAGAGAAAAAAGAGATAATCTTTACGAAAACTCAATTAAGTTTATATACAGCAGGGTTGATCTAGATTTAGCATCATTTAATTCTGATATTTGGTCTCATTAAATGAAAAACATTAAAATTAAAAATCTGGGAAAAGAAGTAATAAAATTAGAGATTGAAGCATTAAAAAAACTTCATAAAAATATTGGAAACTCTTTTAACAAAATAATTAAAGCTATTATTAATTGTAAAAATGGAAAAATAATAATTTCAGGAGTAGGAAAAAGTGGGATAATAGCAAAAAAATGGACTGCAACATTTTCTTCAACAGGAACTCCATCATTTTTTCTTGATGCATCTGATGCTAGTCATGGTGACATGGGACAAATTACATCAAATGATATAGTTATTTTAATAAGCAACAGTGGTCAGAGTGAAGAATTAAAAAATATTATTCAGTATACCTCGCGTAATAAAAATATAAAATTAATAGGAATAACCTCTAAAAAAGACTCTCTACTATATAAAAATTCCGATCTAGTATATTTAATGCCATCTTTAAAAGAGGCAGGATTAGAAAATATTGTACCAACATCGTCAACTACCGCTCAATTAGCATTAGGGGATGCTTTTGCTATTGCTTGTATGAAATATAAAAATTTTACAAAGTTTGATTTTAAAAAAATTCATCCAAGCGGCTCTCTTTCTATAAAACTTAAAACTGTAAGCGATTTAATGTTAACAGGTAAAAAAATTCCAATTGTTAATGAAAATATTCACATAGATAAAGCGCTAAAAATAATAAATGACAAAAAATTGGGATTATTACTGTTCAAAGATTTTAATGGCAATACAACTGGCATAATTACTGACGGAGATCTAAAAAGAATTGCACAAAAATTTAAAAAATTTGATAATTTAAATTTGAAGAAATTAATGACAAGAAATCCAATAAGTGTAGATTTTGAGACTCTTGCAGCATCTGCCCTATCAATTATGAATACAAACAAAATTACATCTCTTTGTGTTCACAAGAATAAAAAAAAGAAAAAAACAGTTGGTATAGTTCATATGCACGATATTTTGAGATCTAATATTAGTTAATGTCCATTAAATCTTTGTTACAAATAATATTATTTTTATTAATTTTAATAATAATTGGAGGGATTTATTATTTATATTTTTACTCCAGTCCTTCAAACAATAATAGAATTGAGAATTTAGATAAATTATCAGAACAAAAAATAGTCTCTGAAGAAAATGAAATTTTAGAAACCATAACAGATCCTAAAATTAATAAAGACGAAGAAATAAAAGTTATTTCGAAAAAGGAGATTGAATCTAAAAATAATCAAGTTGAAATTAATACTTCAAAAAAAAATAACCAAATTAAAAACTTAACAAAAGAAATTGAATATATTACATCAAATAAAAATGGTGATAGTTTCAAAATCTTTGCAAAATATGGGGAAACTAATATTAAAAATTCAAATATTCTAGATTTAAAACAAGTAAATGGTGAAATTCTTTCTAGTGAAAGATCTACAATTTTTCTTTCATCTGATTTAGCAAATTATAATTACACCAATCAGAATTCAAGATTTTATAATAATGTGAAAATTAAATATGACAATATAATTATAACCTGTGATAAATTAGATCTTAATATGAGTGATAATATGGCTGTTGCTTACGATAATGTTGTAATGAATGATGATAAATCTACAATGAAAGCACAAATAATCACTTTAGATATATTAACAAAAGATATAAATATAAATTCGAGCAAAAAAATAAAAATTGTTACAGATAGTAATTAATGGCACTTATTAAAAAATTTAGAATTAAAAGTTTTAAACAAGATGAAACTATTGTAGAGCTGAAAAATACATCTGTTTTTTATAATAAAAGACAAATATTAAATAATTTAAATTTAATCGTAAAAAAACAAGAAATTCTTGGAATGCTTGGTCCTAATGGTGTTGGAAAATCAACAATTTTTAACTTAATTACTGGTCTTAAAAACCCAAATTATGGCGATGTAATTATAGAGGGTATCAATGTAACTAACTTACCAATTAACGAAAGATTTACTAAATTTAAACTTGGACTTGTTCCTCAATATGGTGGGGTCATACATGATTTAAGTATGATAGATAATTTGAAATTAGTTTCTGAAATACATATTAAACAGAAGGAATTAAGAGAACAAAAAATAAATAAAATTATTACTCAATTTGAGTTTGAATCACTTTTAAATATTAAAGCTAAACATTTGTCTGGTGGTCAAAAAAAAAAGCTTGTAATAGCAATGGCATTAATAAATGAACCTAGAATATTGCTTTTGGATGAACCTTTTGCTGCTTTAGATATTTTAACAATAAAAATGTTGCAAGAGATAATTTTGAATTTACAATCAACTGAAGAGATTTCTATAGTAATTTGTGATCATCAAGCTAGAGATCTTTTGAATTGTGTTGACAGAGCAATAATTTTATCAAATGGAAAAATAATAGCCTCAGGTAGTCCTAATGAGGTAATTACTGACAAGGATGCAAAAACTCAATATTTTGGTGATGAATTTAATATAAATTAATTCTTTGATGAGAAACCATATTGAAATTTTAAGCAAAATAAAACCATTTAAAAAAAAAATTATTATAAGTTCTGACAAAAGTATTTCAATAAGATGTGTTTTGTTAGCATCGCAGGCCATTGGTAAGTCTAGACTATATAATTTATTGGAGTCTGAAGATGTAATGAATACTCTAAAGTCAATTTCAAAACTAGGGATAAAGTATAAAAGATTAAAAAAATGCTATTTAATAAATGGTTATGGACTCAATGGGTTTGAAACTGAGAAAAATGTAACTATTGATGCAGGAAACTCTGGAACATTAGCAAGACTGATATTAGGATTATTAGTAAATGTAAAAAAATTAATAATTTTAAAAGGAGATGGTAGTCTTTCTAAAAGAGATTTTTCTAGAGTGACAAATCCATTAAAAAATTTTGGTGCAAACATTAGTTCAAAAAAAAATAGTCTTCCGGTAAAAATTTTAGGGTCTGAATTCTTAAGACCAATTGACTATATTGAAGATTTAGGAAGCGCTCAATGCAAAAGCTCAGTGATGTTAGCAGCAATTAAAACTCCTGGTACAACAAAAATAAAAGCAAAAAAATCTAGAAATCATACTGAATTACTTTTTAAATATTTAAAAATTCCAATGAAAATATTGAAAACTAAAAATTACGATTATATAAAAATTAAGGGCCCATGTAATTTTAGAGGTTTTGATTATATCATTCCTGGAGACATAAGTTCTTGTTCTTTTTTTTTAGTTTTGACTCTACTCTCAGATAAATCCAGGATTAAAATTAAAAATGTTAATATAAATAATACTAGAACCGGAATAATCAAAATTTTAAATAGAATGAATGCTAAAATATATTTTAAAAATAAAAGAAATTATAATGGGGAATTAGTTGCTGATATTTTTGTAACAAGCAAAAAAAACTTGAAAAGCATAAATTGTCCAAAAAATTTAAATAGTTCTGCGATAGACGAATTTTTAGTAATATTTCTAGTAGCTGCAAAAGCAAATGGAGTTTCTACATTTAGAGATTTGGGTGAGTTAAATAAAAAAGAAAGTCCAAGATTGGATTTAGCTTTAAAATTTCTTGATATGATTGGTATAAAAACTTTAAGAAATAAAAATGATGTTAAGATTTACGGAAATCCTAATTTATCATTAAAAGGAAATTACATTGTGAAAGAATTTATGAAAGACCATAGAATATTTATGATGGCATGTGTTGCAGCCTTAACATTTGGTGGAAAATGGAAAATAAATGACAAAAATTCGATTAAAACATCTTTTCCAGAATTTTTGGTTAAAATTAAAGAATTAGGTGCAAAAATAATTTGAAAAAAAGAAAAAATATAATAACCATAGCTATAGACTCACCAGCTGCTGCGGGGGCTGGGACAGTAGCTAAAAACTTAGCACAACATTACAAATTATTTTATTTAGATACAGGAAAATTATATCGTCTCATTGGTAAAATGAAAATAATTAACAAAAGCACAAACTATAGAATGATAAAATATAAGATTAAAAATTTGAAAATTAATGATTTAAATAAAATTGAATTACTAAATAACAAAGTTGCAGCCTCTGCGTCAATAGTTGCGAGAGATAATAATATAAGAAATATTGTGAAAAATTTTCAAATATTATGTGCATATAATCCACCAAAAAATTTTAAAGGATCAATTCTGGATGGAAGAGATATAACTTCAGTAATTATGAAAGATGCTATGTTTAAGTTCTATATAACTGCAAATCTAAAAGTTAGAGCGAAGAGAAGATTTATAGAATTTAAAAAATTGAAAAAGAAAATTTCCTACAATCAGGTGCTAAAAAGCTTAAAAAAACGGGATAATTTAGATAAAAATAGAAAACATAGTCCACTAAAAAGAACAGAAGATTCAATCTTGATTAATACTTCTAAATTAAGTAAGAAAGCGTGCTTTTTAAAAATAAAAGGAATTATTGATAAAAAATTGAATATTAATGGAAATATATAAAGATTTAAATTCACCTGCCACCCAACAATTTGAAAAGCTATTAAATTCTCAGTTATCAAAAAACAAGATCGAAGAAGGAAAAATCGTAGAGGGCAAGATAACCAAAATAACAGACAAATTTGTTTTTATTTTTATCCCAGGCTTAAAAAGTGAGCCTATAGTAGATATAAGTGAGCTTAAAATGATAGGCTTAAATGACAAGATAACAACAGGAGAAAATATACCAGTTTTACTGGAGAAAATTGAGGATAAAAATGGAGAAGTTGTTGTATCTGCAATCAAAGCACAAAAGATTAAAGGCTGGTATAAACTTGAGAAAGCCTATGAGGATAATGAGTCGATTATGGGTAAGATTACGAGTAAATGTAAGGGCGGGGTAATTGTTGAGCACTCTGAGACTGGTTCTTTAATGTTTTGTCCAGGATCACAAATTAGTGACAAGCCTTTAAAAAATATAGATCATTTAATTGGAGTAGAGCAAAAGTTTGCAATCATAAAATTAGATAAGATTAGAGGCAATGCGTGCGTCTCACGAAGACAAATAGTTTCATCAAATAAGAGAGAAGACAAAGCAAAGATTATAGAAAAATTCAAAGTTGGGGATATTATTAAAAATGCTGTTGTTAAGGGTTACTCATCATTTGGTTGTTTTTTTGAAGTGAATAATGAAATTGATGTTTTAGTTCATATTCAAGAAGTATCATATTCAAGAGTTAATCACCCAGACGAAATATTTAATATAGGTGAAAAACATGATCTTAAGGTAATTTCTATTGATAAAGAAAAATTACAAATTGGATGTTCTATAAAACAACTTTCACCTGACCCATTTGAACACATATCTAATTATGAAATAGGAAAAAAATATAAGGTCAAAGTCGATAAAATAACTGAATATGGATGTTTCTGTTCTTTAGAACCAGGACTAAGCACGTTGTTACACAGTAGTGAGATGAGTTGGGCTAAAAGAAATATTACTCCAAAAAAAATTTTTAAAGTTGGTGACATGATAGAATGTATAATAACAGAAATTGATAAAGATAAAAGAAGAGTGGCTATTTCCCACAAACTAACATTAGATAATCCTTATCAGGTTTTCATGGATAAATATCCTGAAGGTAGTGAAGTTGAAGGTGTAGTATCAAGTACAAATGAATATGCTTTGTATGTTAAATTAGATAAGTTTGAAATTGATGGGTTTTTGCATGCTAATGACTTAAGTTATACCAATAGTCCAGACGAAGAATTAAAAAAATATAAAAAAGGTCAAAAATTAAAAGTTAAAGTTTTAGAGATCAAAAAAGAGGAACAAAAAATAAGAATTGGATTAAAACAAATCGGCAAAGATCCATTTGATTGGTTCAAAGATAAAAAAATAAACGATATAATTACTGTACAGGTAGTATCTACTGATAATAAAGGTTTAATTGTAAAACCAGAAAATTGTGAATTAGATTTTTTAATAAAAAAATCAAATATAGCTGTAAACTCTAATGATGCTAGACCATCAAGGTTTGTAGGTGGTGAAAGAATTGATGCTGCAATATCAGAATTGAATATTGAAAAAAGAAAAGTAAGCTTAAGTATAAAACTTCTTGAAGAACTTCAAAATAAAGAGGCTGTGTCTAAGTTTTCAAGTCCTTTAAGTGGTAAAAATCTTCCATTTTCATCTTTATCTGAAAAATTAGATGATAAAAATAAAAAGGACGATGAGTAATTAATTGGCTAAAAACAAATCAGATATTATCAATATTTTAGCTAAAAATTATCCAAACTTTTTAAAAAGAGATTTAAAAAAAGTTGTAGAAATTTTTATTTCTGAACTAAGAAATTCACTAAAAAGACATGAAAGAGTAGAATTAAGAGATGTATTTTCTTTGGAACCAAGATTAAAAAAAGCTAGATATGCAAGAAACCCTAAAAGTAATGAGAAGGTATACGTTAGTGAGAAATATTCCATAAACTTTAAATCTTCAAAAATGTGGTCAAAAAAAATTAATGAGGAAAAATAAAGTTTTCATAGCCTGTGATACTGCTGATATTAAGAAATTAAAAATAATTTTAAAAGAGACAAGAAATAAAAATTTAATTTTTGGTTACAAATTTGGTTTAGAATTTTTAAACTCAAAAAATGGTAGGAAATTTGTAGAATCCTTAAAGAAGTTAATAACATTTGGAGATTATAAATTTTCAGATATACCTAATACTTGCTCTTCTGCAATAAAAGCAATTAATGACTTAAATTTTAATTACATAACGATACACATAAGTTCAGGTTTAAATGCTTTAAAGGCTGCGAAGAAAGTAGCTGGAAAAACAAAATTAGTTGGAGTAACTATACTTACATCCCTAGATGATAAGTCATTGAAACAAATTGGATATACCAAAAATTTACAAAGCATAGTTAAACAACAAGCTAAATTAGCCTCCAAAGCAAATCTAGATGCAGTGGTTTGTAGTTCGCATGAAGTAAAAGACGTAAAAAAAATATTCAAGAAAGAAATAATTACCCCAGGTATAAGATTTGAAAATGATTTTAATGACCAAAAAAGAGTTATGACACCAAAAAAAGCTTACTTAAACGGAAGTGACTGGATTGTTATTGGAAGACCAATTACAAAAGGAAATATTAAAAAAAATATTCAAAAGTTAATAGATCATCTAAATTAATTATGGACGCAAAAATTTGTGGAATAAAAAATCCAAATACATTAAATTTTTTATTAAAACATAAATATCCACCTAAATATATAGGGTTTATTTGCAATTATCCAAAATCAAAAAGATATTTGAATTTTAGCGATT
>CABZTP010000012.1:0-31869 GCA_902528735.1 uncultured Pelagibacteraceae bacterium
TCAAAAACAGTAATTAATTTCCTTTCTAATAAAAGTAATATTTTCGAGGACTTATCCGTTATATTAAAGATGCCAAAATGGATATTTATTAAAGCTGTATTTAAATAATGATTAACAAAATAAATTTTTTTCATTCTATTATTTTTTTTAATTTATGTATTTTTTTTTCTGCCTTTGAAGTATTAAGAGATAATTCGTTTATACTTTTTAGTTTTTTTTTAATTCTTACAATTGGCATCTCTCATGGTGCGCTAGACCATGAAAAGGGTAAAAAACTTCTAAAAATTTATAAAATTAAAAATACAGAAGTATTTTATATCACTTATATAAGTATTGCTATTTTTGTTATTTTAATTTGGATTATTAGTCCAATATTATTGCTTTCGCTCTTTTTAATAGTTGCGGCGTATCATTTTGGAAAAGAGGACAGTGACTTTATCGAAACAAAAAATGTATATTTCTTAGAAATTTTTTATTTTATTAAAGGATCATTGGTTATTTCAGCACCATTACTATTTCACAAAGTCGAGACAATTGAAATTTTTAAAATGTTAAATTTTTCGATAAATGAAAATTTTTTTTCTAACAATTTTTTAATTTTTTTAGTTGTATTATCGGTACTAAGTAATTTTTTTTTATATAGAGGTAATAATAATGATTTAAGATCAATTCTTTTTTTAGACAGTTTTTCGGTAATTATTTTAAACTATTTTTTTAACCCTATATTGGCTTTCACAATTTATTTCTGCTTTCTTCATTCTATAAGACACTCATTAAGTTTAATTAGTGAAATAAATAAAAATTTGATAAAAGGATTTCCAATTTTTTTACGAAAAATTATTCCACTTACTGTAATTACAGCAACATTATATTTAATAGTTTTTTATTTTATTTCAGAAAAATTTGGTATAGATGAAAGTATTATTAAAATAATATTTATTGGATTGGCTTCATTGACTTTTCCGCATATTTTACTTGAATTCATGGTAGAAAAAAAATGAAAAATAAAACTATAAATCTAATAGGATGGATATTATTCGTCATATCTGCAATTGGTTTCATTATTTCAAGTGTAGGGAGTTTTTGGGCCATGTTTGGAAGTATGTTTTTTTTAATTGCTTGTTTAGTATTTCTAATTCCATATTTTAAAAAGGAAGAAAATGAGCAATAAAAGTTTAAAAATTTATTTAGCTGCACCTAGAGGATTTTGTGCAGGAGTTGATAGAGCAATTGAGATAGTAAAAAAAAGCATAGATAAATTTGGTGCTCCTGTATATGTTAGACATGAGATTGTTCATAACAAACATGTTGTAGAAAGTTTAAAAAAGATTGGGGCAATATTTGTTGAAGAATTAAACGAAATCAAAGATAAGTCTAGACCGGTTATATTTTCAGCACACGGAGTTCCAAAATCTGTTCCAGAGGAAGCATCTGATTTAAATATGATGTTTGTAGATGCAACATGTCCTTTGGTATCAAAAGTTCATAGAGAAGCAGAAAACTTAAATAAACAAGGTCATCATATATTATTAATAGGGCACAAAAATCATCCAGAAGTAATCGGAACTATGGGTCAATTGCCAAAAGGTTCTATAGATTTGATTGAAAATATAGCTGATGCAAATAATTATGAAAATACATCAAATAAACAGCTATCTTTCATAACTCAAACAACACTTTCTGTAGATGATACTAAAGATATTATTGAGACGCTAAAATCTAAGTTTCCAGATATCAAAGAGCCTAAAAAAGATGATATATGTTATGCAACAACAAACAGACAATCGGCTGTTAAAGAAATAGCAGATAAATGTGATATGTTTTTTGTAATAGGAAGCAGGAATTCATCTAACTCAGTAAGATTAGTCGAGGTTGCGAAAAACTCAGGTTGTAATTTTGCAGAGTTAATACACTCAGAAAGTCCAGTGCCAATAGATAAGATTAGAGAGTGTAACACAATTGGAATTTCCTCAGGTGCTTCAGCGCCAGAAATACTTGTTGAAAAATTTATAGCAGAGTTAAAAAATCAATTCACAGTCAATATTGAAGAAGTTGAAATCGTAAAGGAAAATATTACTTTTAAAATTCCCGGAAAATTAAATTAATGGCTGTTTATACTAAAATTAATAATAAGCAGATAAAGTTTATTGAGAAGAAATATAATGTTGGAAAAATAATAAATTACTCAGGTATAAAAAAAGGTATTGAAAATACCAACTTCCTTTTGAAGACAAAAAAAAATAAATATATATTAACTATTTACGAAAAAAGAGTTCAGAAAAAAGATCTTCCATTTTTTGTAAATCTCATGTCTGGTTTATCGAGACTAAAAGTAAAATGTCCAGTTCCTATTAAAGATAAAAAAGGTAAATGTTTGTTTAATTTAAAAAACAAAAAGGCTTGTATAGTAAGTTTTTTGGAAGGAAAAGATAAAGAACAACTAAATAATAAGGATTGTTTTATAGTTGGAAAAAATGCAGCACTACTTCATGAGGCTTCAAAAAAATTAAAATTGTATAGGGAAAATTCTCTGTCAATAAATTCGTGGGGATCAATTCTTAATAAAATCGACAATAAAATTAATAAATTGTCTAAAAACTTAAAAAATTTAATGAAAAAAGATTTGAGAGAAATCAAACAAAAATGGCCTAAAAAAATGCCAAATGGAATAATTCATAGCGATCTTTTTATTGATAATATTTTTTTCAATAAAGGTAAATTTCATGGATTTATTGACTTTTATTTTTCAGCTAATGATTTCCTATCTTATGAATTAGCAACTTGTATTAATGCTTTATGCTTCAAAAAAATAAATAAAAAATTTGTATTAGATAAAAAGAGATCCTCAAATTTATTAAAAGGCTACCAATCAGTTAGAAAATTAAGTGAAATCGAAAAAAGAAATTTAAATACATTATGTAGAGGATCGGCTTTAAGATATCTTTTGACTAGATCTTATGATTATTTAAATACTCCTAAACAAGCTATCATTAAAATTAAAGATCCAAAGGAGTATATAGATAAGTTAAACTTTCATAGAAATTTAAGCTCTTTTAAGGATTATTCTTAATGATTAAAGTATATACAGACGGTTCTTGCATTGGAAATCCAGGAAATGGTGGTTGGGCAGCAATCATTATTGATAATGGAAAGAAAACCCAAATTAAAGGAAGCAAAAAAGATACAACAAACAATCAAATGGAATTACTTGCTCCAATTAAAGCTCTAAAAAAAGTTCAAAAAGGTAGCAAAATTCAAATATTTACAGACTCTAAATATGTAAAATCTGGAATAACTGAATGGATACATAATTGGAAAAAAAATGGTTGGAAAACAGCAAATAAAAAAGAGGTTAAGAATAAAGAACTTTGGACTGAATTAGATAATCTATCAAATTCTTTTGAAATTAAATGGAGCTGGGTGAAGGCACACTCAACTGATCAACTGAATAATGAAGTTGATTTACTAGCAAGAAAGTCTGCTAATTTTTAATGTTAATCAGATATATTCACACTATAAAATTATATTGATATGAACTCTTAAATCAGTAATCTCTTTACACCATATCTCATGGTAACAAAGAGATCGATATCGCATCGGTTAAAAGCGAGTTTTGGGAAAACTAACAAGGAGCATGTATGAAAAGAATGCACAGAATTCTTAGTTTGTTTAGCCGAGGCTCAAATATTGCTAGGCTAAATCAACTATTGTTCCGAAACTTTAAAACAGTAGACACCAATGCCCATGGCACAAGTGGCTACGTTGTTAAATCTGGGAAAAATTCTGGAAAAATATTGGGACATATAAGAAAAGAACCTAAAAAATTATAATCTCAACGGGGTATGGGGCACCTGGCAACAGAACGCCCCCTCTAATTATATGATATCTAAAATACCCTCTGCTGATGACAAACCGCATTGTTTAGTTTCTTGTTCAGCTTTTACGTTTACGACTTTTAAGTTTTCAATAACCATAGCATAACGATTTGACCTAATACCCATTCCTTTTGAATTTCTATCTACTTCAGCACCTATAGCTTTTGTAAATAATAGATAAGGATCAGATAACATAATTATTTTATTTTCCACGTTATTTAATTCACCCCAAGCATTCATTACGTGTGGATCATTGACTGATATACAAAATATTTTATCAATACCTTTCGATTTTATTTTTTCTGCATTAGCAACATATCCCGGAAGATGAAGTTTTGAGCAAGTTGATGTAAATGCGCCAGGCAAACCAAATAAAATAATTTTGCCGTCGCCAAGAATTTTTCTAATATTGATTGTTTGTGGTTCACCATCAACTAGATGAAAAATTTCTGTGTCAGGCACCTGATCATTAATTTTTAATTTCATATAGAATTCATTACATATTCTTTAACTTTTTCAATGTTATTTGGAAGAACATCAAATTTTTCATCTCTATCATATACATATTTAAGACTTTCCGGTAATTTTTCAACTTTGGAAACAGCATCTTCAATGGCTTTAGGAAATTTGCATGGATGTGCTGTTGACAATACTACACAATTTTTTTCCAATCCTAGTTTTTTTGCAGCACCGATCCCGACTGCAGTATGAGGGTCAACCAATATTTGATGCTCATCGTAAATTTTCTTTATCATTTCAATAGTTTCTTTTTCGTTAAGCATTTCAGATGTAAAATTATTTTTTATTTTGTCTAAATCAGAATTATCAATTTGGTAAGTGTTATTTTTGATTTTGCTCATTATATCTTTTGTAATCTCTGAATTATTATCTTTTACATCATATAAAAGTCTTTCAAAATTACTTGCTATCTGAATGTCCATACTTGGAGTATTTGTCTCCTCGACTTTCTTTTGAGTATAATCACCTCCAGAAATTGCTCTATGCAAAATGTCATTTTTATTTGTAGCCACAATAAGTTTATCAATTGGAAGACCGAGTTTTTTTGCTAAATAACCAGCATAAATATCACCAAAATTTCCAGTAGGAACAGAAAACGATAAAGTTTTTCCATTTCCTATTTTAAAATAGGCGTAAAAATAATAAACAGCTTGAGCAATAATTCTTGCCCAGTTAATTGAATTAACGCCAGACATATTTATTGACCTAGAGAATTTTTCATCATTAAACATAGCTTTAACTAGATTTTGACAGTTATCAAAGTTCCCCTCAATAGCAATATTAAATACATTTTTTTCTTCGTGAATTGTCATTAGTCTTCTCTGCACCGGTGAGATTCTGTTATTTGGGTGTAATACAAAAACATTTAAATTATTTTTTCCTTTTAACGCGTCAATCGCCGCTGCACCAGTATCTCCTGATGTTGCTACAATTATATTGATTTTTTTTTGCTCATTTCCCAAATGATATTGATAGAGATTACCTATTAATTGCATCGCAATATCTTTAAAAGCAAGTGTCGGACCATGATAAAGTTCTAAAACTTTTAAATTTCCCAAATCAGAAATTTTTACAACATCTTCCATTCTAAAATTTGAGTACGAATTTGATATTATGGAAATTAGATCTTCTTTTGGCATGAAATCTCCAATAAAAGGGAAAATTATTTCAGCTGCCAACTCATTGTAGTTAAGACTGCTTAGTTTATTTAATTCTTCTTTACTAAATTGATTAATTGATTTTGGTACAAAAAGACCTCCATCATCAGCTAAACCTTTCAGAAATACGTTTTTAAATGAAAAATGTTCTGAATTATTTCTAGTGCTTATGTATTCCATCAGTAATTTTTTTTTCTAAAATATAAATATATTAAAAAAATAGAAACAGCTAACGAAAACCATGTAAGGGCATATTTTAAATGGTTATTTGAAATATTTGCTCCAATTTGTTTTGACTTTGGATAAATTCCCTCTTGCTTACTAATGTTATTGATAATGAACGGAGAAAATTCTTTACCTGTATAAGTCAACAAATCCTCATCATTAAGAGTAAACCAATAATTCTTATTAACGTCATTATCCGGCTTAAAATAATTAAAACTACTTTTTAATTTCAAAACTCCCTCGAATTTACTCTCATTTGAAATATATTTTTTAGACTTAAAGTCTCTTGGAACCCAACCACGATTTATTAAATAACTTTTATTATTAATACTAATAGGGTTTACAATATCGAAACCAGGCTCTCCATTTTCATTCAAAGAATACAAATAAATTATCTTTGAATTGTCTAAAATTCCATCAAATCTAACTTTTTTAAAATCAATTGGACCACTCCCATTAAATTCAACTGGATCACTTTTTAGAGACTCTTCAATTGAATTTATTAAATCAAGCTTCCAATTTAATCTTATAATTTGCCAAGATCCCAAAGACAAAAAAACTAAGATAAAAAAGTATACAAAGATTGAAAAAGATAGCTTATTTTTCAAGAAATATTAACTTCCCCAAATATAAATAGCTGCAAATAAAAATAACCAGACAACGTCAACAAAATGCCAGTACCACGCTGCTGCTTCAAAACCAAAGTGATGCTCTTTAGTAAAGTGTCCTAACTTACCTCTCCAAAGACACACCGCTAGGAAAATAGTCCCTACTAAAACGTGGAAACCATGAAATCCTGTTGCCATATAAAATGTTGCTCCATAAATATGACCAGAAAAACTAAATGTAGCATGTTGATATTCATATATTTGTAAAAGGGTAAAAAACGCTCCAAGAACAACCGTACAAATCAAACCATTTATAAATCCTTTTCTATCACCTTCTAATAAAGAGTGATGAGACCAAGTTACAGTTGTACCCGAAAGTAAAAGTACAAGTGTGTTTATAAGTGGTATGTCCCAAGGATCAAAAGTTTTGATATCTTTTGGTGGCCAAACATTCCCCATAAATTCGTTTGGAAATAAACTTGCATCAAAATATGCCCAAAACCATGCAACAAAAAACATGACCTCAGATGCTATAAATAATGTCATGCCGTATCTATGATGAATTTGAACTACAGGGGTATGATGACCCTTATGTTCAGCCTCTATAACAACATCTCTAAACCACATAAATGCACAATAAATAAGTAACAAAAATCCTAAAAGCATTGCCCACATAACTTCTGTGTGAAAATAATAAACTGAGCCAACGGCGGTTATTAATGTTGCAACTGATGTAGCTAAAGGCCAAGGACTTGGATCTACTAAGTGATAATCGTGTTTTTGACCTGATGCAGACATGTTAACTTTCTTGTTTTTTACTTTTATAATATTCAGATGAGAAAAATGTATATGACATAGTAACATCTTCTACTCTAGAAGTTTTAGGATCATTTACTAGTTCTGGATCTAAATAAAATACCAATGTATAACTAGCTTTTTCTCCAGGGTTAAGAGTTTGTTTTTCAAAGCAAAAGCATCCTAATTTATTAAAGTATGCGCCAAATGATGAAGGTGAAACGTTATAACTTGCAACAGCTGATGAAATCTCATCACTCAAATTCTCTACTTCAAATTTAATTCTATAAACTTTACCTGGTTGAACATCCATAGTATTTTGATCAACATCAAAATTCCAATCGAGTGCACTATTAACATTTGTATCTAATCTTACATTAATTTTTTTATCTAAAACAATATTTGGTGCTTCCTTAGATATCTGCGTAGTACCACCAAATCCAGTTACTCTGCAAAATAAATCATACAATGGAACCGCAGCAAAAGATAATCCTAACATTAAAATAAAAATACCAGCTAGAATTATCGGAGTTAATGTATTTTTTTTTATCATAAAGGTCTTTCAAAAACTCCTATATTTAAGAGTGTAAATAAAAATAAAAAAATTATAAATGCTACTAAACCTACAGCAGTCCATATATTTTTCTTTTTTAATTTTTGGTCTTTAATTATCATAAAATTTTATCAATTAGGAAAAATACAAATATTAAAAACAAGTAAACAATTGAATAGCTAAAAACATGTTTAGCTTTCTTAATATTAAATTTTCCTAATTTATAGTTATACAGCTGAAAACATATTAGGTTATAGTAAAAAGTTAAAATCAAACTTAATGATAAAAATATTTCTCCAACAAAACCTATAGAATATGGAAATATTATTGTAGGTATCATAAGCAATGAGTATATAAATATATTTTTTTTAGTATCCTGAATTCCATTAGTGACTGGCAACATGGGAATTCCTGCTTTTTTGTAATCATCAGCTTTATATAAACTCAATGCCCAAAAATGAGATGGTGTCCAAAAGAAAATTATTAAGAAAAAAGCAATTGACTCAAGTGAAATTGAGTTAGTAGCTATAGCCCAACCTATAACTGGTGGCAACGCACCAGATGCACCGCCAATGACAATGTTTTGAGGAGTCTTTCTTTTTAACCAAATTGTATAAACAAATACATAGAATAATATTGTAAATAAAAGCAAAAATGCTGAAAGAGCATTTGTAACGAAATAAAGGCTAGTCACAGAAATAATAGATAATGAAGTTCCAAAATATAATGCCTGATTTCTATTTAACTTACCTCTAGGTATTGGTCTAAGGCAAGTTCTGGACATTAATTTATCTAAATCAGCTTCATACCACATATTGAGGGCACCTGCTGCTCCTGCTCCAAAAGCAACTATTAATATTCCTAAAACTGATTGTTGAAATGATACAGTTGTTGGAGCTGTTAGTAATCCCACAGCACAAGTAAAGATAACCAAAGACATCACTCTTGGTTTCATTAATTTTAATAACTCAGGTAAAATACCCAATTCATAATATGTTTTTTTTACTTTAGAATACGTAGTCGCCATTTTAATTTTTATATATTAAGATTATATTAACTACTAGATTTTTCAGTGCCCTCATAATCTTCAAACTTAGGTAATTCATCAAAAGTATGAAAATTTGGTGGTGATGGAACTGTCCACTCTAGAGTTGTGGCCCCTTCTCCCCATGGGTTTTGTGCTGCTTGCTTCTTTTTTGCAAAAGCATAGATTAAATTTGCAAAAAATACTACCAATCCAACTACAGATATATACGAGCCAATTGATGAAATATAATTCCAATCAGCAAATGCATCTGGATAATCAGCATATCTTCTTGGCATTCCAGCAAGCCCTAAAAAGTGTTGTGGGAAAAAAATTAAATTTACTCCAATAAAGGTTAACCAAAAATGAAGTTGTCCCATCCATTCAGAATATTCATACCCTGACATTTTACCAAACCAATAATAGAAACCAGCAAATATCGCAAATACTGCTCCTAAAGATAATACGTAGTGGAAATGAGCAACAACATAATAAGTATCATGCAATGCAGTATCAACACCTGCATTTGCTAAGACAACACCTGTTACACCTCCAACAGTAAATAAAAAAATAAATCCTAAAGCCCAGACCATTGGAGTTTTGAAGGATATAGATCCGCCCCACATAGTTGCTATCCAAGAAAATATTTTAATTCCTGTTGGCACAGCAATGATCATTGTCGCTGCTAAGAAATAAGCTTTAGTATCTGTATCTAAACCAACTGTATACATATGGTGAGCCCACACAACAAATCCTACAATACCTATTGAAACCATTGCATAAGCCATTCCCAAATATCCAAAAACAGGTTTTTTTGAAAAAGTTGATACAATATGACTGATCATTCCAAAGCCTGGTAAAATTAAAATATATACCTCTGGGTGACCAAAGAACCAAAATAAATGTTGGAACAATGTTGGATCACCACCTGTTTGTGCATCAAAAAATGCAGTACCAAAGTTTCTGTCAGTAAGAAGCATAGTTATAGCTCCTGCTAGAACTGGTAATGATAACAATAATAAAAATGCAGTTACTAAAATAGACCAAGCAAATAAAGGCATTTTATGCAATGTCATTCCAGGTGTTCTCATGTTTAGTATTGTAGTTATAAAGTTAACTGCACCTAAAATTGAAGATGCTCCAGCGACGTGCAAACTTAATATAGCTAGATCCATTGCTGGACCAGGTTGTCCAGTTGTTGAAGATAAAGGCGGATAGATCGTCCAACCACCACCAACACCTTGTGCTCCTGGAGGGCCGTCCACAAAAATTGAGGAAAGTAACAAAATAAATGCAACTGGTAATAACCAAAAAGAAATATTATTCATTCTCGGAAACGCCATGTCAGGCGCACCAATCATTATTGGCACAAACCAATTACCAAAACCACCAATCATTGCAGGCATTACCATAAAGAAAATCATTATTAATCCATGGCCAGTAACTAAAACGTTATAAAGGTGATAGTTTCCACCTAATATATCATCACCAGGATGCATTAATTCCATTCTCATCAAAACTGAAAATGCAGTGCCAATAACTCCTGCGATAATCGCAAAAATTAAATACATTGTTCCGATATCTTTATGATTTGTAGAATATGCCCATCTCTTCCAACCTGTTGGTGTATGATGATCTTGAATGTGTGTTGCCTCTGAACTCATTTTTATTTACTCGCTACTAGTTTTTTATTAATTAGATTTTCATCTTTTGCAAATTTTATCTTAGCATCTGAAAGCCATATTTGATAATCTTCATCTGAAACTACTCTCACTTCAATGGGCATAAATGCGTGTTTAATTCCACACAATTCTGAACATTGTCCGTAATACGTTCCAACTTTTTCAGCTCTGAACCATGTTTCATTTACCCTACCAGGCATTGCGTCTCTTTTCACTCCAAATGCTGGTAATGCCCAAGCATGAAGCACGTCGTTTGCTGTGATTAAAACTTTTACCACTTTATTTACTGGAACAACAACTACGTTATCTGTTGCTAATAATCTTGGTTGGCCTTCTTGAAGATCTTTTTCTTCAATCATATAAGATTCAAAAATTATATTCTCATCAGGATATTCATATCCCCAATACCATTGATATCCGATTGCCTTAATAGTTAGATCAGCTTTAGGAATTGTATCTTGAGAATATAGAACTTTAAATGAAGGAACCGCCATGACAATTAAAATTAAACATGGTACCAATGTCCATACGATCTCAACTAAAACATTATGAGTTCTTTTTGATGGATTGGGATTTCTTGAAGCTCTAAATCTTACCATCACATACAGCATTAAAAATAGAACGAAAGCACTTATGGCAACTATAATTGGTACTAACATGTAGTCGTGAAACCAAACTATATCTCTCATTGTCTGAGATGCAGGCTCTTGAAAACCTAGTTGCCAATTTTTTGGTTGGTTAGCGAGTACCTCAGCTGAATATAATAAAACAATAAAACTTAGAAAAAACTTTTTCATTTGTTTTCTATATAAATCGAAAAAATTATAAAAAATACCAGAGAATTCGCGACAATTTATCAATTTTGCAAATAATTGATCACTGATAGTGCAGATATAACTGCAGTTTCAGACCTCAAAATATTATCACTAAGTTTTATAGATTGAGACCCTTTATAATTTAGAATCTTTTTAATTTCATTAGATGAATAATCACCTTCTGGACCGATTAATAAACAATTTGGTTTTGAATTATAAAATTTAATTTTTTTGTTCTTCGTATTTAAATCTCCAAATATCAAGTTAATATCTAAGTTGTCAGACAAAAATTTTTCTAATGACTGTGATTTCTCTATTGAAGGAACATTTATTCTATTGCTCTGTTCGCATGACTCTATAATTATTTTATTTAATCTCTCATTGTTTATTTTTCTAACAATTGTTCTTTCAGAAATAATTGGTAAAAATTTAGTAACTCCAAGCTCAGTTGCTTTTTGTATCATAAAGTTAAAATAATTAGATTTAATTGGTGAAAAGGCTAACCACATCTCTTGCTCTATTTCTTTTTGTCTTAATTGTTCAGTAACCTTAAAATATACTATACTTTTTATAGTTTCAGTGATTATTGATTTCCATTCACCTGACTTGTTAAAAACTGAAATAGTGTCTCCTCGTTTAATTCTCATAACTTTTAATAGATAGTATGATTGAGACTTATCTAAATTGTTCTCTAAATTAATTGATAATTTTTCTGGATAAAATATTCTAATATTACTCATTATAATTAAATTAATTTATGAAAAATGTTAAAGCAATCATATTTGATGCATACGGAACTCTATTTGATGTTAATTCTGCTGCCGAAAAATGTAAAGAAAGATTAGGTGATAAATGGGAGGGGTTTGCGAATTATTGGAGAACAACACAGCTTGAGTACACATGGCTTAGGAGTTTAATGAAAAGACACAAAGATTTTTGGAAAATCACTGAGGACAGTTTAGATAAGTCGATGAATTTTTACAAAATTGATAATTCAATGAGAGGTGAATTATTAAATTTATACAAAGTATTAACACCTTTCCCAGAAGTAAAAGAAACATTGGAACATTTAAAAAAATCAAAATTTAAATTGGCAATTCTTTCAAATGGAACACCTGATCTTTTAAATGAACTTGTTGTTAGCAATGAATTAAAGGATATTTTTGATGATATTTTTTCAGTAGAAGAGGTTGGAGTATTTAAACCAGTTTCAAAAGTTTATGATCTTCCAATTGATAAATATAATATTGATAAAAATGAAGTTATATTTTTAAGTGCAAACACATGGGATGTTTCAGGGGCAGGAAATTATGGATACAATTCTGTTTGGCTGAATAGGAATAATAATATTTTTGATAAATTAGATTTTGTACCTACCAATCAGATAAGTAAATTATCAGAATTGCTTGATTTAATTTAGATATAAACTATATCAAAGTTATGAAAATTATCGAAGTAGAGAAAATTATAGATCCAACACCAGCATCAGATGGCGCAGGAGTTAAATTAAAAAGAAGTATTGGTGTAGAACCAAATTATTATGATCCTTTTTTAATGTTAGATGAATTTGGATCTGAAAATAAAGATGATTATGTTGCGGGCTTTCCTGCTCACCCTCACAGAGGTATTGAAACAGTTACATATATGTTAGCTGGTAGTTTCGAACATAAAGATAGCACCGGCGGAAAAGGTAAAATGACCGCTGGAGATGTGCAATGGATGAAGACTGGTAGCGGTATAATTCACTCTGAAATGCCAGCTATGAATAATGGAAAACTTCATGGTTTCCAATTATGGATAAATATGCCAGCAAGCGAGAAGATGAGCAAACCAGAATATCATTATATCGACTCAGATAAAATGAGCACATACAAAGACTCTGATAAGTTCATAAAAGTTATTGCAGGTACGTTTGAAAGTTCAGAAGGTCCAATTAAAAAACATAATGTAGACCCAATTTATTTTGATGTAGAATTAAATGAAAATAAAATTTTTAATCATAAAATTCCTACAACACACAATACTTTTATATATTTAATCGAAGGCGAAATTGAAATCGGAAGCAAACAGCATAAAAATGTTAAAGACTCAACATTGATCTTGTTGTCTAAAGGCGAAGATTTAAAAGTAAGAGCTTTAACAAACTCTAAATTTTTACTAATATCTGGAAAACCCATAGGAGAACAGATTGCTAGAGGTGGTCCTTTTGTAATGAATACTAAAGAAGAAATACTTCAAGCAATTGATGATTACCACAACGGTAATTTTGTTAAGTAAAGATGAAAGCAATAAGAATAGAAAAATTTGGTGGGCCTGAAGTTTTAGAGTTTAAAGATATTGAAATTGGCAAACCTGGGCCAAAAGAAGTGCTTGTTAAAAATTTATCAATTGGGCTTAACTATATAGATGTTTACCATCGTACAGGTTTATATCCTATTGAACTACCAAGTGGGATTGGGCTGGAAGCCTCTGGAATAGTTGAAGAAATTGGCTCAGATGTAACTCTTTTTAATGTTGGAGATCGTGTAAGTCATGCATCTGCTCCTATAAGTGGATACTCAGAAAAACAAATAATGCCTGAAGAGAAATTGGTTACTGTACCAGAGGGTATTTCAGATGAACTTGCTTCTTGCATTTTGTTAAAAGGAATTACATCAGAATATTTATTGCACAGATCTTATGCTGTAAGAAAAGGAGATAAAGTATTATTTCATGCAGCAGCAGGAGGTGTAGGCCAAATTTTATGTCAATGGGCCAATGCTTTAGGTTGTGAAGTAATTGGGACAGTTGGGTCTAAAGAAAAAATTGAAATAGCAAAAAAAAACGGATGTCATCATGTCATAAATTATACTGAAGAAAATTTTGTAGAATCGGTTGAAAAAATATTTGGAAAAAATGGTATAGATGTTGTCTATGACGGCGTAGGTGCAAAAACTTTTGAAGGGTCAATAGAATGTTTAAAGATTAGAGGAATGATGGTAGCTTTCGGAAATGCTTCTGGATACGTTGACACTATTGATGTCAAAAAACATATTAATGCAAAAGGGCTTTTTTTTACAAGGCCTTCTATAATGCACTATACTATTACAAGGGAAGAACTTGAAAAATCAGCAAAAATGGTTTTTGATGCTGTTCTATCTGGAAAAATTCAAGTTGCGGTTTCAAGAAAATATAAATTAAGTGAAGCTAAACAAGCACATATTGATTTAGAAAATAGAGTATTAACTGGTCCAGCGGTTATTATTCCTTAAATTGATCATCCATATCTGATAGATGAAGTCTCAATGCTTTGGTTGAAATTTGTATTTCTCTAATAAAAAATATTATTGATATCATCATCGACAAACAACATGAACCAAATATTATTCTTGCTAAAAAATAAGTCTCCAAATACAAAGCAAATACTGTAAGCATATTAAATAAAAAACCGAATGCTGCAAAAAGTATTGTAATTCTCAAATTTTTTACTCTGTCATTTAAATTTAAAAGTTGTTGTTTCCACTCTGGAGGTGTGTGTTTCTCAAAAACATACTCATCATGTATTTTTCTAATCAAACCACTTAGGGTATGAAATCTATTACTATATACAGCCATAATTAGTGGAATTGCCGGGAACATTAAAGCTGTGACGGTGTAATCTATATTCATGCGAATCAATTTGATTATGAAACTACGCTTTGTTATTTACAAGTAAATTATGTCTCAAAATCTTAAAATATTTATTGAATTAACTAGACTGAATAAACCGATAGGTTACATGCTTCTCTTCTGGCCATGTATCTGGGGTTTAACCATTGCATATGATTTTTCTTTATCCTGGAGAAATTATTTTTTTTATGCTTTTTTGTTTTTTTCAGGGTCTGTTTTGATGAGATCTGCAGGATGTATTGTAAACGATATAGCCGATAGAAATATTGATAAGTTAGTAGATAGAACAAAGAACAGACCTATAGCATCAGGAAAGATTTCTGTTTTAAATGCATCAATCTATGCCTCCATTCTTTGTTTCATTGCATTTTTAGTTCTTATTAATTTCAATATTTTTACTATTTACATGGCTCTTTTTTCGATGCCTTTAGCTTTTACTTATCCACTAATGAAAAGGTTTACTTACTGGCCACAACTTTTTTTGGGTATAACATTTAATTATGGACTAGTTTTGGCTTGGATTTCTGTTCAAAATGAAGTCTCTATAACACCAATTATATTTTATTTTGGAGCCATATTTTGGACATTAGGTTACGACACAATATATGGATATCAGGACATTAATGATGATGAAATAATTGGAGTTAAATCAACATCGATAAAATTTAAAAACAATCCAAAAAAATTTATATGTTTATGTTATTTAATTTTTTTTTCATCTTTATTTTTTTTAGGGTTCGTTATGAAATTTAATTACATTTACTTTATATTATTAATATTTCCTATTTTGCACTTAATCTACTTCCAAACATATAAACTAAGAACAAATATTGGGAGTGATTGTCTGGAAAAATTTAAAAGTAATAATCTTTTAGGATTAATAATTTTATTTAATTTACTAATAGGGAAAATTTTTTAATGTCAAATACAGAGATCCTAAAGCGTTTATATAAAGATTATACAAAAAGACATTTGAATAAAATAATATTTGCAGTATTTTTTTCCGTTCTAGTTGCTGGAAGCACTTCAGCGACTGCATGGCTCTTAGATCCAGCTATTGAGAAAATTTTTATTGAAAAAGACCAGAGTTTAATTTTTATAATACCTGTTCTTATTATTTTAGCATTTTTTACAAAAGGAGTGTCTTTATACTTCGCAAAAGTTTTAATGATTAAAACTGCAGAAGAAGTAAAAAAAAGTATTCAAATTAATATGCTTTCCTCATTTATAAAATCAGATACTGAAACAATTGAAGATAAACATTCAGGTAAATATATATCTAATCTAAATTTTGATGTTAATCAAATTACAGGGATGTTAACGAATGCGTTTCTAAGTTTATTTAAAGACAGTCTAACATTAATCGGATTATTATTTGTCATGTTTTTTCAAAATTGGAGGCTCTCTTTAATTGCAATAATCATGATACCAATAGCTTCAATCATTGCAAAACAGCTTGGAAAACGAATTGGAAAAGTTGTTACAGAAGCTCAGGAGAAATCTGGCGATTTAAATAAATATTTAATAGACTTATTTAAAAATCATAAAGTTATTAAAATTTTTCAAAGAGAAAATTATGAACATGAAAGATCTGAAAAATTTGTAAATGAACTAAAAGAGAAATCTATAAAAATTGCAACAGTATTTATTAGATCTTCACCAATAATGGAAATAGTAACGGGTATAATGATTGCAATATTAATATTTTATTCTGGAAAATTAATAATGAATGAGCAATTGAGCATTAATAATTTTTTTTCATTTTTAGCAGCCATGATGCTTGCTTATCAACCTGTTAAATCTCTAGCAACTGTTAACGTTTCTATTGGTCAAGGCTTGTCAGCTGGAAAAAGGATTTTACCTATAATAGATCAAAAAAATGAGATTTCGATAAATGAAAATGGTGAAACTTTAAAAATAGATGAAGCTTCTATTAAATTAAAAAATGTTAATTTTAGATATAAGTCAAATGTTAAAAATATTGTTCTCAAAGATATAAATATTAACATAGCTGGGAAAAAAATGACCGCTCTAGTAGGTCATAGTGGCTCTGGTAAATCTACAATTTTAAATTTGATACCAAGAGTATATGACGTACATTCTGGTGAAATTGTAATAGATAATCAAAGAATAAAAGATTTAAACCTTAATTCATTAAGAAAAGAAATTTCAATTGTTGACCAAAATACAACACTATTTGACGATACAGTATTTAATAATATTAAGTATGCAAAACCATCGGCAAGTGACCAGGAAGTATTTAATGCCTCTAAAATTTCAATGAGCACTGATTTTATCGAAAAATTAGAAAATAAATTTGAGACTTTAATTGGTGAAAATGGGGTTAAATTATCAGGAGGGGAAAAACAAAGAATCTCTATTGCGAGAGCATTATTAAAAGATAGTAAAATAATTCTTTTAGATGAAGCAACTTCATCTCTCGACTCTGAAACAGAGGAAAAAATACAAAAAGCAATTGAAGAATTAACCAAAAATAAAACTACAGTTGTTATTGCTCATAGATTATCAACAATACTTAATTCTGAAAATATTTATGTAATAGACAAAGGTAAAGTAGAAGCATACGGAAAACATAAAGAACTACTAAAAGACTGTTCGCTCTACAAAAACTTATACGAAAGACAAATCAAAAATAATTAATGTATTTACTATACAATTTGTTTGGATTTATATTCTTAATTCTATCGCCTTTAATAATTTTTATAAGAATTATAAATGGAAAAGATGATCCAAAGAGATTTCAAGAAAAATATTCTTTATATAAAAAAAATATATCTAATACCACAATTTGGTTTCATGGTTCTAGCGTAGGTGAAATAATGAGTATTCTTCCAATAATAATGAAGTTCGAAAAAGATAAGAATATAAAAAAAATTTTACTGACATCTACTACAGTTAGTTCTGCCTCAATAATTAAAAAAAAATCATTTAAGAAGACTACCCATGTATACTTCCCTTTTGATGTTGGTTTTATTTGTAGTAACTTTTTAAGTAAATGGAAACCAAAAGTTGCAGTTTTTGTTGATTCTGAAATTTGGCCAAATATGTACACAAAAATTAGCTCTAAAAAAATTCCAATTATTTTAATTAATGCAAGAATAACGAAAAAAAGTTTTAAAAGATGGCAAATTTCAAAACAATTTGCAAAAAATATTTTTAGCAAAATAACAATTGCTTTACCACAAAATGGCGAAACCAAATTTTATCTACAAAAATTAGGAGTAAAAAATATAAAAAATATTGGAAATTTAAAGTATTTTAAAAATAGTCGATCGAAATTAAAATCTAATTTAAAAAATAATTTAAAAGATAGAATAATATTTTGTGCAGCCAGCACGCATTACAATGAAGAGAGAATAATTGGCAAATTACATTTAGATCTTAAGAAAAAGTATAAAAATTTGTTGACAATTTTAATACCAAGGCACGTAAATAGATCTAACGAAATTATAGATGAATTAAAAACGCTAAATTTGAAAGTTATAGAGAGATCTGCTGGAAAAAAACCTAATAAAGATTGCGATATATACATCGTCGACACATACGGAGAAATGTCTAAATTTTTAGAACTTTCAAAATTAACATTTATAGGTGGATCAATGGTAAACCATGGTGGCCAAAATCCATTGGAAGCAGTCAGAATGGGAAATTATATAATGCATGGTAAAAAAGTAGAAAATTTTAAAGAAATATATAAAGAATTAAAAAATTTAAAAATCTCATCGGAAGTTAATAATTTAGATCAAATGAAAAATGTTTTTTCAAAAAAATTTAATTATAAAAAATCCAGAAAAATTATAAATAAAATTGATCATATAGGAACAAAGATATTTAAAAGTAACATTCAAGAGATTAAAAATTATTTGTAATGAAAATAAAAAGACCTATTTTCTGGGATAGTTTAAATTTAATCGCACTACTACTTATTCCATTTAGTCTAGTATTAATATTTTTAAATTTTTTAAAAATATTTAATATACAAAAAACTTTTAAAATAAAAACTATTTGCGTAGGCAATATTTATTTAGGTGGAACTGGAAAAACACCCCTCACGATAAAGATAAACAATATACTAAAAAATAAATTTAAAACCGTTTTTATCAAAAAAAGGTACAAAGACCAAATTGATGAACAAAAAGTTTTATCTAAACACGGTAAACTGATCTGTTTAAGTTTTAGAGAAATTGCATTGAAAATTGCACAAACAAAAAAATATCAACTAGCAATACTAGATGATGGCTTACAAGATAAAACGATAAATTATGATATTAAGATAGTCTGTTTTAATAGTTCAGAACTAATTGGAAATGGTTTAGTTTTACCTGCTGGTCCACTTCGAGAACGAGTTTCGAATATTTTAAACTATGATGTTGCTTTTTTAAATGGAGAAAAAAATAGTGAAGAATTTAAAAAATTTCTTCTAAAAATAAATCCTAATTTAAAAATTTTTAAGGCAAAATATATTCCTACAAATATTAAAACATTCAAATTAAATAATGAGTATTTAATTTTTTCTGGCATTGGTAATCCAGATGAATTCAAAAAGACATTAAAAAAATGTAAATTCAAGATTAAAAAATCAATCACTTATCCAGATCATTATGCATATAAAAATTCCGATATTAAAAAAATTAAAGATATAGCTAAAAATAAAAAACTTAAAATTCTTACAACTGAAAAAGATTATAATCGACTATCAAATAAAGATAAAAAAAATATCCAATACCTAGGTATAGAATTAAAGATTGAGAAAGAGTTGGAATTTAAAAAATATTTATTAAACAATTTATGAGAAAATTTTTATATCTAATTCAATTTATTTTAATTAAATTATTTTTTTTTATTTTAAAAATTATTGGCTATAAAAATGGCTCAAATTTAGGTAATTTTATTGGTCGTTTGTTAGGGCCTATATTTAGGTCTAGAAAATTAATAGAAAAGAACCTAGACCAATCAGAAGTTATTGATAAAACAAAATATAGCAAAATTGTAAGTAGCATTTATGGTAATTACGGAAGGATTCTTGCTGAATATCCATTCTTAGAAGAATTTAGAAATAATAAATTAAATAAATATATAAAAATAGAAGGTCTAAAAAACTTGGAAAAAATAAAATCTGAGAAAAGAAAAGCTGTTTTTATCTCTGGTCATTTTAATAATTTTGAATTGATGGCACTACAAATAGAGAAAGCAGGGATAGATTTATGCGCGATTTATAGACCTTTAAATAATATATATCTGAATAAAACAATGGAGAGGATTAGAAAAAAATTTATATGTAAAAACCAAATTGAAAAAGGAAGATCAGGAACTAGAAAGATTATTGAAAATTTAAATAAAGGTAATTCAGTTGCGTTAATGATTGATCAAAGAGTTAGGGAAGGTATAAAATCAAATTTCTTTGGCAAGCCAGCTAGCACGACAACAATACCCGCTCAATTAATCAAAAAGTATAGCTGTGATTTAGTACCAATATACATTGAAAGAGAGAGAAAATATTATTTTAAAATGTATATTTCAGAGCCGATTAAAATTAGCAGTAAAAAATCGATTGATGAAATTACAGGGCATTTAAATAAAATTCTTGAAAAGATGATATTAAAAAACATAGATCAATGGATCTGGACGCATGATAGGTGGAAGAAATAATCAATCTTTATTTAATAAATCTCTTTTGATGGATGCTTCAACGAATGAATAATAAGCCTCTTGTTCCTCAACATTCCAATATGATAAATTTTCAATTGGTATTTTTTTTTGTGAAATAGCACAAACAACATGGTCACCTTCTTCAATAATTTCAAAATTATTCGCTAAGTATTTTAATTTTGCTAACTTATTTAACATATTTAAGATATATATTTACTAAATGAAAATTGCAATTATTGGTAGCGGAGGAAGAGAGCACGCGTTGGCTCATCAACTGAGAAAGTCAAGCAAATTATCAGAAATATACTGCATACCTGGAAATGCAGGCACAGAAAAAATATCTATTAACATTGATTTAAATTTGGAAAATTTTCATGAATTGTATGAAGTTTTAAATGAGAAAAAAATTGACTTAGTAATTGTTGGACCTGAGAAACCTTTGGTAGAAGGTGTTGTGGACTTTTTAGAGTCAAAAAATATTAAAGTATTTGGACCAAGAAAAAAAGTTTCTCAATTAGAGGGCTCAAAAATTTTTACAAAAAAAATATGTGATAAATACAAAATACCAACTGCAAATTTTAAAATCTGTAATTCAAAAGATGAGGCTTTTGAGTTTTTATCATCAGCAAATTTTCCGTTGGTTGTAAAAGCTGATGTTATAGCTGCGGGTAAAGGAGTATATATTTGTAAAAAAAT
The DNA here is from genome assembly GCA_902528735.1 of uncultured Pelagibacteraceae bacterium. Lineage (GTDB taxonomy): Bacteria > Pseudomonadota > Alphaproteobacteria > Pelagibacterales > Pelagibacteraceae > Pelagibacter. Next base: position 21,268 of record CABZTP010000012.1, read on the forward strand.
TCAAGATGCTGAATTAGCTATTAATGACATATTTGGTGGTAAATTTGGTAAAACGGAACAGTTGTTAATCGAAGAATTTTTAGAAGGTGATGAAATGAGTTTTTTCATTATTTCTGATGGGATCACTTATAAAACTTTTAATACAGCACAAGATCATAAAAGAGTTGGTGAAGGTGACACAGGTATGAACACAGGAGGAATGGGAGCTTATTCCCCGTCAAGCCTTATAAATAACGAATTGGAGGACAAAATTTTAAAAAAAATTATTGATCCTACGTTAAAAGCTGTAAGTGCAATGGGCGAAAAATATGTTGGATTTTTGTATGCGGGTTTAATGATAAAAAATAATGAACCGTTTTTAATTGAGTATAATGTAAGGATGGGTGATCCAGAATGTCAAACAATATTGCCATTAATTGATAACGATTTAGTTGAAATAATTGATGCTTGTTGTAATTCAAACTTAGAGCACTATGAGATAAAATGGAAAAATAAAAAAAGTATGTGTATTGTTTTATGTTCTAAAGGATATCCAGAAAAATATAATAAGAATATTGAAATCAAAAATTTAAATGAAAGTGTATCTTCTGAAAAGCATTATATTTTCCATGCTGGTACAAAATTAGTTAATAATAAAGTTTTAGCTATTGGTGGTAGAGTTCTCAATTTTGTAAATTTGTCGGATAATTTTTCTTCTGGCAGGAAAGAAATTATCAACGAAATCAAAAAAATAAATTGGGAAGGTGGCTTTTACAGATCTGATATCGGCTACAAAGTAATAAATGAATGAGGGTAATTGGTGGAAAATTTAAAGGGAAATTAATTCATAATCCAGTTGATAAAACAACAAGACCATTAAAAGATTTGGTTAGAGAATCGATATTTAATATCTTAGAGCATTCTAATAATGAAAAAATTAAACTAGATGGAGATATTATTCTAGATCTATTTTCAGGCTCAGGTTCTTTTGGTATTGAGTGTTTATCGAGAGGTGTAAAAAAAGTTTATTTTTTTGAAAATTATAGGAAAACTTTAAAAATATTAAAAAAAAATATAGCTGATTTTAATCTTAGCAAATACACAAATATAATCGAAAAAAATGCATATGAAATATCAAATGAAGATATTAATAATGAAGATATTGATTTAATTTATTTGGATCCACCTTTTAAAGATAAGAATATAAATAATTTATTAGAAAGAATTAATGAATTAAAAATTGCAAAGAAAAATACATTAATTTTGCTTCACAGAAACAAAAAATTTAAAGAAAAATTTATAAAAAATTTTGAAATTTTAAGAGAAGAAAAGTATGGATTATCAAAAATAATATTTGGAAAATTATTATTTTAAAATTCTTTTTGTCTCAATTTTTATTAGTTCAACAGATGGTTGATTAATTGGATTAACTTTTAATAGAGAGCTTAACATTAATGTCTCTAAAATAAAAAAAGCAAATAATTCACCAAGAGTCGCTTCATTTCTACTTATTATTTCGAAACTTCTGAACGGAAGTCTTTTATTTTTAAATACATTTTGAGTAGCTTTTTTTTGAGCATACAGCACCTCATCTATATTTTTACTTTTTAGTTGATTTAACTCACTGATTAAAAAGGATTTATTAAATTTAAAAGAATTTTTTTCTTTTGTGCTAAAAAAAGTAAAAAAGTTATTTTTAGGTCCATCTAAGTATAATTGTAAAAGACTATGATTATCCTTTGGCATTGTAGAAATAATTGGAAAAAAGCCTTTTCCTTTTTTACCCAAACTTTCTGCAGCCAATTGCTGATACCACTTTAGAAAGTTTTCCAATTTTTCATCATAATTTAAAATTACACCATTATTTTTACCGTTAATTATATTTGAATAAATTGATGAAACATTTAGAACTAGACCATTCATAAATTTTTTGTTCTTTACTAGGTAATTTAATCTTTTAAATTTTTTTTCTTTTAGTCCCATTAATTCCGCAGGTATCATGCCAACTTCTGACAATACAGAATACCTGCCTCCAATATAATTTTTATGTTCTATTATGTCCGCTCTAAGTTTATGAGAAATTTGATTTAAAATATTTTTTTTATTTTCTGTAATTATTAAATTATGATTCTTATTTTGCTTCGTTAAAATTAAATTTAAATTTGAATTTGTCTCTAGAGTATTTCCTGACTTAGAAATTATTAGATTTAAACGTTTATTTTTAGATTTTAAAATTTTGCGGTTTTGTAAATTATTTAAAAAAAAGAATTTTTTTTTAATTTTATGATTAAGGAAATCATAAATGGCCTCGGCTCCCAGAATTGAACCTCCCATACCAATTAAGTTGAATTCTGAGTATTGCTTTAACTTTTTTAATTTTTCTTTTTTGAAAGTATAATCGTATTCATCTGTTAAAGAAATTAGTAATGGATATTTTTTTAATAGTTTTTTAAAATTTAAAAATTTAAATAATTTTTTTTTTAGAGATAAATTTTTTTTTTTATTTTCAAAATTTTTGAAAACAATATTTTCTGTCTCCATTTATTATTGAATTTTCTTTTTCATATCATTTAACAAATCAGACCCTTCTTCAGAGATATTTTCATCATTCTTGTCTTTTATTTTTAATAAATCTTTTACTTCGTCATTATCTTCATCGACACTCACTTTTAAGTCATCGCCTGGTGTAGGTAGTTTGTTCATATCAGGAGGCATTTGTAGTGGATTTTTTTTCTTTACTAAAAATTCGTCACTTTGCTCGGATCTTTTTTTCCCTTCAAGCGCATCCCTAACTCCTCCACAATAAGTTAACAAAGGGATTAAAATGACAAGTAAAATAAATTTTAATTTATTTTTTTTCATCTTTTTTCTTATAAAATATAAATTCAGATAAAATAAGGCATATAATGCCGATAGTTATAAATATATCTGCAACATTAAATATAAACCAATGATAGCCTGCATAATTTAAATCAATAAAATCTGGCACAGCGCTGTAATATAATCTATCAAATAAGTTCCCTAATGATCCTCCCAATATTATCATTAAAAAAAAGGATTTAATTTTCGTTTCAATGAAAGCAAAATATAATATTACTAAATTAATTATGACAATTATCAGCGTAAAAAGATTGTAAAAGAGACTGTTTTCAGAAGAAAATAAGCCAAAACCTATACCAGTATTCCATACTAAATAAAAATTTAAATATTTATTTATATAAATATCTACATTCCCACTATCAATTAAAATATCAAGTATATAGATTTTTGTCAGTCTATCTAACGCAAAACAAATAATTAATAATGCAAAACCAATTAGAAGTTTATTTAATTTTTCATTTCCCATTTAAAGTAATATGTCCGTGCCTTTCGCAATCTGACTCAAAAATTTTCCAGCAAACTGGACATTTTGATCCTTTAGCTTTTCGTGCAACCACATCAATATTATTTTTTAATTCTTCATCTTTAATCACTGAAGCGGCAGATGTAATACAAATTTCAGAAAAATTTACATCTTTTGCTTTTTCATAGAATTCTTTATCTAATTTTATTTCGATATTTGCTTCTAAACTTGATCCTATTATCTTTTCAGCTCTCATACTTTCAATTGAAATATTTGCTTCATCTCTAATTTTCTTAACGTAGTCCCAATTAGAACTAAGTTTTTCATTCTTCCAGTGATTAGGAATAGTTACAAAGTTTTGTAAATGTATGCTTTGAGGATCTTTTTCTTTTTTTAATAGTTGGTAAATTTCCTCTGTTGTAAAAGATAAAATTGGAGCAAACCACTTTAGAAGGCATTGTAAAATTATATTTAAAATTAAAATACAATTTTCTCGCTTTTTAGATTGCTGGGGTTCGCAATACAAAGTGTCTTTCCTGATATCAAAATAAAAAGCAGAAAGTTCTACAGTGCAAAAATTTAATAATTCTTTGTATAAGTTATGGAAATTGTAAACTTTAAAATTATTTTTGAAATTTTCATTTATTATATATACTCTATGAAGCATAAATTTTTCTAATGAGTCAAAATTTTCGATTTCGATATTTTCAAAATCTAGATTTTTATAATCATCCTGAATATTTCCTAAAAGATATCTAAAAGTGTTTCGAATTTTTCTGTAAGATTCTGCATGCTGATCTAAAATTGAATAGTCAATTCTAAGATCTTCAGCGTAATTCGATGATGCTACCCAAATTCGTAGAATATCAGCTCCATATTTTTTTAAAATATCTTGAGGAGCTATAACGTTTCCAGTAGATTTTGACATTTTTAGACCTTTTCCATCAACAACAAAACCATGTGAAAGTATGCTCTCAAATGGTGCTACACCTCTAGTTCCACATGATTCTAGTAATGAAGAGTGAAACCAACCTCTATGTTGGTCTGAACCCTCTAAATACATAGAAGCTGGCCATTTTAAATCGTCTCTTTTTTCTAAAACAAAAGCATGAGTAGATCCACTATCAAACCAAACTTCAACTATATCTGATAATTTTTCATAATCTTCTGCCCTGTATTTATCGCCTAAAAATGGTTGGTAATCTTCATTAAACCAACAATCTGATCCCTCTTTTTCGTAGATCTTTGCAATATTTTCAAAAACATTGTCATCAACTAGAACTTCTCCAGTTTTTTTGGATATAAATATTGGTAATGGTACTCCCCAAACTCTTTGCCTGGATACACACCAGTCAGGTCTAGTCTCAATCATTGCTCTAATTCTTTCCTTTCCTTTTGCTGGATAGAAATCGGTATTATCTATCGCTTTAAGTGCCTTATCTCTTAAACCATGACTTTCCATAGATATAAACCATTGCGGGGTTGCTCGATGAACCAATGGAGCTTTTGATCTCCAAGAGTGTGGATAAGAGTGAGTAAGCTTACCACTTCTAACTAAGTTTTTTTGTTCGTCTAATTTTTCAATAATCAAATTATTTGCCTTAAAAATATGTAAGCCCTCGAAAATTTTTATCTCCTTAGTGTATTTTCCATCGCCATCTACAGTTTCAATCGCCTTGATATTATTGTTTATACATAAATTAAAATCGTCAGGTCCATGGCTAGGTGCGCAGTGAACTATGCCTGTACCTTGTTCAGTTGTAACAAAATTTGCTTCAAGCATAGGAATATCATAATCATATCCTAATTCAGAAAACGGATGACTACATATTGTATTCGTAAATTCTTTTCCTGAGAACTCTTCTAAGACATTTACGTTTTCAATTGATGTGTCTTTTTTAAATGGTTCTAATAAATCTTTTGCTATTACTATTTTTCTGTTAATAAAATTCTTATCATCATTTACTTCAATCAAAACATATTTTAATCCTGCATTGTAGGCTAAAGCTTTATTTGCAGGAATCGTCCATGGAGTTGTCGTCCAGATAACTATATCCGCACCTTTGATAAAATCTAAACTAGATTCTTTTACTTTGAAAGCAGCATAAATTGTATCTGAGACATGATCCATATACTCAACTTCAGCATCAGCTAATGCTGTCTTTTCAACTGTAGACCAAAGAACTGGTTTGTAACCTCTATAAAGACTTCCTTCCTTCAAAAATTTCCCAAGCTCTCGAACAATTTGAGCTTCAGCACCGAATGACATTGTTGAATAATAATTTTCCCAATCACCAATTACACCAAGTCTACTAAATTCAGACTTGTGTACTTTTATCCATTTATTCGCAAATTCTCTACATTCTTTCCTAAACTCAATTACTGGAACATCATTCTTATTTTTTTTATTTTTTTTGTATTGTTCTTCAATTTTCCATTCTATAGGTAGTCCATGACAGTCCCATCCTGGAACGTACACAGAGTCTTTGCCATCCATTTGGTGAAATTTTGTAATTATATCTTTTAAAATTTTATTTAAAGCAGTACCCATATGAATATTTCCATTTGCATATGGGGGGCCGTCATGAAGAACAAATTTTTCTTTTCCCTTGCTTTTTTGTCTTAGTAAATTGTAAAGATCAATTTCATTCCAAAATTCTATATAATTTGGCTCTTTATTTGGCAAGTTTGCCTTCATTGAAAATCTGGTTTTTGGTAGATTGATGTGCTCTTTACTCATTTCAGTATTATCTTTTTGCAATTATGATGTCTTTTTTTATTTGTTTTTTTAAAGCACCAATATTTTTAAACTTTGTTTCTCCTCTTATAAATTTTGTAAAATTTATAGTTAGTTTTTTATTATAAAGATTTCCAGAAAATTTAAATAAATTTACCTCTAATAATAACTTTTTTTGATTAAAAGTAGGTCTATATCCAATATTTGCAATTCCTTTGATCTTTTTTGATTTATTTTCAACATAAGTATCTACTGCATAAACACCTACTTTTGGAATTACATAATTTTTTATGTCTATATTGCAAGTTGGAAAACCAATTTTTCTTCCCATCATCCTCCCCTTTTCAACTGTGCCTTCGATAGACCAATTTCGAGATAGAAATTGATTTGCAACTTTCAATTTACCTTTTTGGATTAGCTTTCTTATATGTGTCGATGATATAATTTTTTTATTCTTATATAATGGTTTTGGATTGATTACTTTATAATTATATTTCTTTTGACCTTGCTTTAATAATTTTACATCGCCTTCCCTTTTGTTTCCAAATTTAAAATTATTACTAACAAAAATAAAATCGGCTTTTAGCTTTTTAGATAAAAAATTTTTAATAAAATTATGGCAAGATATTTTAGAAAATCTTTTATCAAATTTTTTATTTATCAGAAAATCAACATCGTAATCACTAAAATATTTACTTTTTTGATTTAAATTTGAAAGTCTATAATTTCTAATTCTTTTATTAAAAAACATTTTTGGAATTGGATCAAAAGTAACAACACCAATTTTTGATGTATATTTTTTTTTGTATTTTTCTGCTTCTTTGAACAATCTTTGATGCCCTAAGTGAAGTCCATCAAAGTTACCTATTAATATCATTGCATTTTGATGTTTTTTTAGGACTTCAAAGTTTTTATAAATTTTAATTTTGCTCACCATTTTAATTTTGTTTGAATATAGTTTACTTTAACTCCATATTTTTCTTCCAACTTATCAATACTACCAATATTCAATTCATTTTTATGTATTCCGCTTGTTATCAATAAATTATCAAATTTTTGAATATTTGCTCCCTTTATATCTGTATTCATATTATCTCCAATGCATAAAACTTTTTTGTTACTTATTTTAGCTGATAAATTATAAACTGGAGAATAGGGTTTGCCAAAATAGATCACTTTTCCACCAATTTCTTCAAATATTTTTGCAATAGATCCAGCGCAAAATTCTCTTTTATCACCTCTATCTACAATTAGATCTGGATTGGTACAAATAAGTTTTTTATTTACAAATTTTAAAAGCAAGTCTCTATAATATTCTAGTTTCGTCTCATGATCTTCAAATAATCCTGTGCATATAAAATAATCAGCCTTTTTAATATTTACAACTTTGTTATTTTGAAATTCTTTAAATAAGTCAAAATCTTTTGGTGGACCTATATGATAAAACTTTAAATTATGAAAATTTTTAATTATATATTTTAGAGAAGCTTCACCTGAGGTATATACATTTTCATAAAATTTATTAAGTCCTAACTTTTTTAAAAATTCTATAACTGTAGAATTTGGTCTTGGAGCATTTGTAAGTAATACAAATTCTTTATTATTTATTTTTAAATTTTCTAATACTTCAATGGAGTCTTGAAAAATCTGTAATCCATTATGCACAACACCCCATATATCTATGAAAAATAAGTCGTAATTATTTATTCTAGATCTTAATCCATCTTTGTCTAAGTTTTGGGGCATACTTGAGGTATAGCTTAAAAATTAGCCAAATTCTTGAGTTTTTTAGACCATAAAATTTATTGAAGATCTTGAAAATTATCAAATATGTCTCTATATGACTGCTAATTTAAAGGAGAATTTGTATGAAGTTTAAACCGTTACATGATCGTGTTTTAATCGAAGTTCTAGACAGCAGTGAAAAAACTGCCGGTGGTATTATAATTCCAGATACAGCTCAAGAAAAACCACAAGAGGGTAAAGTTGTTGCAATTGGTGGTGGAGCTAAAACTGAAGATGGAAAATTAATTCCTATGGATGTTAAAGTAGGAGATAAAGTTTTATTTGGTAAGTGGTCGGGAACAGAAGTCAAAATTGATGGTAAAGAATACAGCATAATGAAAGAGTCAGACATTATGGGTATTGCTACAGGTAAATAATTAATAAGGAGAGTTTATAATGGCAAAAATAGTAAAATTTGATTCAGATGCAAGAGCATCAATGCTAAAAGGTGTTGATATACTTGCTAACACTGTAAAAGTAACTCTTGGACCAAAAGGGAGAAATGTTGTTATAGACAAATCTTATGGTGCACCAAGAACAACTAAAGATGGTGTTTCAGTCGCAAAAGAAATAGATCTAGAGGACAAATTTGAGAACATGGGTGCTCAAATGGTCAAAGAAGTTGCAAGTAAGACTAATGATGAAGCTGGAGATGGAACAACAACTGCAACAATTTTAGCTCAATCAATAGTTAAAGAAGGATGCAAATATGTAACTGCAGGAATGAATCCGATGGACGTAAAAAGAGGAATTGATGCTGCGGTTGATCATGTTAAAAATAAATTAATTTCTTCTGCAAAAAAAGTAAAAGACAGTGATGAAATTGCACAAGTTGGAACTATATCTGCAAACGGTGATAAAGAAATTGGTGCAATGATTTCAAAAGCTATGCAAAAAGTTGGTAACGAAGGTGTAATTACTGTTGAGGAAGCAAAAGGAATTGAGACAGAATTAGACGTAGTTGAAGGTATGCAATTTGATAGAGGATATTTATCACCATATTTTATTACAAATGGTGATAAAATGACTACTGAGTTGGAGAACCCACTAATTTTATTGCATGAAAAAAAATTAACAAATCTTCAACCAATGGTACCATTATTAGAAGCAGTTGTTCAAGCTGGAAGACCTCTAATGATAATTTCAGAAGATGTTGAGGGAGAAGCTTTAGCAACTTTAGTTGTAAACAAATTAAGAGGTGGTCTTAAAGTTGTTGCAGTAAAAGCTCCAGGTTTTGGTGATAGAAGAAAGTCAATGTTAGAGGATATAGCTATCCTAACTGGTGGTCAGGTTATTTCTGAAGACTTAGGTATTAAATTAGAAAATGTTAAGTTGAATGATTTGGGATCTGCGAAAAGAGTAAAAGTTGATAAAGAGAATAGTACTATCGTAAGTGGTGCTGGTAAAAAATCAGATATCGAAGCAAGATGTGCTCAAATCAAAGCTCAGGTAGAGGAAACAACTTCAGATTATGACAGAGAAAAGCTTCAAGAAAGACTTGCTAAGTTAGCTGGTGGTGTAGCAGTAATTAAAGTTGGAGGAGCTACAGAAGTTGAAGTAAAAGAGAGAAAAGATAGAGTGGAAGATGCATTAAATGCTACAAGAGCAGCAGTTGAAGAAGGAATTGTTGTTGGTGGTGGATGTGCTCTACTTTATGCTTCTAAAGAGCTTGATAGTTTGAAGGTAAAAGGTGACGATCAAAAAGCTGGGGTTGAGATAGTTAAGAGCGCTCTTCAAGCTCCAATTAGACAAATTACAACAAACGCAGGTGTAGATGGTTCAGTTGTTGTTGGTAAATTGTTGGAAACCAATAAAGTAACAAACGGATATGATGCACAATCAGAACAATATGTTGATATGTTCAAAGAAGGAATAATTGATCCAGTTAAAGTTGTAAGAACTGCACTTCAAGATGCGGCTTCTATATCAGGATTATTAGTAACCACAGAAGCGATGGTAGCTGATAAACCAGATGATAAAGATGCTGCAGGTGGTGGTATGCCTCCAGGAGGAATGGGTGGCATGGGAGGAATGGGTGGAATGGGAATGTAAGACACATTCATCACTCTACAAAATTTAAAAAGGGCGGTTTTTACTGCCCTTTTTTTTTCTTATTTTTAAATAAAAAAATTTCACAAGTATTATTATATTCTTTTAAAAGTTTCTGGATATGTTTTCTTTCAAAATTTTCTTTAAATTCAAATATAAATTTTCCTTCCTCTCTAAAATTAATTATGTAATTAAATTTTGTCGTTAAATGATCAATTATTCTAATTGTTGGATTATAAAATTTTGGTAAATTAGCCTCAAAACTTATAATATCTACAAAATAATCAAGATTTTTAAGAATTGTTTCCTCCTATTCATAGAATCTATTACTTTAGAGGAAAATTCTTCATCAAGATCTATTGTAATTTCTTCAATGGGCTCTAATTTTTCCCCGCTGTCACTATTTTGATATAATACTTTTGGTGGACTTACAGTCATCTCAAAACCCTCTCTTCTCATCTGAGTTAATAATATCTCTAGCATTAACTCACCCCTTCCGCTAATTTCGAATGCATCTTTATTTTCATTTTCTGCAAAAGATATTCCAACATTATTCTGTGCTTCTTGAATTAACCTCTCTCTAATTTGAGTGCTTGTCAATTTTTTACCTTCAGTGCCAGCTAGTGGAGAGCTATTAACTGTAATTTTGATTGACATTGTAGGAGGATCAATTGGAGTTGCTGCTATAGGTTCATTTATTTGGAGATCA
>CABZTP010000013.1:0-28450 GCA_902528735.1 uncultured Pelagibacteraceae bacterium
AATGCTGATGACCAGAGCAATATAAAGAGTAAAGGGAAGGATTTAGTCATAAATTAAATATATGGCGTAATATCTAATTTTTACTGTGAATTCTATCCATTTCTTGAAGTTCGACTTCAAGCTTGTCTAATTCTTCTCCACCTGCCATCATGCTTAACAATTTTTCTCTAGAAATATCTTTTTTTTGGAATGTTCCCATACTCTTGCCTCTATTAAGCACAGTAAAACTACTTCCAACAGGGTATGCATGATGAACATTATGTGTGATTAAAATTACTGCCAATCCCTCAGATGCAGCTTTGACTATATATTTCAAAACCATTGATGCCTGATGAACACCTAAAGCAGATGTTGGTTCGTCTAAGACCAAAACTTTTGCTCCAAAATATATTGCTCTTGATATTGCAAGACATTGTCTCTCACCTCCAGACATTGTTCCAACAGCTTGTGATGGATCTCTTACGTCTATTCCTATTTGTCCCATTCTTTCTGCTGCGATTTTATTTGCTCTATCAACATCAAATGTTTTAAAAAAGGGAATACCTTTTTGTGGCTCCCTCCCCATGAAAAAATTTCTAGTGACACTCATTAATGATACTAAAGCTAGATCTTGATAAACTGTTCCTATACCAATATCCAATGCATCTTTTGGTGAGTCAAACACAATTTTTTTATTTTCAAAAATAATCTCACCTTCGTCTGGCTTATGAACACCAGCTAATGTTTTAATTAAAGTAGATTTGCCTGCACCATTATCTCCTAATAAACACATGATCTCACCTCTTTTTAATCTCATAGTTACATCTTTAAGTGCAATAACTTTGCCAAAAAATTTACTTATGTTATTGAATTGAACAAGGTAATCAGTCATTACTTACTTTCAGTTACTTTCTTTCTTATGTAATTATTGAAAACTACAGCTATTAACATCATTGCTCCAAGAAATACTTTAAACCAATCAGTATCAACATCTGTATAAAAAATTCCCATTGAAACAGTGCCAAATATAATTGCTCCAAATGCTGCACCAATTGCCGAACCATATCCACCTGTTAATAGACAACCACCAACAACTGCAGCCGCTATAGCTTCAAGTTCTTTTAAGGTACCTCTCATTGTATCAGCTGATCCAGCATCTAATACTTGAATACATGCAAAAATTGTTGAGGCAACAGCTGTTCCAATAAACAAGCTTATTTTTACTCTACCAACAGGAACACCTACATTTGTAGCCCCAACCTTATCTCCCCCGGATGCAAAAATCCAATTTCCATACCTTGTTTTCATTAATATCCATGTTGCAAATATCGTTAATGCAACAAACCATATTACTGAAGGAGGTATACCTGTTGCTAAGGGTGTACCATCTGTTCTTAATTCGATTAACTTTAAAGAACCAAGCCAAGTAAATAACCATTTGAAAGTATCCGTAGCAAATATCCAGGCTAACGGATCATCTTCAATTAATACTCGTAGTCCTGGGACTTGAGTTCTGCCAGTGATCAGTCTTGTAATTGCCAATGTCAAACCTCTTAGGATAAAAAGCATAGCTAGTGTAACTATAAAAGATGGTAATCCAGTTTTAACAACCATTATGCCATTGAAATAACCGACCAACACAGCCATAGCGAATGCGAAAATTATACTCATCCATAAAGGCCATCCCCAATAAATAGCTGGTATTGCAATACAAATTCCTGCAAAACCAATCATTGATCCAATTGATAAATCAAACTCCCCACCTATCATTAGCATTGCTGCTGCTATTGCGATTATTCCTAAATTAGCTGAAACATCAAAGAAATTAAGCATTCCATAAGCGCTGAACATCCCGGTATCTCCAGCAACAATTCCAAAAAAAATAAATACAAGTATTGAACCACCTAAGGCTCCTAACTCTGGCCTATTTAATAAAACTCTTAAAGGTGAAATTTTTTTTAAACGTTCATCTTTATTCAAACTACTTTTTGACGAAATACTTTTTGATTTTAATGACATTTAAAATTTGAAGAAGGCCTGACTTTAATATTAAGCCAGGCCTTAAAAATAGATTTTATCTATAACCCTGTGCTGCCCACTTAATTACTTTTGCAGCGTTATCTGGAGTTACAAATCCAGGACCAGTCATAACTACACCAGCTGGCATTGTTCCCCATCTCATGTACTGCGCAAAAATAGCTATAGGCAAATATCCTTGAAGGTACTGTTGTTGATCAATCAAAAATTCTACTTTACCTGCAGCAGCAGCTTTTAGCATATTAGGCGACATGTCAAATGTTCCTAGTTTAACACTTCCAACTTTACCTGCCGACTCTAAAGCTTTCAAAGCAGCTTCACCTGATAAACCAGCTCCTAAAGTTAGAATAGTATCATATCCACCACCTAATTTAGCAGCAACAGCTTTTTGAATTTCAGTTGGGTCATTAGAAGTTCCAAGAATATCAACTGAACCTCCAAATCCTTTTTTGAAACCTGCGCATCTTCTATCAAGTGCAACGTTTCCAACTTCGTGGTTTACACATAAAGCTTTTTTTCCACCAGCAGCTTTCATTTTTTGTCCACCACCTACTCCAGCTTCAAATTCTGTCTGACCAACGTGTGCACTAATTCCTAAAGATTGATAATCATCTGAACCGGAATTCATAGAGACCACTGGTATACCTGCAGCTATTGCAGCTTTTACAGATTTTCCTAAAGCAGCAGCATCTGGTAATGTAATTACAATACCTTTTGGTTTCTGTGATACAGCGTTGTCAATTAATTTTGCCATTTCTACCATGTCAAAAGTTCCAGGAGCAGTGTATTTGCAAGATACTCCCATATCTTTACAAGCTGCATCAACTCCATTTTTTGCTACAGACCAGAAAGGGTCATTAGCTTGACCGTGTGAAACAACAATTATATCAGTTGCTAATGCTGATACAGACATCATCGCCCACGCAGCAAAAGCCAATATAAAGTTTTTTATTGTTCTCATTTTTAATTTCCTCTCATTAAGTATTAAAAGTTAACTTTTAAATACCAAGGCTATCACAAAAATATTTATTTTGTAAAGCAGCAGGTTGTATTCAACTTTAAGTTGATTTTTAATATTTTATTTTTTCAAACTTTTTTGATTTAATAGATTGAATTGCACTTTCTGCAATTTGTATAGAAATCTTCCCATCAATAAATCCAGTTTTAGGTCTTAAATTCTTTTTGAATAATTTAGCAAGGTCATTTAACTGGTCTTTATAAGCTTGCTCATACCTTTCCGTGAAGAAGTGTTTGAAGTTAGAACCAGCATTCGTATTTTTATTAGAATATTCGCTAATTTCGTTTTGCTTAACATTATCTGAAATAACCATTCCCTTGCTACCAAATAATTCAACCCTTTGATCATAACCAAAGCTACAATGTCTTGAATTACTAATAACACATTGAATTCCACTTTTTGTTTTTAAGACTGCTGTTGCAAGTTCAAAATCTTTAAGTTTATTGAAATATTTGTTTGATATATTGCTTCCTGTTGCAAAAATTGAAACAAATTTATCATTACCTGCATAATATCTTGCAAGATCAAAATCATGTATCATCATATCCTTAAATATACCTCCAGAAGCTTTTAAATATTTTATAGAAGGTGCTGCTGGATCCCTACTGGTAATAATAATTTTTTCAAGTTTGCCTATCTTACCTTTTTTTAAACTATTTTTTAATAAGCTATGTCCGGTGTCATATCTCCTATTAAAACCAATTTGAATTTTATGTTTAAATTTATTTATCTTTTTTTCGTATTTTAAAATTTTATTTAAATTTAAATCTAAAGGTTTTTCACAAAATACTGTTTTACCGTTCTTTACGCTTTCAAATATAAGTTTAAGATGAGTAGCTGTTGGCGAACTTATAAAAATACAATCAATATTTTTATCTTTAAGTGCAATTTGAGTATTTTCGATATTTTTACAATTAAGACTTTTTGCAATCTTTTTTGAAACCTTTTTGTTTATATCAAAAATATATTTAAGATTAAAATTTTTATTGTTAGTTAAGTTTTTTGCATGCAGCAATCCTATTCTACCAAGACCAAACAAAGCAATATTGATTAAATTTTTACCCATTGTTTTTTTTGAGACGATTTTTTACAAGCGTCAATAAATTTTGCGGTTTCCAATCCCTCATCTTCATTTGGAAAATAAAATCTCTTTTTTGTATTGGTTTTTAAATAATCAGAAAACTCTTTATATATATTTGCAAAAGCATCTAGGTATCCTTCGGGATGTCCAAATTTTATTCTGGAGAATTTTTTTGAAAAGTTTGCATTTGTATATCCTCTTTCTAAAAATTTTACTGCTCCTTTGCTAGGATTAAATTTTAAATAGTTAGGATCATTCTGAACCCATTCCAAGCTACCTTTAGAGCCATAAACTCTAATTCTTAATCCATAAACACCACCTTTAGCTGTTACACAAGTCCATACAATACCTTTAGCACCTTTATTAAAATTAACTAAAACTTGTGCATTATTATCCATATCTACATCTTTAGAATATTTATTAACATCTGCTATTAATTTTTCTCCTTTCAATCCTGAAATATATATAGCTAGATGATATGCATGTGATCCTATTTCATTAAGTACAGCAGATATACCTACAATTTTTTTATCAACCTTCCATTTAAATATTTTTTTTGAATTTTTTTTTGAAATTTTATTGCCGTCTGTCCAGTCTTGAACATATTCAACATTGATATACTCAACATTTCCAATTTTTCCTTTTTCAACCAACCGTTTTGCTTCTCTAACCATTGGGTAAGAGGAATAATTATGAGTAAGCGCATATTTGATTTTTTTGTTACTCTTTATTGTTTTATAAAGCTTTCTTGCCTGACTTAGATTGCCAGCAAATGGTTTGTCTGAAATAACATGTATATTTTTTTTAATAAAATTTTCAGCGATGATTTGATGGCTTGATGGTGGGGTCATTATAGCTACAACATCAATACCATCTTTTCGCTCCGCCTCTTTTTCAGACATTTCTTTGAAGTTTGAATAACACCTCAATTTATCTAAACCTATACTTTGTCCAAATCGTCTAGATTTATCAACACTTCTAGAAAATACTCCTGCAACAATTTCATATCTATCATCATAGCGAGATGAAATTCTGTGAACATGACCAATCCAAGATTCAGGACCTCCACCGACTATACCAAGTTTAAATTTTTTAGGTTTAATTTTTTGAACCATCTAATATCATAACAAAACTATTATTTATGTCAGTAAAATTAGGTATCGCACCAATTGCTTGGAGTAACGATGACATGCCTGAGTTAGGTGGAGACACACCTCTTGAACAATGTCTCTCTGAGGCAAGTCTAGCAGGTTTCCAAGGTATAGAGTCTGGGGGTAAATTTCCAAAAACATCTCAAGAATTAATTCCAATATTAAGTAAATATAATTTAAATCTATGTTCTGGTTGGTACGGAGCTAACTTAAGAAAAAATACATTTAAGGAAGAGAAGGATAATATACAAAATCAATTAAAATTATTTAAAGATTGTAATGCACCTTGCATAGTATTCGCAGAAGTTTATGGTTCAATCCAAGGAAATCTGCATACTAAGTTGTCTGAACGTCCAAAAATGGATTTAGAAGAATCTAAAAAATATTATAAAAAAATTTCTGAAATGGGTAAGTATTTAGAAGATCAAGCAATGCCACTTGCATATCATCATCATATGGGCACATGTATTGAAAGTGAAGAAGATACTAGAAAGCTTTTAGAAAATACAGATAACAGTGTAAAACTAACTTTAGACACAGGGCATATGTTATTTGCAAGAGGTGATAGTTTAAAAATTTATAAAGAATTCAAAGAAAGGATAATTCATATTCATTGTAAAGATATGAGAAAAAATATTTTGGATAAATCATTACAAAATGATTATAGCTTTCGAAAAGCCTTTTTAGAGGGTTCATTTACAGTTCCAGGTGATGGTTGTATAGATTACAAACCACTTTTTGATTTACTTAAAGCTCAAAATTATTCAGGTTGGTTAGTTGTTGAAGCTGAACAAGATCCAGCAAAAGCAAACCCACTTGAATATGCTAAAATTGGATATAATTATTTAGTCAAAACTTTAAAAAGTGCTAACATAGATATTATTAATAATTAATTATCTATACAAAGAAGTTAATTCATTATTTCCTGCAGCAACACACGGTGATTTAAAACATGTTCCAACTATCCATTCTGATCCCGGATCAGACATAAAATTTGAGGACATGAGAAAGATAACTCCCATCTCTACAGATTGACCGGCTTTTCCTTCAGCTTTAATTCTTGGATCAGGGTCTGTTTTTACTTTATTGTCATCCGAAAATGGATTTTTTATTTGAAGATTACCATTAATATAAATAACAACCTTTTCAGCAATCCATTCTGAATTACAAGGATCTCCCCATATTGTAAATTTACCTTCATCGTTATTTCCACATTTATTTATCTCACCGTTAATAAAGTCGACAACTTTTTTGTGATTTTCTTTGACCAAATTGGCTCGTGCCTCAACTTCAGGTCTCGTGCTAGCAGTCCATATCAGCATACCAACAACATAAACTGCTGAAATAATTATAAGAAATTCCAACAATCCAAAGTTTTTAAGTTTTAAACTCATCAGATTTTTACAATTTTCGAGTTGTCCAAATTATCCTCAAAAAAATCAACTATATTTTGTATTGTTTCAATACCCATCCTAGACAAACATTCTTCAGTAAATACAGCAGAATGAGGGCTTAAAAATGCTTTATCATTTTTAAGTAAAGGATTATGGAGTGATGGAGGTTCTTTTTCAAAAACATCCAATCCAGCTCCAAATATTAAATTTTCATTTAATGCTTTGTTAAGGTCTTCTTCATTAATTATACCACCTCTTGCGGCATTAATTAAAATACAATTTTTTTTCATTTTTTTAATCATATCATAATCAATCAAATGGTTAGTTTTGTCATTTAATGGCATGTGAATTGAAATGGCATCCATTTTATTTAATGATGTCTCTAAATCTTCAACTTTAGTTCCTCCAAGTTTCTCAATTTCCTCATTACTAATAAAAGGATCATAAACAAATATATTCATTTCTAAACCTTTGCATTTTTTCAATAAACATTTTCCAATTCTACCAAATCCAGCTATCAAGATATTTTTATTCCATAACTCAATAGTTTTTGGAAGTTTAGTTCTGTCTTCAAATTTTCCAGATTTAACACTATCGTTGTACATATTATTTCTTTTGGCAATATTGAATAGCATGAATAAAACATGTTCTGCAACTGCTTGAGCATTTGCGGTAGCTGTAATCGCTAAAGTAATATTGTTATCTTTAATGGCCGATAAGTCTATATTATCGTAGCCAACTCCATGTCTTGATATTATTTTTAAATTTTTCGCAGAGTTTATAATTTCTTTAGATATTTTTGAAGTTCTAACACTCGCTGCATCAAAACCTATTATTTTATTTTTCAAAAATTCAGCATCTGTATTATCAACAACCTCAAATTCAAAATTTTTATTTTCCTTTAATAAATCTATGCCATGATTATGTATTGATCCTATTATTAAGATTTTTTTCATATTTTCAAAATTTTCTTTTTGTAACTTAAATCTTTAATAGGCTTTTGATAACTCTGATTTTACAGTTCCTTTTAATTCTTCAACTGTGCTTTTTGCTCCATTACTTATAAATCTTGAATCTGCTCCAACAGTTACAAATTGAAAACCTTTTTCAATCATTTTTTTTGCATAATCTGTACTACCATTATGGATGCCCGCAAATATATTATTTTTTTTTGCATGTTCTAATATTCTCAGTATCTGTGAATAAGCTTTAGTATCCTCTCCTTTATCAAAACCAGGCTTCTCTCCAATTGCTAGACTTAAGTCTGCTGGACCAATGTAGATACCATCTAATCCAGTAGTACTCATTATAGCATCTAGATTTTCTAGCGCTTCTTTTGTTTCAATCATTGCCATTTTTAATATCTCATTGTTGGCATGATCAGCATAATCAGCTCCACCGTAAATTAGACCTCTCATTGGACCAAAACTTCTGTATCCATCAGGTGGATATCTGCAAGCTTGTACAAATCGTTCTGCTTCATTTCTATTACTAACCATGGGGCAGATAATCCCATAACAACCAGCGTCTAATATTTTCATAATTTGACCAGGTTCATTCCAATTTACTCTTGCCATGGGAACTATTTCTGTTGCAGATATTACTTGCATCATGGGCATTGCATTAGTGTAATCAACTAATCCATGCTGCATATCTATAGTTAATGTGTCCCAACCTTGTTGGGCCATTGTTTCTGCTGAAACTGTACTCGGTATTTGTAACCAACCATTAATTACTGCTTTACCAGCTTTGATAATTTCTTTAGCCTTATTTTTTCTCATTAAATTAGGTTTTAAGACCCATGTGTGTGTATTTTACATTAAGGTAATCTTTAATAGCCATTGATCCACCTTCACGACCATATCCAGTTTGTTTTATTCCTCCAAATGGGGCTTCTGCAACTGCAACTGCAGCTGTATTTACTGCAACACATCCAGTCTCCATCATCTCTGATGCCCTGTTAGCTTGATCCATAGAGTTAGTATAAACGTAACTACATAGTCCAAGATCGTTGTCATTAGCTCTCGCAACTACTTCTTCAAAATTTTTAAATGTTAAAACAGGAACTAAAGGTCCAAATGGCTCTTCTTTCATTATGGTAAAATTATCTTTGACATCATCAAATACTGTTGGTTCAAAAAAGTATCCTTTATTAAATCCAGCGGGTCTTCCTCCACCCATGACAATTTTAGCACCCTCGCTCTTAGTAGTCTCTACTAGTTTTTCTATTTCCTCTAATCGTTTTGCTGTTGTTAAAGGCCCTAAGTCAGTACCTTCATCCATGCCATTACCTATCTTCAATTTTTTTGCTCTATCAACAAAAGCATTTACAAATTCGTCTTTTCTATTTTCTTGTATATAAAATCTATTTGGTGATATGCAAACTTGTCCATTATTACGAAATTTTGCAGTTATTGCCATATCTGCAACTTTATTCATATCTACATCGTCAAATACGATGAAAGGAGAATGACCACTTAATTCCATTGTAACTCTCTGAACTTTATCTGCAGCTTTCTTCAAAATTAATTTACCGACTCTTGTAGAACCAGTTATAGAAACTTTTTTAATTATATCAGATTCTAATAGTTCATTTGAGATTTCTGCAGGATCACCAGAGAGTAAATTAACAACACCGTCAGGGACTCCAGCATCTTTACAAATATTAACTAATTCCATTACAGCGCCTGGAGTGATTACATCTGGCTTACAAATAACAGAGCATCCTGCAGCCAATGCAGTTGATATTTTTCTTGATGCTAAAACAATTGGAAAATTCCATGGAACTAATGCAGCAACAACACCAACAGGTTGATAATATACATGTACTCTTGTGTCAGGAAATCTACTTTGTAAAGTTTGTCCATAAATTCTTTTAGTTTCTTCTGCATTCCATTCAAAAATGTCTGCACCTCCTCCAACTTCTCCTATGGCTTCCTTAAAGGGTTTACCAACTTCTAGAGCAAGCCACTTTGCTAATAAATCTTTTCGCTCTCTCATCAAATCAGCAATTTTTCTAATTACATACGACCTTTGCCAGGGAGTTGTATTTTTCCAAATTTCTAGTCCCTTCTCTGCAGATTTTAGTGCTTTTTGAACATCAGCAGATGACGCTTTTGAAGCTTCTCCTATTATTTCCTCTGTCGCTGGATTTATAACTTTATAAGTTTCTTTTTTTTCTGCTTGCTGCCACTGACCATCAATGAATTGACCAAAATTGCTATACATATTTTTTAAATTGTGTTTAATTATTAAAAGTTACAGATTTATATATAGATTAATGAAAAAAATAAAGCTCACTTGTGCTCATGCAATAATAAAACATCTTATTGCTCAAAAAATTTTAATAGATGGTAAAAAAGAGCAGCTATTTGCTGGAGCATTTGGAATTTTTGGACACGGAAATGTTGCATGTTTAGGCCAGGCATTACAAGAAAATCAGGATAAACTTCCAACATACAGAGGTCACCATGAGCAAAATATGGCTTTAACAGGGATTGCTTATGCAAGAGCCAAAAGAAGGAAACAATTTTTTGTTGCAACAAGCTCAGTTGGTCCTGGATCAACTAACATGGTAACAGCATCAGCTGTTGCTATGAGTAATAGGCTTCCAATATTATTTTTACCTGGAGATACTTACGCAAATAGAATACCTGATCCAGTATTACAGCAAGTAGAACATTTCAATAATCCAGGTGTTACTGCTAATGATGCTTTTAAATCTGTAACGAAGTACTTTGATAGAATAACAAGACCAGAACAAATTTTGCAAACATTACCTCAAGCCATTCAAACTATGTTGGATCCAGCAGACTGTGGCCCAGCTTGTTTGTCATTATCTCAAGATGTTCAAGGAGAAGTTTATGAATATCCAGAGGAATTTTTTAAAGAAAGAGTTCATAACATAAGAAGACCTAGGCCTGATGATTTTCAAATTAAAGAAGCAGCAGAAAAAATAAAAAAATCAAAAAATCCTTTATTAATTTCTGGTGGGGGTGTTTTTTATTCTGATGCTATGGATGATGTAAGTAATTTTGCAATCAAACATAATATACCGATAACTCAAACGGTTATGGGATATTCTACTATTAAAAGAGATCATTCTCATTTTTTGGGTCCTATAGGAGGCCTGGGGGGAAAGGCAGCAAATAATTTAGCAAAACAAACTGATTTAGCAATTGCTGTTGGAACCAAGCTTGCAGATTTTACAACAGGATCATGGGCTAATTTTGAAAATCCAGATTTTTCTTTAGTAAGTATTAATGTTTCTAGATTTGATGCAAATAAGCACTTGGCACAATCAGTAATTGGAGATGCTAAAGTTACTTTACAAGATTTATCAAATGCACTAGGTGAATGGAAAGCTCCTGATGAGTGGCATAAAAAATCCAGAGATGAATTAAAAAATTGGAATGATTATGTTGATAAAGAAAGTGGACCAACAAACCAAGAACTTCCTAGTTATGCTCATGCAGTTGGTGCAATTTATCGTAACTCAGACCCTACTGATATAGCAGTTACTGCTGCAGGAGGATTAGTTGGTGAAGTTGTTCAAATATGGCGACCAAAAGAATTAAATACTCATGAAACAGAATGGGGTTTTAGTTGCATGAGTTATGAAATTTCTGGTGCTTTGGGTATTAAAATGGCCAATCCTGATAAAGATGTAATAACTTTTGTTGGTGATGGATCATACTTGTTATTTAATTCTGATATTTATTCATCAGTTATTACAAACAATAAATTAATAATTGTATTATGTGACAATGGAGGTCATGCTGTGATAAACAGGCTCCAGTTATTTAAAGGTGGTAAAGAATTCAATTGCTTATTTAACAGTTCTAAAGCACCAAATTTAGTTCCAGTAAATTTTGCAAAACATGCTGAAAGTATGGGGGCTAAAACAGAAGAAGTATCATCAATATCCGAATTAGAAGAAGCTTTTAAAAGAGCAAAAAAATCTGATGTGACTTACTTAATTTCTATAAAAACACATTCTTATGAATGGCTTGAAGGCTCAGCATATTGGGAGAGTCCAACTTTAGAAATACCAACCACAAAAGAAAATGAAGATGCTTTAAAACTTCACAAAGAAGGAAAAAGTAAGCAAAGACAAGGCGTTTAAAAACTCTATGAATAAAGTTTTTAAAGTTGGTCTTATAGGATGTGGCCATATTGCAGAGACATATTTTAGAGGTCATCAATACTTTAATAATTTTAAAATCGTTGCGTGTGCAGATATTAATCCAAAAGCCGCGGAAAAATGTGCAAAACTCTACAATATAAAGCACATGACTGTTAATGAGATATTAAAAGATCAAAACATTGAGGTTATTTTAAACTTAACAATTCCTCAATCACATTATTCAGTATCAAAAAGAGTTTTAAATGCTGGTAAGCATGTTTATTCAGAAAAACCTTTAGCTACATATTTTGAAAAAGGGAAAGAATTAGTAAGTTTAGCAAAAAAAAAGAAACTTTATATTGGAAATGCACCAGATACTTTTCTTGGTGGTGGAGGGCAAAAAGCAAGAGAACTAATTGACTCAGATTTAATTGGAGAAATAAAGCTTGGAAATGCAATCTTTGCATTTCCTGGTGTTGAAAACTTTCATCCAAAGCCAGAGTCTTGGTATAAAAAAGAAGGAGGTCCAGTTATAGACATGGGTCCTTATTTTTTTACAACTCTTGTTAATCTTTTAGGACCAGCCAAACAGGTACAAGGAAGAACATTAACAGCTTTTAAAAGAAGAAATTACAGAGCAGGTCCAAATAAAGGAAAAACATTTAAAGTTGAAACACCAACCACTTATTTAGCAACAATTCAATTTCATAATGAAGCAATAATCCAAGTCACTTTATCCTTTGATGTTATCAATCATCAAAGAAACCATATGGAGCTTTATGGGACCAGAGGATCAATTATTGTTCCAGATCCAAATATGTTCGGAGGGTCAGTATTTATTTCTGTTACTGAAGGAGGTAGATGGGGTGAACATAAAACTGATAAAATGCATTTAGGAAAAATAAATATTACATCTGCAAGTGGTAGATCAAACGAGTCGCCAACTAATGCAAATTATAGAAGTGTTGGAATGTCTGAGATGTTATATTCAATCGAGAAAAAGAAAAAACATCGTTGTTCAGGAGAGCTATCTCTTCATGTTTTAGATTTAATAGAGTCTACTATGAAAGCTGCAACAACAGGAATTCCTCAAAAGATAAATACCAAGTGTGAGAAGCCAAAAAAGTTTACAGAAGAGGAAGTAAAAAAAATTCTCTTATAGATCATGAAAGATATTGCAATTGTTGATCCGTATCCAAGAACTATGGACTTAATTTTTACAAAATCGAAATTCAAAGATTTAAAAAAAAAATTTAAATTAATATATGCACCAAATAAAAATAAGCAAAACTTTTATAAAAACAATATTCATAAGGCCAAATTTATAATAGGTCAGCCTGAATTGCCAAAGTCTTTACTAATTAAAGCAAAAAAATTAAAAGCAGTAATCAATGTTGAAAGTAATTTTTTGGATAACATGGATTACAATTATTGTTTTAAAAATGGAATATATGTAACTGCAACTTCACCCGTTTTTTCAAAACCGGTTGCAGAAATAGCATTAGGTTTTACTTTATCTTTGTTAAGAAACATTCATGGAGCTAATCAAGATTTTTTAGACAAAAAAGAAAAATATGGACTAGAGGGAAATTTAAAATCTTCGTTATTATCAAATAAAAAAATAGGATTATTAGGCTTTGGTGATCTTGGAAAAGCCTTGGTTCCCTTGCTTCATCCTTTTACAAAAAATATTTCTATTTATGATCCTTGGATTTCAAATAAAGATATTGTTAAAAAAGGTTTTAAACCTGTCACTTTAAAAAAAATGTTCAAAAACTGCGAAGTAATATATGTGCTTGCAGCGATTACCACAGAAAATAAGGGTATAGTAAATAAAAAGTTACTTCATTTGTTGAAGTCAAATTCTTTATTTATATTAATGAGTAGAGCTGCTTTAGTTAACTTTAAAGACTTAACAAATAGGTTAAAAAAAGGTGATATTTATGCAGCTATAGATGTATTTCCAGAGGAACCAGTTAGGAAAAATGATAATATCAGAAAGTTAAAGAATGTTTTATTCTCTGCCCACAGAGCAGGAGCTTTAAATGAAGCGTTTAAAGAAATGGGAAATATTGTTTTTGAAGATATGAAATTAATGTCTAAAAATATGCCACCAGTTTTTTGCAAAAGAGCACAAAAAAAAACAGTACACCTTTTGCGATCAAAACCTGTTGCAATTAATTAATTTTTTTTTTAATTTAAATTAAATGACATCGACCAATAAATTACTTCTAGAAGCCAAAGGTATTACAAAATATTTTGGAACTATTACAGCACTCGAAAATGTAAATTTAAAAGTACATGGGGGCGAATGTTTAGGTGTAGTAGGAGATAATGGAGCAGGAAAATCAACTTTGATGAAAGTTTTGTCTGGCTTATATAAACCTAGTCAAGGGGCATTATTTTTTGAGGGAGAAGAAAAAGTATTAGAAAGTCCGAAAGACTCACAAATTTTAGGTCTAGAAATGGTATATCAAGACTTAGCATTAGCAGGGAACCTACCAATAGGTGAAAATATTTTTTTAGGTAGAGAGCCAACAAAGAATATTGGTTTTCTAAAATTCTTAGATTTTAAAAAAATTCAAGAAATGACCAATGCTCATTTAGACAAATTAAAAATTAATGTCAAAAGTGCTGATCAAAAAGTAGAGGAATTATCTGGGGGACAAAGACAAGCTGTTGCAATAGCAAGATCAACAGCATTTAATGCAAAAGTTGTTATTATGGATGAACCAACTGCTGCTTTAGCAATCAAAGAAGTGGGAAAGGTGTTAGATTTGATAAATAAATTAAAAAGTACTGGAGTTGGTGTAATTGTAATAAGTCATAGAATGGATGATATATTTTCTGTTTGTGATCGGGTGATGGCATTATTTCAAGGTACAAATTTTGCTGAAGCTCAATTAGATAAAACATCTAGAGATGAAGTGATTGGTTGGATTATGGGGAAAAAATAAATGGAAGATAAAGATAAAAAACAGGAAAGTTTATATGTAAAATTAATTCCATATTTTGAAAAATATGGAATTCTTTTGCTACTAGTTATAATGATTCTGGTAATGCATATATTACAACCTGATGTTTTTTTATCTTGGAGAAATGTAACAAACGTCTTCAAGCAAATTTCGTGGCAGTCAATGTTAGCATTGGGTGTATTTATGGTAATAGTAACAGCTGGAATAGATCTTTCGGTTGGTTCAATAATGATGTTATCATTAATGATATTAGCCATAGTATCTAAAGCAGGAGCCCCATGGTTTGTCGTTGCACTTGTACCTTTATTTGCGGGATTGTTATGCGGTTTAATTAATGGCTTAGGTATTACATTTTTAAGGATGCCTCATCCTTTTATAATGACCCTGGGAACACTTTATATTTTCAGAGGAACAGGAAATCTTATATCAGGGGGGACGCCAATAAGTGGCTTTACAGATGAAGTAAGGTATTTAGGTCATGGAAGAATTGACTTAACGTGGTTAGGATTAGAAAAATCTCAATATCTCCCCGTAAGCTTAGTTTTAATTGGTGTTGTATATTTTGTTTTTTGGATTTTCTTAAATCATAGCAGAACAGGAAAGTGGATTTATGCAATTGGTGGTAACCCAAGTGCTGCAAGAGCTTCAGGAATTAATGTTAATAAAATTTTAATAATAGTTTATTCGCTTTGTGGATTTTTATCCGGTATTGGAGCTTTAATCTTAGCAGGAAGAACTGACTCGGGCTATCCTAATGCAGGATTACAATCTGAATTAGATGCAATAGCTGCATGCATTATTGGTGGAGCAAGTTTTTTTGGTGGAAGAGGAACTGTTCTTGGAGTTTTCGCTGGAGTAATGATTATGGGAATTTTAAGAAATGGACTTAATTTGATGGATGTAAGTTCTTTTTGGCAGCAAGTACTAATTGGTTCTATTATCGTATTAGCAGTGTATGTAGACGTATTAAGACGAGACTTTGGTACAAGAAAATAAACACGTCTGAGTTGTATCTATAAAATTAATTAAGACTTCGTAAACAGTTGAACTTCTTTTAAAAATTTTATTAAATTAATGTTTAATAATTATTAAAGGGAGATTTATGAGAGAACTAACTAGAAAAATTGTTGTTTTAGTTTCAGCAATTTTCTTATCATTAAGCATGATATCAGCATCTTTTGCTGATGGACATGGGAAAAAAATCTTATTCAGTATTAAGGGACCTGGATCTGGAAATCCTTTCTGGGCTTCTGTTACAAAAGGTGCTGAAGAAGAAGCAAAAAAATTAGGTGTTAAATTAATATTGGTTGCGCCGCCTCAAGAAGGTGATGTTCAAGCACAAATTAACCAAGTTGAAGATCAACTTGCTAAAGGTGTTGATGCTTTAGCACTTGCACCAGGAGATCCAAATGCATTTGCTCCAATTGTAGATGACGCCATCAAAAGTGGTGTTCCAGTTGTATTCGTAGATACAAAAGGGATCAACGAAGGTGTTACTTTTATTGGAACTAACAATATGAATGGAGCAGAATTAGCTGCTAAGTTCATTTGTGACAAAACTCCAAAAGGTTCAGATGTTGCAATTTTGACAGGTATAGAGTCTCAATCAACAGCTTTACTAAGAAGAGACGGTGCAATTAAAGGATTTAAAAATTGTGGTTTAAATATAGTTGCTACTCAAACAGCTGAGTGGGATACTGCAAAAGGTAGATCGGTCACTGAGTCTATCATTTTGAAAAATCCAAATATCAAAGCAATATTTGCTTCAAATGACAACATGGGATTAGGTGCTATGCAAGCTCTTAAAGATGCAGATATGAATAATGTAGTTGTTGTTGGTTTTGATGCAACTCCAGATGCTGCTACAAGTATCTTAAAAGGTGAAATGACTGCAACTATTGCTCAATTCTCATACAACATGGGTGCTTATGGAGTTAAATATGCACTCGAGCTAGCTAATGGTGGAAGTATCGATCCAAACATTGATACTGGAACACAACTAGTAACAAAAGAAAACGCTAACGATTTTAAATAATCATTAGTCTACAACATTTAAAAAAGGGTGGAATTTTTATTCCACCCTTTTTTTTTATGTAATATAATATTTTAATGTTAATAAATATTAGCCCAGTTTTAAGTCCTGATTTACTCTTTCATTTAAGATCCATGGGTCACGGTGAGAAAATTATTCTTGCTGATGCTAATTTTCCTGCAAACTCTATGAATAAAAATGTAATACGACTAGATGGAGTAGATATTAAAAGTGCTGCAAATGCAATTTTATCTGTTTTTCCTTTAGATAGTTTTATTGTATCGCAAGGAGCCTCTCCCGTACTTAGAATGGAAGTTGATGATAAACCAGAGGAACTAACTGAGACTCATAAAGAATTTATCGAAGCAGTAAAAAATAATTCTGGTCCTCAATGGAAAGTTGGATCAATTTCAAGACAAAATTTTTATGAAGAAGCAAAAAAAGCATATTGTATTGTAACCACTACAGATGCTCGACCTTTTGGATGTTTTGTTATTACTAAAGGAGTTATCCTTCCTGATGGTAAAGTCTGGTCTTAATTAAATGAAATCTATATGTGTATTTGGAGTATTTGTTGCAGATCTATGTTTTATTGGTGAAAATATTCCTGAAGTGGGGCAAACTATTTTAGGAACAAAGCACCTAGTAGGACCTGGTGGAAAAGGATCTAACCAAGCCATTGCTGCAGCAAGACTTGGAGGAAACATAAGTTTTATTACAAAAGTAGGTGATGATAATAATGCTGAAATGGCATTAAATTTATATAAATCTTCTGGAGTAAATACTGATTATATTATTAAAGACAAAAATCAATCAACTGGTGTTGCAGGTATTATGATTAATGCTAACACAGGTGATAATGCAATAAACATCATACCAGGAGCTGCTGGTACTTTAAATAATTCTGACATAGACAATAATTTAAAAGCAATTGAAAACTCAGATATATTTTTAACACAGTTAGAAACCCCATATGATGTTACTAGCTATGCTTTACAAAAAGCTAAAGATACTGGATCAATTACAATTTTAAATCCAGCTCCAGCTTCGAAAATATCTGAAAGTGACTTTAAAAATATAGACTATTTTACACCAAATGAAACTGAAGCTAGTTTTTATTTAGAAAAAAAAATAGAAACAAAATCTGAAATAGAAAATGCAGCTAAAGAATTTCTAAAAAAAGGAGTAAAAAATATTTTAATAACACTAGGTTCTAAAGGTGTTTATTTTTCAAATGGTAAAGAAAGTCTTTTTGTGGATGCTTTTAATTTAAAAGATGATGTAAAAGATACTACTGGAGCAGGTGATGCTTTTAATGGAGCTTTTAGTGTAGCTTTATCCAAGTCATTAAATAACATTGATGCATTAAAATTTTCTAATAAAGTAGCTGGAATATCTACAACAAGGGAAGGTGCAGCTAATTCGATGCCAACATTTAATGAAGTTGAGAATTATTGATTATGAAATATCAAGCTAATAATAAAAGATACTCAGAAATGACATATAGAACTTGCGGAGATAGTGGAGTAAAGCTTCCATTAATTAGCCTTGGTCTTTGGCATAATTTTGGAGGAGATGTTCCAATTTCTAAAATTAAAAAAATATTATTTTATGCTTTTGATAAAGGCATTACGCATTTTGATTTTGCAAATAATTATGGCCCTCCATATGGTAGTACAGAGAGTAATTTTGGAAAAATAATTAGTAAAGATTTAAAAAAATATAGAGATGAGCTCATTATCTCGTCAAAAGCTGGATATGATATGTGGGATGGACCATATGGCGAATGGGGTTCAAAAAAACATATAATTGCAAGTTGTGACCAAAGTTTAAAAAGAATGAAACTAGATTATCTTGATATTTTTTATTCTCATAGATTTGACCCAAATACTCCTTTAGAAGAAACTGCAGATGCACTTGAAAGTATTTATAAGTCAGGAAAAGCTTTATATATTGGCATTTCATCTTATTCCTCCAAAAAGACAAATCAAATTTACAAAATTTTAAAATCAAGAAATATTAAATTATTTATTCATCAACCGTCATATTCGTTAATAAATAGATGGATTGAAAAAGATTTAACTAAGACAATAAGAAAACTAAAAATTGGATGTATTGCTTTTTCTCCACTAGCTCAAGGAATGTTATCAGATAAATATTTAAAAATGATACCTAAAGTTTCAAGAGCAAGTGATATTACATCATACTTAGATAAATCATTAATAACAAAAAAAAACTTAAAGATTGTTTCTGATTTAAATAAGATTGCAATTAAAAGAGGGCAATCTTTATCTCAAATGGCAATCTCTTGGGTTTTATCAAATAATTATGTGACATCCGCTCTAATAGGAGTTAGAAGTTTAAATCAGTTAAAAGAAAATTTAGAAAGTCTAAACAAACTTAGTTTTTCAGCCTCTGAAATGAAAATAATTAATAAAACTGCAAAAGATGGTAATATTAACATCTGGCAGCAGTCAAGCTCATATTAAAATGTATATTGGTATTGATTTAGGTGGAACTAAAACAGAGTCGATTATATTAGATAAAAAAGGTAATGAGTTAGAGAGAATAAGAAAATCAACCCCCAAAAATTACAACGGTTCACTGGATATAGTTTGTGAACTAGTAAATTATTTAGAGGATAAATATAAATCTAAATGTAGTGTAGGCGTAGGTTCTCCAGGAGCTCTTTCATTTGAAAACGATTGTATAAAAGGTGGTAATTCAACATGGTTAAATAATAGACCATTAAAAAAAGATTTAGAACTTAGATTAAATCGAAATATTTTTTTAGAAAATGATGCAAATTGTTTTGCATTGTCAGAGTCAATTGATGGAGCGGGGAAAAATGATGATGTTGTTTTTGGAGTAATAATTGGAACAGGAGTTGGTGGTGGTCTCGTTATAAACAATAAAATTATCAATGGTCATAATAATATAACTGGAGAGTGGGGCCATAATCAGATGCCATTGGGCTCAAATGACAAATGGAATAGACATGATTGTTATTGTGGAAAAAAAGGATGTATAGAAACTTTTTTATCGGGCCCGGGTTTCTCAAGACATTATTATGATATATTTAAAATTAATCTCGATGCTAAAATTATACAAGATAATGCTAATAATGGAGATGAAAAATCTTTAGAATTTATTTCTCAATATCTAGACTATCTAGCACGGGGACTTTCCCAAGTCATAAATATTGTTGATCCTGGAGCTATAGTTTTAGGTGGAGGTGTTTCAAATATGAAACAAATTTATGAGAATATAAATCCTAAATTAAAAAAATATGTGTTTAGCGACACTGTAAATACAAAAGTATTAAAACATATTCACGGTGACTCTAGCGGAGTAAGAGGAGCTGCAGATTTAGGAAGATCTGGTGAATTAAATCAATAAAATATGAAAAAAATTAAAATTGGTTTCATTGGAATAGGTTTAATGGGATATCCAATGGCAAAAAATCTATTAAAATCAAAATATCAAGTCAAAGTTTTTAATAGAACTAAAATTAAAGCCTTTAAATTAAAAAAATTTGGCGCAGAAGTATGTAATTCTTTAAAGGAAGTTGTTTCAGACCGAGATCTAATAATCACAATGTTATCTGATGATAAGGCTATAAAAAAAATATATTTCAACTCAGAATTTTTAAAAAATTTAAAAGCAGGATCTACAGTTATAGATATGAGTTCTGCAAACCCCAAAACAGCAATTAATTTATCAAAATTATTAAAAAAATATAAAATTAATTTTTTAGACGCGCCGGTTTCTGGAGGCACAAATGGTGCTGAGAATGCAAAGCTTGCCATAATGGTTGGTGGAGATAAGAAAGTTTTTTCTAAAAATTTAATTATACTTAAGAAATTAGGCAATCCTGTATTAGTTGGAAAAAATTCTGCAGGTCAAATAGCAAAATTAGCTAATCAAATAATAGTTGGAATTACAATTGGATCTGTTGCAGAAGCAATTAAACTATCAAAAAAAAATAATGTAAATCCTATAAATATTCTTAACGCATTAAAAGGAGGATGGGCTGACAGTAAAGTTTTGCAAACTCATGGACTAAGAATGATTAAAAATGATTTTAAACCAAGAGGAAAAAATTTTTCGCAATTAAAAGATATGAACAACATCCTTGATTGTGCAAAAAATAAAAAGTTAGAATTACCTTTATCTAAAATAGTAAAAAAAATGTATAATAAGCTTATTAAAAAGGGATTAGGTAATTATGATCATAGTTCGTTATACAAAAGCTATAAATAATTATTGGAGATTAAATGAAATTACTAAGAGTAGGAGAAAAAAATAATGAAAAGCCAGCTATATTTGATAAAGATGGAAATTTGCGAGATATATCTAAACATATAAATGATTTAGATCCAACTAATTTAAATTTTGAAACATTTGAAAAAATCAAGCAAATTGATTTATCCACACTTGATGAGTTACCAAATAATTCTAGAATCGGTTCTTGCATTACAAAGCCAGGAAAATTTATTGCAATCGGATTAAATTTCTCTGACCATGCTGCAGAAACTGGAGCAAAGCCACCAACAGAACCAATCGTGTTTATGAAAGCAACTAGTTCAATTAGTGGACCAAATGATAATATTGAAATCCCAAATTATTCTAAAAAACTTGATTGGGAAGTTGAGCTTGGATTGGTTATTGGTAAATATGCAAAAAATATTCCAGAAAATAATTCTCATGATTATATTTTGGGTTATTGTTTAGTTAATGATGTAAGTGAGAGGGAGTGGCAAATAGAAAAAATGGGACAGTGGGTAAAAGGAAAGTCGCACGATACATTTGGTCCTGTTGGACCATATCTTGTAACCAAAGATGAGATTAATGATGTAAACAACCTAAATATGGAATTAGATTTAAATGGTGAAAGAATGCAAACGGGTAACACAAAAACAATGATTTTTAATGTAGACCATATTGTTTCATATGTTAGTCGATATATGTCCCTTCAACCAGGAGATATTATTACCACGGGAACCCCCCCAGGAGTTGGAATGGGAATGAAGCCACAAAAATTTCTAAAAGCAGGTGATGAAATGAGGCTTTCAATTGAACTTCTTGGCGAACAAAAATCAAAAGTAGTTGCAATTTAATCCAAATATAATCTCTTTTTTGATATAATAAATTGTGATCAAAAGAGACCTATATTATGAGAGAATTCCAACAAAATCTTTAAGAGAAGATGTTAGGTTTTTAGGAAATACTCTTGGGGATGTGATTAAAGAACAAGAGGGAGTAAATTTTTATAATCTTGTAGAAAAGATCAGAAAGTCATCAAAGGCAAATAAAATACAAAATAAATCATACAAAAAAATATCCAAAGAAATTAAAAGTATTAATCCTAGAAATACTTATAAACTTGCAAGGGCTTTCAATCATTTTATGAATTTTATAAATTTGGCAGAGTCGATCGATGCATCCAGACAGTTAAATGAATATGAAAATAAAAAAAATGAAAAAAATTTAAAAAATATCTTTATAGAAGAGATTTTTGAAAAATTATTTAAAAACAAAAAAATAGATAATAATAAGATTTATAATTTTGCTAAAAGTCTTAACATTGGAATTGTTTTGACTGCTCATCCAACAGAGGTCAAACGACGAACATTAATCCAAAAATATCATAAAATTACTGAAATATTAGAAGATAGAGAATTATTCAAAAAATATCCATCTAAGTTGAAACTATTAAATAAAAAAATTTATGATGAATTTACAATTATTTGGAATACTGATGATTTGAAAAGAACAAAACCATCACCAACTGATGAAGCTCGTTGGGGTTTAGCTATAATAGAAGATAGTCTTTGGGAAACTATTCCTAAAGTTTATAGGAGGCTAAATGACATATTTATAAATAATATGGGAAAAGGACTGCCAAAGAACTTTAATCCCATTGAGTTTGGCTCTTGGATGGGCGGAGATAGAGATGGTAATCCAAATGTAACATCAAATGTTACAAAGGAAGTCTTGCTATTATCAAGATGGGAAGCTGCAAAATTGTATGAAAAGGAACTTACAAAATTAATAAGAACATACTCAATGCGAAAGTGTTCGAAAAAAATTGAAAAATTAATAGGAAAATCATTTGAGCCTTACCGAGTTTTCCTAAGACCTTTGAGAGATAAAATTCGATTTACTCATAGATCAATAGAACAATATATAGTGAATAAAAAACCTTTGAATTATAAAAAATTAATCAATTCTAGAGAAGAAATTTTAAGACCATTGAGAATTGTTAGAGAGTCTCTTGAGGAAAATCAAAATGAAAATATTGCTAGTGGAGATTTGTTGGATTTAATGAGAAGAGCAAAATGTTTTGGAATTAATTTAGCAAGGCTAGATATAAGACAAGAATCGTCAAGACATTCTCAATTAATTAATGAGTTTTTAAAGAAAAAAAAAAATTGGAATTATTTAGGATGGAGAGAAGATAAAAAAATTAATCTTTTAATTTCGTTAATGAAAAAAAAATCTAACACTATTAAAAACTTTAATTTTAAAAACAGAGAAAACAAGGAAGTTTGGAAAACATTTAAAATTCTATCAGAAGAGCCGTCTGAATGCTTAGGAGCTTATGTAATTTCAATGACTTCAGCTGCATCTGACATCCTGTCAGTTTTATTTTTACAAAAAGAAGCAAATATTAAAAATAAATTAAGAGTTGTTCCATTATTTGAGACATTAGATGATTTGATTAATGCTAAGTCGATAATGAATAGTTTATTTTCATCAAAATGGTACAGAAAACTTATTAAAAACAAACAAGAAATAATGATTGGTTATTCGGACTCAAGCAAAGATGCAGGAAAAATTTGTGCTAGTTGGCATCAGTATAAAGCACAAGAAGAAATTTTAAAAATTGCAAAAAAATATAAAATTGGTGTAACATTTTTTCATGGAAGAGGAGGATCTGCTGGAAGAGGAGGTGGTCCAATTCAGGCAACTTTAAAATCTCAGCCACCAGAAACTGTAAATGGAAAAATTAGAATTACCGATCAAGGTGAAGTAATACAACAGAAATATGGATATCAACCGTTAGCAATTTACAATTTATGTAGTTACATCGGAGCAGTGATGGAAGCAACTTTAAATCCACCTCCATTCCCTAAAAAAGACTGGAGAAATTTAATTGAAAGAATGTCCGAAATCTCAAAAAGTTCTTATAGAAAAAATATTAATCAAAGTTCAGATTTTATTAAATATTTTAAAACAGTTACGCCACATGTGTCCTTAGGAAAACTTTCAATTGGATCAAGACCATCTAAAAGAAAGAAAGTTGATAATATCAAAAGTTTGAGAGCTATACCATGGGTATTTGCTTGGACGCAGATTAGGTTAATGTTACCAGCGTGGTTGGGAAGTGCAGAAGCTTTAAGATATTCATCAATAAAAAAATTTGAAAAAATATTGATTGATATGGAAAAAAATTGGCCTTTCTTTAATTCAACAATGGATATTTTAGATATGGTTATTTCAAAAGTTGATCCCGATATATCAAAAATATATGAAGAAAATTTAGCTGATAAAGATTTAAAAAGGGTCGGAAAAAAACTAAGATTTCAGTTTGAAATAATAAAAAAACTTAATAAAAAAATTACGCCTATAGAAATAGCAAATGAGAGAAAAAAATTTAGATCAGGAATAATAATCAGAAATATTTATACAGAAGTATTAAATGTTATTCAGGCAGTAGTTATGAAAAAAATAAAAAATAAAAATTTAAGTTCTGATAAAAAAAATAATCTTAATGATGCATTATTAACATCTATTGCAGGTATTTCAGCTGCAATGAAAAATACTGGTTAAATGATTGAACTTTTTGTAGCTTTTGGAGCTGGATTAATTAGTTTTTTATCTCCATGTGTGCTTCCTTTGATCCCAGGTTATATATCTTATATTTCTGGAAGTACCTTAAATGAATTATTAGAAAAAAAAAAAATTAATATATTTCCTATTATTTTATTTACTTTTGGTTTTTCGATTGTCTTTATAAGCTTTGGTGCAACAGCAACATTTTTAGGTTCTCTTATTTTAAGTAATTCATTTGAATTGAGACTAATTGCTGGGAGTATAATTATAATTTTTTCTCTTCATATTATGGGACTTATCAATATTAAATTTTTAAATTACGAAAAAAGAATTAATACTGATATCAAATCAGGAAATTTTAGTTCCATTTTAGTTGGAATGGCTTTTGGTTTTGGATGGACACCTTGCATAGGACCAATTTTGGGATCTATACTCGCGTTAGCATCAATTGAGCAAAGTTTGAATAGAGGTATTTTATTGTTAGTGTTTTATTCTTTAGGTTTAGCATTACCTTTTATACTATCGGGATACTTGATACAGCGTTTCATGGTAGTAACTAAAAATTTAAAGTCAAAAATGATAACCATTTCAAAAGTTGGAGGTGGATTGCTATTGATAACTGGAATATTAATGATTACAAATCAATTACAAGCTTTAGGATTTTACATATTGAAGTATTTTCCTATTTTACAAAAACTTGGATAAAAATGAAAATATATCAAATTGATTGTAGCGCTAGAAAAGAAGGATCAACTTCCAGGATGCTAGCAAAAAAAATACTTCATAAAGTCAAAAAAGATAATGACGAAATTATTTATAGAGATTTAGATGATGAAATGCTTTTCATTTCTGGATTGACTGAATCAGGAATGAAAATTCCTGAAAATGAGCAAACAGATCAACATAAAAAAATGTTTGAACTATCAGATAGATTGGTTGCAGAATTGAAGGATAGTGATGTCATAATTATTTCTGTCCCAATATATAATTTTGGACCTCCTGCAACTTTGAAAGCCTGGGCGGACCTTGCTGCAAGAGTGAAATTAACATTTAAATATGGAGAAGACGGAAGAAGAAAAGGATTATTAGAGGATAAGCAAGTTTATTTGGTAATCACATCTGGCGGGACAAAGATACAAGGTGAAGAAGATTTTCTAACTCCTTGGTTGATTCATATGTTGAATTTTTTTGGTATAAAAAAAATAGATATAGTTGCTGCAGATCAAATGGCTTTGGATTATGAAAAATCAATTAAAAGTGCAGAAGATAGAATAGACCAATTATTTAAAGATTAAATTTTCTTTTTAAATGTCTCAATTTACCCTCTGTACTATCAAAATCAATATAGCATCCTTGTAAATACCTATCACCTTCATTAAAATCATACTTAGTTCTTCCATGAAGTAATCTATAATTATTCATCATTAGTAAATCTCCTGTTTCTAATTTAAATTCAATTCGAAATTCAATTGAATTATATAATTCAGAAAGTTTGTTTCTTGCTTTATAAAATAAATCTAATTTTGACTTTTCTAAGATTGGTACATAATCTAATCTTGGACTAAATCTAACTTGTTTAAAATTATTTTTTTCGTCTAATTTAATCAACTCAGACATATCTTCTAGAACAACTGTTTTATCTATAAATTTAAATTTTACTTTAACTGTAGATAAAATTTCATAATAATTTGGGTGATCTTCTTTGATTTTTTCACTTACTGTATAACCATCAACTAAGGTAGAATTTCCTCCACTCACATTATTTGTAATACAATGCAATAATTGAACACAAGGAACTGGTTTTCTATACGGATTATCTGTATGCGGAGATAATGCTAATGAGGTATAAGCCAAATCATTTGGATTAGGTACAGATCTTACATTAAAAAACTCTCCGAAATTTGTTCTTCTGACACTACCAATTGAATTTGCAAATTTAATAATAAAATTATCTTTAGTTGGAATATTGGTTAAAACTACAAAACCATATTTATAGAATGATACTAATAAATCATGCATTGCCTTACTTTCAAAAATATCTTTTTCAAATTTAAATTTTTTAAAATCATTGAAATTTGAGTCCCACTTTACTTTCTCAATTGAAATAGGATCAAGATTTTGAGATTTATACTCATTTAATATTTGATCTTCTTTTATTTTATAATTAGTTCCGTCATTAAAAAATAAATTAAGCAATCCATCTTCATTCTCAATTTTCTCTATACCAATGTTAGTATTTATAGAATTTGGGTCAAATAATCTTTGTTGATTTCCTTTATCCAAAGCATCATCGTTATTTATTCTTTCTCTAAGCCAAAAAGGATGAATTTCCTCTTTATTGTTACCATTATTGATAAATACTTTTTTTGAATCAATTTCGATTTTCATCAATTTAGATTCTTCTATCAAATTCTAAAATTTTCAAGATATTTTATTTGAACTAGTCGTATATTTTAACTATTACTCATTAAATAGATGACCTTCAAAAAAACAAATGATTACGAGATTTATTTCACTTTTTTGAATAAGCTTGCCAAGGATTTAACTAAATTTTATTACACTAAACTTAACAAAACTTTTACTATTAATAACAAGTTAAAAGGCAAAGGATACGATCCAGTTACCAGCGCTGATAAAGCTTTTGAAAAATTTATAAGGAATAAGATTAATGATAAGTTCCCCGATCACCAAATTATTGGTGAGGAATTTGGAGTAAAAAAGACAAAAAGTCTATTTTCATGGGTAATTGACCCAATTGATGGGACTAGATCGTTCGTTGCTGGGAATCCTACTTGGAGCAACTTAATTTCTCTAAATTATAATGATGTCCCTATGGTTGGTTTGGCAAATTTCCCAAGAATGAAAAGATACTATTTAAATCAAAATGATAAATCAGCATTTTTATTTGAAGATGGCAAAAGAAGAAAATTAAAAGTGAACAAAAAAATTAAATTTAATTATTTAAAGTTAGCTGCCGCTTTTCATGGAACTTTATCTTTGCAAAAACAAAAAAAAATTATGAAATTTATTAAGAAAATGCAGTTTCCATGTTTCGATGCACTAACATATTGCCAATTAGCAGAGGGAAGATTAGATGTTGTAGCTCAATGTGCAAACAAAATATGGGATATACATCCAATAATACCCATTGTTAAAGCATCAGGTGGAATAATTTCTACATGGAATAATAAGGATGCTTCATTGGGTGGAAATATAATTGTTTCAAATAATCTATCAAATCATAAAAAAATTTTAAAATTACTCAAGCCAGCTACATGAAAAATATAATTGTTCTTCAACACATCAAGATTGAGGATCCTGGTTATATTAAAGATTTAATGTTAGAGGATAAAGTTAACATTAAAACTGTAGAACTTGATGAAGGTGAAAAGATACCTGATGATTTATCTGGATTTGATGCAATGTTTTGCATGGGTGGGCCAATGGATACTTGGATGGAAAAAGATTACCCATGGTTAATAGAGGAGAAAAAAAAAATAAAAGAATTTGTAGTAGATTTAAATAAGCCTTATTTAGGTTTTTGTTTAGGTTGCCAATTATTAGGTGAGGTAGTTGGAGGCAAGGTTGTTAAATCAAAAATTCCTGAAATAGGAATTTTAGATATTAATTTTTTAAACAGTAAAAAAGATGATTTACTATTCAAAGAATATCCTGATATTATAAAGTCACTCCAATGGCATTCATACGAAGTTCAAAATCTAGAAAGTAATAATAATATAACCCTTTTAGCATCTTCTCCAGAAACAAAATACCAAATTTTTAAATATAAAAAAAATGCATATGGAATTCAATTTCATA
>CABZTP010000014.1:0-28198 GCA_902528735.1 uncultured Pelagibacteraceae bacterium
CATCTGATTTAGAAAGTTTATTAATAAAGTTAATGACTTGTTTAAAAGTATTTAGTGCATCACCTTGTAGATCCTCATACCTTACAGTTAAAACTGGATATAATTTATTATCTACCCATGATTTCTGATTTAACTTCCATGAAAAAAGTGCTTGAAAGCCTAAAAATCGTTCTTTTTCTTTAGAGACAATTCCTCTTTTTTCATCTGTCATAAATTGAAAAGCTTCATCAATAGAAATTTGGTAATGGTTTGATAATGAAGAGATTACGTTTCTTGGATCTCTTATTATATAAATAACACCTAATGTATTTTCTTTATTAGTAAATTGATTACCTTCAATTTTACAAAGTGCATTATGAGTTTTAAAAAATTTCAAACCTTTGGATTGATTAATTTTTTCTTGCTCCTTTACCCAATATTTTGAAGTATCATGAAATTTATTAAATTTATCTAAATATTTTCTAAAATATTTGTTGCTTGGAAAGGAGCCTATTTTTTCTAAAAGTTCAAAATCAAATTCACCTGTATCTGAAAAATAGTAATTTGCAATTAGCGATCTCAACCAAGTATTTCCACTTTTAGGATATGAAGCTAACCATATTATCATATTTTCTCTAAGTTAATAGCTGCCCCAACAGCTGGTATATTTTTTTTAAAGCCAAGATCTTTAATTAAAGAATCGTATCTACCACCTCTAATATTTAATTTCTCAGAATTTGATTTAATATCAATTTTAAATACTAAACCCGTATAATATTCTAAATGTCTTCCAAAAGAAGAATTGAATGAAACATTTAAATTATTAATTTTATTTTTAGTTATTGGAAAATAATCATCCTGAACTCTTAAGTTAATTTTATATTTTTTAAAAAACAAATTTAACTTTTTAGATGCTTGATTAATTGGACATTCAATTTTTAAGTACTCTTTTAAAATTTTTACGACATTACTTCCTTTTTTTGTTCTTCTTGGATCTTTAATTTTAGAGTCAAATCTTAACAAAATTTCTTCTATTGATCTTCCTGCAACTTCTTTTTTTTGGTTTCCATTAATCATTCTAGAATATTTTTTTTTGTCTATTTCAACAATTGTAGGATCAATGTCAGAGTTAGTCTCTAATCTTTTTAGTAAATCATTAAAATATTTTTCTCTCCAGAAATGACGTTGTAATCTTAATTTCCATCTTGCCGGACAATCCAATTTATCTAACAAAAGCCTAAAAATTTCTATGTTACCTATTACTAAATTTCCACTTTTATACTTAATTTTTGATAATGCTTTTAGAGATGTTTCTATTATTTTTTTATCATCTTTTTTTTCAGTAAAAGATCCCAATATTTCAAAACCAATTTGATTTCTTATAACAGGATCTTTTTTATTTAATCCTTTTCTAAATGCTTGACCACTATAAAAAATTTTTTCACTATTTTTTCTATTTTGATTTAAATATCTAACACAAGATGCAATTGTTAGGTCAGGTCTTAAACAAAGTTCATTTCCCAATTGATCATTGAAAGAAAATATAAATCTTTTAAAATTTTCTCCTGACCTTTCCAATATTAAATTTGTTTCAATTACTGTATCAAGATCAATGTATTTATATCCATTTGACTTAATGATTTTTAAAATATTCTCAGATAAGTTTTTTGATTTCATCAATCAGTTTCTCCTTATCAAATGTAATTTGAGTATTTTCAGTTTTTTTCCATTCTTCTCTAGATAAATTTTTTGATATTTCTTCTAAGTTCGGGTTTAATTTTTTTAAGGTAATTTTATTATCTTTAAATTCATCATCCCCACAAAGAATTACAGCAGGCGAACTCCTTTTATCTGCATATTTTAATTGAGATTTCAAACCTGAGTCTCCTAGATAAACTTCAGATCTTATATTTTGATTTCTAAGTTGTGATAACAATTCATAATAATTAGTCAGATATTTTTTATCTAAAACACATATAATTATTGGTGAATTATTTTTAACCTCAATTTTGTTTTGCTGAACTAATGCATAAAGCAGCCGATCAAGACCTATGGATACACCTGTTGCAGATAAGTCTACTCTTTTAAACCGTGAAACTAAAGAATTGTATCTTCCACCTCCACCTACTGAGCCAAACTCCACCTCTTGGTTTTTTTGGTTTTTAACTTTAAATGTTAAGTTTGCCTCAAATATAGGACCATCATAATATTCAAGTCCTCTTATAACTTCAGGAGAAAATGTTATTTGATCAAAATTAGATGAGTAATTTAATCCATCTAATATTTGATTTAGTTCATTAACACCATCTTCAACTAATTTGTTTGGTATAGTCAACTTAATTTTATCTAATGATTTCATTTTAATAAAACCTAGTATTTCTTCAGCTTGATTGTCTGAAAGGTTGGCACCAATAGTCTTATCTCCAGATTTATCTTCACGCCCTTTTGTAAGTAATAGTTTTACACCGTCTGCTCCAATTCTATCGAGTTTATCTATAGCTCTTAAAATAGTGAGTTGTTGTTTACTTTCTGAAATTTTTAAATTTTCAATAAGTCCTTGAATTAATTTTCTATTACTTAACTTGATTTGATATTGATTTTTTTCTAAGCCACAGAAATATAATGTGTCAGCTAAAAGATTGCACATCTCGGCATCTGCTAAAGGATTATTAGATCCAATAATATCACAATCAGCTTGGGTAAACTCTCTAAATCTCCCTGGGCCAGGTTTCTCATTTCTCCACACATTACCGATTTGATATCTTTTAAAAGGATTTGAGATATTTAAATAGTTTTGAGATACGTATCTTGCTAATGGTGCAGTTAAATCATAACGTAATGATATCCAACTATTATTTTCCTCTTGAAAACCAAATACACCAGAGCTTGGTCTATCTTCATCTGGTAAAAATTTTCCTATATTTTCTGATATTTCAAAACTTGGAGTTTCAAGCTTAGAAAAGCCAAATTTTAAAAAATTTTCTTCAATCTTAGCAATTAAATTTTCTTTTAGTGCTAATTCTTTACCGTATCTATCAACAAAACCCGAAGGAGTATTGGCTGACAATTTTTTTTCTTTATTCATTTTTTGGTACACGGGGACAGATTCGAACTGTCGACCTTCGGTTCCACAAACCGCTGCTCTAACCGACTGAGCTACCCGTGCTCCTCGTATTGTTTTATACTAATTGTGGATAAAATTAAATTTATAAATAATTAAATAGCTGACATGTAGCCAGCATGAAGATAATATCTGTGAGTTTCTCTGTTAGTAATAACTAATATAATCATTGACGTGTTATTAGCATTTTTTTTTTCAAATGCAAGTAGGATAATAATTGTACAGGAATAGCTATATTTTCTAACATATACTATTCCTATACAAATATTTTGATTAATTAAATTTTATGAACCTAATTTTTTCAAATTTACGGCGCTTGGACCTTTGTCGCCATCCTGAATTTCAAATTCTATAGCGTCATTTTCATTCAAAAACCTTAATCCAGCTTCACGAACTGCACTTGCATGAACGAAACAATCTTTTTCTCCGTCTTCTCTTTCAATAAAACCGTAGCCCTTTTTTCCATTGAACCACTTTACTTTGCCTTTTAATGTACTCATACTTTAGTTTACTCTCTTTTTGTTATTATATTATTAGCTATAAATAGCTGAAGGATACGTATTAGATTTTATATTTGAATGCAAGCATAATGATGAATATTAATACCACATGGTGTGGTGGCTTCGGCGGGACTCGAACCAGCGACACAAGCCTTTTCAGGGCTCTGCTCTACCAACTGAGCTACGAAGCCATTCTAAGATCTAAAAATTATTCGACCTTTTGAGAGATCATATGGAGAAACTTCTAATTTTACTCTATCGCCTTGTAAGACACGAATACGATTTTTCCTGAGTTTTCCTGCCGTGTGAGCAGTAACATTATGACCATTATCTAATTTCACTCTAAACATCGCATTAGGAAGTAGATCAGTTACCACACCCTCAAACTCAAGCGTATCTTGTTTACCCAAATTATTTTCTCCTCATTCTTGATCTTATACTTAAAGCATGACCATGTAATTTTTCATACTCTGCGAGATATGTAGCGGATTCTCCTATTTTCTCAACACCTTTTTTAGATAGCTTTATATAGCTAATTTTTTTATAAAATTCATTTACATTTAATCCAGATGAAAATTTAGCTGATCCAAGAGTTGGAAGGACATGATTTGTTCCTGCATTATAATCTGTTACAGCCATTGGAGAATATTTTCCAATACAAACGCTACCTACATTATAAATTTTATTCAAAATTTTGTTTGGTTTAGCAATGTTCATTTCTAAGTGTTCAGGTGCAATTTCATTGATAGAACTGATTATATCTTTATTATTTTTTGCTAGAATTGTTAATCCATTGTTTTGAAAGCTTTTTAATATTACAGATTTTCTTGGCAAATTTTTTATTCTATTTTTTATTTTTTTTTGAAAATCTTTTATCAAATTTTTGTCTTTAGAAATTAAAATACATTGAGAATTTTCATCATGTTCTGCTTGGCCAATCATGGAGGTGAGAACCTCTTCAATGTCTGTTTTTTTTTCTGCTAACACAGTTATTTCTGAGGGACCGGCTATCATAGCCTCTATTCCCACTTGACCAAATAACTCCTGCTTTGCTTTTGCTACATAGATGTTTCCTGGTCC
This sequence comes from uncultured Pelagibacteraceae bacterium, assembly GCA_902528735.1. Classification (GTDB taxonomy): domain Bacteria; phylum Pseudomonadota; class Alphaproteobacteria; order Pelagibacterales; family Pelagibacteraceae; genus Pelagibacter. Next base: position 4,681 of record CABZTP010000014.1, read on the forward strand.
AACAATTTTATTAACTTTTTGTATAAAAGCCAGACTCGCAATTGCTTGAGCACCACCCATCGAATAAATTTCTTTTATTCCAAGTTTTTTAGCAGCATACAAGACTGCAGGATTTAAGTTTCCATTAAGCTTTGGATTAGCTAAAACAATTTTTTTGACACCTGCAATTTTGGCTGGAATTGCATTCATGAGTAATGTTGATGGAAGATTTGCTGGCACATATATTCCAACTGACTGCAATGGCTTATATTTATAAGAAAGTTTATTATTATAAGTATCTTTGTAAAAAATATCTTTTTTCTTTTGTTTTTTGTGGAATTTGAATATTCTTGAATAAGCCAAATCTATTGAATGCTTAATTTTTTTATCAAGTGAATTTATGGCTTTTTTTAATTGCTTATCATTGATTTTAATAGATTTATTTTTGCTGAATTTTTTTTCGTATTTTATTAATGCACTTTTTTTATTTAATTTTACATCTTTAAGTATTTTTTTAACAATAGTGGTATCGATAGTTTTTCCTGATCTTCTTATTTCAAGAAAATTGATTAATTTTCTTTTGTAATTTTTATTTCTACTATCTAAAAATTTAATCATTTTTAATCTTTTGGTCCTCTAATGTTACATCTATAAGTTCTGTGGAGAGGGTTATAATTCTATTTTTTGAAAATAACAGTACTATTTCAAAAATTTCCTTTTTTTTAAAAATATCTATAGTTAATAACTCTAAAGTAAGTTCTTTGTTTAACTGGTCAATATTTTTTGATTTAGAATTCTCAATAAACTCAAATTTTACTATACTATTTATTAGTCTCTCTTTTTTTGTTTCTTTATCATTTCTCAAAATAGAGAGTAAAAAAATTTTCGTTGATGGTAAATATTTAATGTCAGAAATTTTAACCTTAGACTCTGCACATATGGCTGAAATAATTTGCAAGTCCTCTGATGATTGAGCAATAATTTTTTTTAGAAAATCAGACACTAAGATATTCTTTTGATTTTTACACCAATTTTTTTTAGCTTATTTTCAATTTTTTCATACCCACGATCTAAATGATATACTCTGTTAATAACAGAAGTCCCCTTTGCTATAAAAGCAGCTAAAACCAAAGCGACTGATGCTCTCAAGTCACTAGACATCAATTCAGCTCCTTCTAAATTGTTTGATCCCTCTATAATTGCTTTGTTACCTTTAATATTGATTTTTGCTCCTAATCTTCTTAATTCTGGAACATGCATAAACCTATTTTCAAAAATATTTTCTTGAATAATACTTTTCCCATTTGCTTTTGATAATAAAACCATAAATTGAGCCTGCATGTCAGTTGGAAAACGTGGATATTCACCAGTTTTTAAAAAATTTAAACTTTTAATTTTTTTTGGTCCTTTAACTTCTATTGTATGATTAGTAATTTGAATTTTTGCACCGATTTTTTTAAGTAAGTTTAACTCTGTATTGATAATTTTTGGGTTAAAGTTTTTAATTTTCAAATTACCCTCGTTCAAACAAGCGGCGACACAAAAAGTTCCTGCTTCAATTCTGTCATTCATTATCGAATAATTTATACTTTTTAAAGTTTTCACACCTTCAATTCTTAAAGTTCTTTTTCCGACCCATTTAATATTAGCGCCTCCTATTTTTAAGAAGCTCGTTAAATCTTTTATTTCAGGTTCTATTGCACAATTACTTATTATTGTCATCCCCTTTGCGAGGCAAGCGGCAAGAATAATATTTTCAGTAGCTCCAACCGATATTTTTGATAATCTGATATTTGAACCATTTAATCCTTTGTTTGCACTTGCATATACGTATCCCTTAACAATTTCGAACTTAACACCAAGTTTAGATATTGCTTCTAAATGTATATCTATTGGTCTTACTCCAATACTACACCCTCCTGGACTACTAACTTTCGCTTTTTTTAATTTTGCCAATAAGGGGCCTAGTACTAATATTCCTGCTCTCATTGTTTTAACAAGAGAATATGGAGCAAAAAATTTATTTTTATTTCCCTTAGAAATAATTGCTATTTTTTTTTTATTTTTAAACTTAATTTTACTTCCTAAAGACTTCAACAAATTAAGCATTGTATCTACATCTCTAACTCTTGGCAGGTTTTTAATTGTTACCTGTTTATCAAAAAGAATAGTGGCAGCTAATATAGGGAGTGCTGAATTTTTACTTCCAGAAATTGATACCTCACCACTGATCCTTGAAGGACCATAGATTTTGAATTTATCCATTTTATATTTTTGGGAGTGTTACTCCTTTTTGGCCCATATACTTTCCACTTCTATCTGCATATGTAACTTCTGGATTTTCAGTGCCTTTTAAAAATATAAATTGAGCCACACCTTCATTTGCATATAATTTTGCCGGTAATGGTGTAGTATTAGAGAATTCAAGTGTTACATGACCCTCCCAACCTGGCTCTAAAGGAGTTACATTAACAATTATCCCGCATCTAGCATAGGTAGACTTTCCAAGGCATATAACTAATACATCTTTTGGTATCTTAAAGTACTCCACTGTTCTAGCAAGAACAAATGAGTTTGGTGGAATAATACACTCAGATAACTCTTTAGTTACAAAATTAGTTGGTTTAAAATTTTTTGGATCAACAATTTCTGAATTTACATTTGTAAATATTTTGAATTCATTAGAAACTCTTGCATCGTACCCATAAGAAGAAACACCATATGAAATTTTACCATCTCTCATTTGTTTATCCTCAAATGGTGAAATCATATTATATTCTTTTGCCATTTTAATTATCCACTTATCTGACTGAACTGACATTTATTTGGTTTTTTTATTTTTTTTTTGAAATGCTTTTCTTTTTCTTAAATTTTTACGTAAAGCTTCCTCTAGTTTAGCCTTTTTGTCTTTCTTATTATCCATCAAATTACTTTTTATCTGGATTGGTAAGATGATCTAATGTGATAACCTGGTCAATAGGAATAGTTTTATCTTCTATAATTTTGGGATCACCTTGCTTCGCTAATTTTTTGGCTTTTTTATCAGCAAGCTTTTTTTCTCTTTTAGCTTGCTTTTCCATAGCCTTAGCTCCTCTTGTAGATTTATAATCGTAGTGAATTCCCATATCATTTACCTTATTAAGATATAACCGATTTTTAGAAAAAATTAAGGCAATAATTTGAAAAATACAATTTTATACACTAATTATGATTAAGAAAGGCCCTTATAGTTAAATGGTATAACACGTCCATGGTAAGGATGAGTTTCCAGTTCAATTCTGGGTGAGGGCACCATGACTATTTATAAAATTTTTTTCTTATAAAAAAACCTAACAAAACTAGGATTGCTATACCTATTACAGGCAAATAGATATCTGGAGTAAATAATATTTGAAAAAAACTTGGAGGCTCTTCGTTATTTTCAATTACTTTGTTAAGACCGGATCCTAATGATGCTCCAACAAATAATTGTGGGGCCATACCTATAACAGATCCAAAGAAAAAATTTTTAACCTTAACATTAAATAATGTAGGCAAAATATTAGAGATAAAAAAAGGTATCCCGCCAACAAATCTATATATTAAGAAAAAAGTAAACTCATTTTTCTTAAATTTATCTTTAAGATTAGAAAATTTAGATGAAAATTTTTTTTCTATTAAATCTTTAAAAAAATAATTTGCAGTTATATATAGTAAAGTTGCACCGATTGACAAACCAAATACAACTAACAAAGTACCTATCCATTTTCCAAAAATAAATCCCCCAACTAAAAATACTGGTGAACCAAAGCCTAATAGCATCACCCAAATAATTACTCCTACTAAAAATAGAAAACTTGTTATTAAAAGATTTGAATTTTTAATCTCATTTAAATTATCTCTATTATTTTTGATAAGTTCGAAACTTGAAAAATCTTCAAAAGAGAGATGACTAAAAAATATAAGTAAAAATGCTGAAACTATAGAGAGATAGATAATTCCTAAAAGAATTTTTAATTTATTTTCATTAAGCATTTATTTACAATTTATTAAAAATCGCTGTACTTATATACATTAAATTGTATAACTACCGAAATTTAACAAAAAAGTAGCCTTATAATGAAACGTACATATCAACCCAGTAATAAAGTTAGAAAAAGGAGACACGGATTTCGGTCTAAAATGAAAACTAAGGGTGGAAAAAAACTAATCAAAAGAAGAAGAAGCAAAGGTAGAAAAAAACTTACTGTTTGATGCAAGTTAAATTGAAAAGTCTATCTAAAAATGAAGATTTTAAATTTATTCTTAATGGAAGAAAAGCTTCAAATAAGTATTCAACAATATTTTATAGGAATTTAGTAAGCAGAAGTAACAAAAATTTAAATATTAGCTTTATTACGAAAAAAAAAATTGGTACCGCGGTGATTAGAAATAAAATAAAAAGAAGGCTTAGAAATATAATGAATGAAGCTTTAAAAAAAATTAAAATAAACTTAAATTATAGCTATTTATTAATTGCTAGAAAAACAGTTCTAGATGATGAGTATAAATTTATTAAAGTGAAAATATTCAGAGAATTTGAAAAAATTAAATAAATGATAAAAAAAATTTTAATACACATAATCAAGTTTTATAAGTTTTTAATTTCACCAGTTTTAGGTAATAATTGCAGATATCTTCCGACATGTTCAGAATATTTTATTGATTGTTTAAATGAATACGGCGTTATGAAAGGTGGTTATAAAGGAATTAAAAGAATTTTATCATGCCATCCAATTAAATTTTTAGGTGGTGGACATGGTTTAGATCCAGTGAAGAAGAAAAATATAAAATAATGGATACGAAAAATGTAATCGCAGCAATTGCACTTAGTGCGGCAGTAATAATTCTTTATGGATTATTTTTTGCTCCACCAGTTACAAATCAAAATCAAATAAAAGATAGTGATCAAAATAAACAAAATCTCCAAGTAAGTGAAGCACCGAAAATAGAGCAGAACATTGAAAATAATAAAATTTCAAGAAATGAGGCAATAAATAAAGTTGAGAGGATTACTTTTGAAAATGAAAATATAAAAGGTTCTATTTCTTTAGAAGGTTCACTGATAGATGATCTAATTTTCAAAAAATATACAGAAACATTAGATACTGAAGATAAAGTAGTTTTGTTAAACCCGAAAGAATCTGAAAACGGTTATTATATTGAAACTGGTTGGGCTATAAATAACAAGGATATAGATGTTCCAAATTCAAAAACTAAGTGGGAGGTAATAGGTAATAAATTACTATCTCCGAATAACCCTGTTAAACTTATATGGAATAATAAACAGAACATAACTTTTGAAAAAGAGATAAGTATTGACGATAAATTTTTATTTACAGTAAACCAAAAAATCACAAACAATACTCAGAGTACTTATAATTTTTATCCTTATGGACAAATAATTAGAAACTTAGCTCCTGATGTAACTGACTTTTATATATTACATGAAGGTCTATTAGGTGTTTTTGATGATAATCTTGTCGAGGAAGATTACGATGATATTATTGACAAGAAATACTCAGTAAATGCTACTAAAGGATGGCTTGGTATAACTGATAAGTACTGGATAACAAGCCTTATTCCTGAAAGCAATAAAAGTTTTAGATCAGATTTTGACTATAAAAATAAATTTAAAGCAAATTTCATAGAGACAGATGCTACCGAAGTTGGAGCTAATGAAAGCAAAACTAATCAAGTAAAAGTAATCGTTGCTGCAAAAGAAGTTGATGTGGTTGATGGTTACGCGGAAAAATTAAATATTAATAAATTTGATTTAGCCATTGATTGGGGCTTTTTATATTTCCTAACTAAACCTATATTTTTGATATCAGATTATTTCTTTAAACTAACCGGCAATTATGGAATTGCTATAATTCTTATCACTGCCTGTATAAGGGTATTATTTTTTCCACTAGCAAATTACTCATTTAGATCAATGGCAAAAATGAAAGTGCTTCAACCTGAAATGGTTAGACTTAAAGAATTGCATAAAGAGGATAAAATGAAATTACAACAAGAAATGATGGCTCTTTACAAGAGGGAGAAGGTAAACCCAGTCAGTGGGTGTTTGCCTATTTTGATACAAATACCATTTTTCTTTGCAATTTATAAAATGTTGTTTGTAACTATCGAAATGAGACATCAGCCTTTCTTTGGCTGGATAAATGATTTAAGTGAACGAGATCCAACAAGTTTATTTAATTTATTTGGTCTGTTACCATATGATGTTCCATCTTTCCTTATTATTGGAGCATGGCCTGTGGCTATGGGTGTAACAATGTGGATGCAACAAAAACTTAATCCTACTCCACCAGATCCTATTCAACAAAAAATATTTATGTTTTTTCCTGTTTTCTTAACAGTTATACTTGCGCCTTTTCCTTCAGGGCTAGTTATATATTGGACAATAAATAACGTGCTTACCATGGCACAACAATATGTAATTATGAAAAGAACTTCAGTTAAAACAGTTTAGTCAATGGAATTAGCTAAGATTATTCCAAAAGATGGACCAAATATTAATGAAGTCGAAAAGTATATAAATAAATACGAGTCTGAAGTTATAGTCATTAAATGTGGTGGATCTGTTTTATTAGAGAAAAAATTATTCAATCAATTTATAGAGGATATATCTATAATAAATAAGATTGGTTTGTCAGCAATCGTTGTTCATGGAGGAGGGAAAAATATAAAAAAAAAATTAGATGAAAATAATATCGAAACAAGATTTGTTAAAGGACTCAGAGTTTCAGATGAAAGAACAATACATCATATAGAAGAAGCCTTATTAGATCTCAACACAGAAATAATACAAGAATTAAAATCTAAAAAATCTAATGTTTGCTCAATCTCGCCAAGAGACAATAATATTATTAACATAGTTCCAGAAAATGAAGAATTGGGTTATGTTGGCATACCAAAAAAAATCAATAAAGAGAAAATTTTAAAATTAATAAATAATCAACAAATTCCAATTGTTGCTCCATTAGGATTGGGTGATGATGAAAAAGTTTATAATATAAATGCAGATGTAGCGGCTGGATCGATTGCAAAAGAACTTAATGCTAGAAGACTTCTTTTAATGACAGATGTAGATGGAGTTCTAGATGAAAATCAAAATTTAATATCTGAAATTAATCTAGATCTTGCAAACGAAATGTTAAAAAATAATATTATTACTGGTGGAATGATACCAAAAATTAATACTTGTTTGGATGCAATATCTAATGGTGTCAGGGGAGTTGTTATAGTTGATGGGAGAAAACCTCATTCAATATTGTATGAATTGCTTTCTGATAAGGGTGCAGGAACCTTGATAAGAAAATGAATAAACTAAAAAATATAAAAAATATTTTATTTGATTGTGATGGTGTTTTATATAATGATTTAGAAGCTGTTTTTGGTCAAGTCAGCAAAAGAATGACAAAATATATCTCAAATAAACTTAATTTAGATTTTGCAAAAGCTAAAGAATTACAAAGAAATTATTTTCATAAATACAACACAAGCTTAAATGGATTGATGATTCATCATGATATTCCTCCTGAGGAATTCTTAGAATACGTACATGATATTGATCTTTCTTTTATGGAAAAAGATGTAGTTTTGAGAAATGAGCTTGAAAATATAAATTTAAATAAATTTGTATTCACAAATGGAAGTCAAGCTCATGTAAAAAACATAGTGAAAACTCTTGGTATTGAAGATCAATTTAAAGACATATTTGATATTGTAGATGCAAAATATCACCCTAAGCCTGAGGCTAAAGCGTTTGATCTTATGGTTGATAAATTTAAGATTGACCCAAAAGAAACTCTTTATATCGAAGATATAGCTAAAAATTTATCAATAGGTAAAGAGAGAGGAACCATAACAGCTTGGCTTATCAATAATGAATACTGGGGTAAAAAAGAGTCTGATAAAGATTACATCGACTATAAAATCCAAAATCTCTCTTTATTTTTAAAAGAAATAAGGTTATTAAAAAACTCTTAAATTTATGAGTATAGAAAAAACAATTAATGATGCTTGGGAAAATAGAGACCAAGTCAGTCCAAGCTCAGACGAGAATTTAAAAAATACCGTTAATCAAATTATTGATGACTTAGATAGTGGAAAGGTTAGAGTAGCTGAAAAAATCAATGGAGAGTGGATAACCCATCAGCATATAAAAAAAGCAATTATGTTAAGTTTTAGAATGTATCCAATGGAAAATTTGAATGGTCCTTACAGCAGTTGGTATGATAAGGCACATCTTTTAAAAGGTAAAACAGCAGGTTGGTCAAAAGGAGATCATGAGAAAGCAGGTTTCAGAATGGTTCCTAATTCCCCTGTGAGAAAAGGATCTTTTGTTGGTAAAAATGCAGTTTTAATGCCGTGTTACGTAAATATAGGTGCATATATTGATGAAGGCACCATGATAGATACTTTTGCAAGAGCAGGTAGTTGTTCTCAGATAGGAAAAAATTGCCATATTTCAGCCGGAAGTGGTGTAGGAGGTGTGTTAGAGCCTGCTCAAGCTTTACCAACAATTATTGAAGACAATGTTTTTTTAGGAGCTATGTCAGAAGTTGTAGAAGGAGTAATAGTTGGTGAAGGTACAGTTTTAAGTATGGGTATGTATATCGGTCAATCTACAAAAATTGTAAATAGAAAAACAGGCGAAATAAGCTACGGTAAAATTCCTCCTTACTCTGTAGTAGTTCCTGGTTCTTTGCCAGATAAAAATAATTCAAATGCACCTTCGCTATATTGTGCAGTAATAATCAAACAAGTAGATGAAAAAACTAGATCAAAAACATCTATTAATGATCTTTTAAGAGAATAAAATGCAAAGATTAAATGAACTTCAATTAGCGAAAGAGCTAATTAGATTTCCATCGGTTACACCAATTGATGCTGGGGTAATGAATTTCTTAGAAAAAAAATTGAAGTTACTTGGATTTAAAACAAAAATACTTGAATTTAAGGAAAAAAATACAAAACCAGTAAAAAATCTTTACGCAAGGCTTGGCACAAAAGGTTTAAATTTCTGTTATGCAGGCCATCTGGATGTTGTACCTGCTGGAAATTTAAAAGATTGGACAATAAATCCATTTAAACCATCAGTTAAACATGGTCATTTAATTGGAAGAGGTGCCAATGATATGAAAAGCTCTGTTGCAGCATTTGTTGCTGGGGTTAGCAGTTTTATTTATAAAAAAAAAAAATTTAATGGTTCAATCAGTCTTTTAATTACTGGTGATGAAGAAGGTGTAGCAATTAATGGCACTAAAAAAGTTGTTGAATATTTAAAGAAAAAAAATGAGAAGATAAGTTTTTGTTTAGTAGGGGAACCAACTAATCCAAATAAACTTGGTGAAATGATCAAGATTGGTAGGAGAGGAAGTATAACCGGTAAATTATCTGTGATTGGAGTACAAGGACACGTTGCATATCCTAAAAGAGCTAATAATCCGTCAACTGCACTTGTTCAAATTTTAAAAGAGTTAAAAGAAATTAAATTTGATAAAGGAACAAAAGACTTTCAGCCGACAAATTTGGAAGTTACTCAAATAAATATTAACAATCCAGCTGATAATGTAATTCCAGGATTAGCAGATGCAAATTTTAATATAAGATTTAATAATAAACATACCTCATCTTCTTTGAAAAAAAAGTTAAATAAAATTATTAAAAAAATTTGTATTAAAAATAAATCCAAATACAGTATAGAATACTATGTCTCTGGTGAAGCATTCATAACTAAGCCAAATGCAACAACATTTATGATTCAGGATACCATAAAAAAAATTACAAAAATAAAACCTAAATTCTCAACAACCGGTGGTACATCTGATGCAAGATTCATCAGAAAGATTTCCCCCTGTTTAGAGTTTGGGTTAGTAGGAAAAACAATGCATAAAGTGGATGAAGCAGTTGCATTAACAGATTTAAAAAAATTAACTTTAATATATAAAAATATCTTAGAAAATTATTTCGAGTGAAAACCGGTCTAATAACTTCAGATACTTATCATAATCATGATACTGGTGACGGTCACCCTGAAAAAATTGATCGAGTTACTGCTATAATTGAAAATTTTAAAAGACTAGATAATAAAAATTTAGTCTGGGAAAAACCTAATGAATTTGATGAATCACTTTTGATTACAACTCATTCATCAGATTATATTAAAATGGTTAATAATTCATTCCCCAAAAATGGATTTAATTTTCTTGACGGAGACACGATTGTTTCACCTGGGAGTAAAGATGCTACTAAAGATGCAGTAGGATCAATTATTGCTGCAATTGATGGGGTCGAGCAAAAAAAATATAAAAATGCTTTTTGTTGTGTAAGACCACCAGGACACCATGCTGAAAAAGAAAGAGCAATGGGTTTCTGTATTTATAATAATGTGGCTGTTGGAGCAAATTATTTGATAAAAAAATATGGATATAAAAAAATTGCTATAATTGACTTTGATGTACATCATGGAAATGGAACACAAGATATTTTTTTTGATAATAAAAATGTTTTATATGTATCAACTCACCAGTATCCTTATTACCCAGGATCTGGCTCCGAAAAAGAAGTCGGTAAGTACAATAATATTTTAAATATTCCTCTAAAAGCTGGAACGACTGGTGATGAGTACCTAAATGCTTACGAAAATGTTTTAAAGAAAATCCAAGAATTTAAGCCAGAATTTTTACTATTTTCTGCAGGTTTCGATGCTCATGATAATGATCCCCTTGCGCAATTAAAATTAAATTCAGAAGATTTTTACTTAATCACACAAAGAACTTTGCAAATCTCAAAATCATTTTGTAACGGAAATATTGTATCTATTCTTGAAGGAGGATACGATTTAAAAGCTTTACAAGAAAGTACACGAAGACATGTAGATGCACTTATGGAATTTAATTGATTGAATAATTCAAATATCTAAATAGAAAATTAATGAAACTATATAAAATTAAGAAATCCAATATTGATAGAAAAGGTAGAGGATTGTATGCTTCAAAAGATATAAAAGCTGGAACAAAAATTATCGACTATATCGGTAAAATTGTAACTAACAAACAAATAGATGAATCTGATAAATATGATAACTCAAAACCTATTTATTTATTCACTCTTAATAAAAGATATACCTTAGATGGTGATTTTCCTTGGAATATAGCAGGATTGATTAATCACTCGTGTGATAATAATTGTGAGTATGAAGGTAAAGGTTTAAAGATATGGATCACATCTGTAAAGAATATAAAAAAAGGTGAAGAGCTTACTTGCGATTATGGATTTGGATATGATAAAGATTATAAGCAATTTCCATGTAAGTGTAGAGAGAAAAATTGTTGTGGTTATATAGTTAGAGCTGAGTCGAGATGGAGAATTAATAAAAAATTTGCAATAAGCAACAAAAAAAACTAATAAATTACCTTTTCAAGGTATAATCCATTTGGCGGGGCTAGAGGTGCACAATTTTTTCTATCTTTTGAATTAAAAACTTTTTCGAACTTTTTTAAATCCCATTTATTTTCAGATAAATACTTTAAGGACCCAACAATTGATCTCACCTGACTTTTTAAAAAAGATTGAGATTTAATTCTTATTTTAATTTGCTTTTTGGACTTTAAAATTTGTATTTCTTTAATTGTTTTTATTGAATTCTTTGCACTACAATTCGCCGCTCTAAAAGTAGAGAAATCATGAGTTCCAATTAATTTTTTTGCTCCTTTCTTCATTAAACTTACATCTAATCTTTTTTTTATATTCCATTCTCTATTATGATTTATCATAGATGGTGAATGATCATTTCTAATTATATATAAATATATTCTCTCTTTGGCTGAAAATCTTGAATGAAAATTATTTTTTTTTAGTTTTATTTGAAGTATTGAAATATTTTTCTTATTAAGAAAATAATTTAAAGAATTTATTAATTTTTTAATATCAATTATTTTTTTTTTACAATCGAAGTGAGCTGATTGTTCTATAGCATGTACACCTTTATCTGTTCGTCCAGACCCATGAATTTTAATTTTTTCCTTTAGAATCTTGCAAAGTATATTTTGTATAGTTTTTTGAATAGATTTTCCATGCTTCTGGCTTTGCCAACCAATAAATGATGTTCCAACATATTCGACAAGCAATTGGTATCTAATCATTACTTAATATGACACCTTTTTTTAATTTACTACCTAAGAGAAAATCCTCAACAGACTGAGGTTTTTTCCCTTCTCTTTGAATTTTAATCACTTTAATTGATTTGGACCCACAAGAAATTGTTAGTTTTTCATCAAGTATTTCACCTGGTTTTTTGTTTTGTCCTGATAATACTGCTTTCAGAATTTTATATCTGTTATTTTCAAAATTAAACCAACAACCCGGCTGAGGATATAGACCATTAACTTTTGCGAGAATAATATAAGCATCCTCTTTCCAATTTATTTTTCCCTCATTTTTATTGATTTTTTTTGCATATGTTGCTTGTGCTTCATTTTGAACCTCAAAAATTGCTTCGTTCTTTAAAATTTTCTGTACGTTTTCAATAATTTTTTCTGCACTAAGATTGGATAATTTTTCTGATAAAATTTCAGTATTATCTTGGTCTGAAATTTGTACTTTATATTTGCTACATGTTGGTCCTGAGTCTAACTTTTCATTAATTTTCATAAATGATACACCTGTTTCTTTTTCATTACTCAATATTGATCTTTGTATTGGGGCTGCTCCTCTCCATTTAGGTAATAATGAAGCATGAATATTTAAAAACCCTTTTTTACTTAAATTTAAAACTTTCTTTGGAAGAATCTGACCATAAGCAACTACAATTCCAAGATCTAAATTTAGTTCTTTTAAATATTCAAATTCTTCATCAATATTTTTTGGTGTTTTAATTTTTAAATTAAGTTCTTCTGCGCTTATGTGAATTGGGGATTTCATAAATTTTTGACCTCTATTTGATTTACTAGGTGGTTGGGTAAATACACATTTAATATTAAATTTATTAGATAAATGTCTTAAAATTGGTACAGCAAATTTTGGCGTACCCATAAAAACTATATTTGTCATTTAAACAACAACTCTATTTGAAGTTTTTTGTTTAGATAATTTTTTTATTATTAAATCTTTCTTAATTTTAGATAAATAATCAATTATTAATTTTCCATCTAAATGATTTATTTCATGTTGTATACAGGTTGCAAGAAGTCCATCACAATCCATTTCTCTTTTTGCTCCCTCTTGGTCTACATAAGAAATAGTGCAAATCTTGGGTCTTTCTATTTCAATAAATGTATTTGGTATTGATAAGCATCCCTCTTCATAAATAGAAGTTTTTTGGCTTATTTTTTTTATTACTGGATTAATAAAACATAATGGTTTCTTTTCATCGTCTTTTTTTGAAACATCTAAAACGATGATTCTTTTATGTATACCTACTTGAACTGCTGCTAAACCTATGCCGTTATGGTGATACATGGTTTCAAATAAATCTTTTATAAGTTTTTTTTCATTTAACTCTAATTTATTTAGTGGCTCTGATATTTTTCTAAGCGTATCATCGGGTACTGTTATTAATTCTCTTACAGACATATTTTTTATTATTTAGACCTTTAAAGGTAAGACTTCTATTAGAATTTCATTTCTTAAATCAGCATTCTTTATTTGATTCATGGTTGAAACCAGCAAATTTACTGTATCAATATCAAGATCTTCAAGCTCTTTTTCGCCAATAATATCAACAATTTTGATTAGTAATAATCCCAATTCTCCGTTTGATAACATTTGTTGTATATCAGGAGAAAAAGTGAAATTGTATTTGTAGAGGTTTGAATATTTTTTATCTATTTTAATTCCATCAGATTTAAGTGACTCTATTAGAATTATATCCTTTGTTGAAAAGACATATTTTTTATCTCTTTTAATTTTTTTTAAAAAATCATTTGTTTCTTTTTCGGCTCTTGGCAGACTAGTTTTATTTAAAAAGTAATTTAGTAGTTTTGATTGGTGTATTTTTTTATTATTAAATTTAATCTTTCTCTTTTGTGTTAACTTATTTTCAATATTATTTTCATAAAATGTTGTAAAATTTGCTGGGACATCATTTTCATTTATATTCTTAAGTATTATTTTTATCTCATTATCAAATGCATTTTCCAATTTAGATTTTTGAAAAGATTTTTTTATCTCAGATACCATATCTAACCTTTGCTCTATATCTACAGATAGTAATAACCTTTGGTACAATAATGCTCTACCTTCATAGTCTGGAAGTAATTTATAAGCTTCTCTAGCATTTAAAAGTTGAGTTAAATTAAATTGAAATTTTTTGTAAGTATCTAATAATTCTGACTCTTCAAAAACTCCTTCATGAGTGGCTCTTTCCAATAATCTTAGCTCATCTGGACTGTCAATATCAAAAGAACTAGCATTTTTTAGAATATTTGAAGATGATAAATAACTCCAAATATATCTTGGTGAATTTATTTTTGGCTCATAATTAAATTCATTATTTGTTTTATGAGATAAGTGAAAATATAAAATACTTTCATCTGAAATGATTTCGTCTTTATCCTCATAACCCATCATTATGTTAAATTTATTCTCAAAAAATGTATCAATTTCTCCTAATTCTTTTGATAAATCAAATAGCAATTGAGCTTGTTCTTTTTTTTCTTCTAAAATTAAGCAATAAATTTTAAAGTTATTTAAATAATTATCAGATAACACTTCACTTATATTAAAAATTTCACAAGCTTTTTTTAATTCGGATTTGGAAAGATAATAATCAGCATAAAATTTAATTAATTTATTTTTATTAGGAACTTCAGTGTTGTTAATTAAAAAATCTTTAATTAGTTCAAAATCTTTTTTCTTAATTAAATGGGTAAATTTAAATTCTAAAAATTCTTCTTCAGTAATGTTATTTGTTGGAATATAAGAATTTGTTAATAAAGCTATATCTAGTATTTTTTTTGAGAATTCAGATAAATTCTTATTTAAATTTTTATTTAAAATGGTTTTAATTAAAGTACCATCACTATTTGACCACATATCAATTTTTAAACCATTTTGAGCTGGATCATATAAGCCAGCTAATTTTATAGATGACGATTCAACGGCTTCATTAATTACTATTTCAGGATTAGATTTTACTGAAAGTGCTGAGTTATTGTTTAGAGTATTAACTTCTTGTATATTTGAAATTGAGTTATCAGTTTTATCAATATCTTTTTTTTCAATTTTCCATATATCAATAGGTTCATTTGCAAATGAATAATTAAGAAATAATAAAGCTAAAGTTAATTGCGATATTATCTTACTTAATAGTTTTAAAATTTTCATTAGGTAGTATCACTTCGATTTTTTTATTTGGAGATGGAAAATTAATCTGGCTTAAAATAACAACAGATAAAATTAGTATAAAAAAAATTATACCGGCTTTAATTGCAAATTTCATATTTTGATATATTCCTATGTAGTATAATGTTTTAAAAGCATATAATTTTGTAAATTCAAAATAAGACATATTTGTGTTTTTTCAACTTAGAAATATATGGAATTAAGTAAAAATCTAGTTTTAGTGGGTATGATGGGTTCTGGAAAAACTTTAATTGGGAAATTAATTTCTAAACAAATGAAACTTAGATTTGTTGATATAGATATTGAAATTGAGGAAAAAGAAAAAATGAAGATTGCAGATATATTCAAAAAAAAAGGTGAAAAGTACTTTCGTGAATGTGAAGAAAAAATTACAATATCATATCTGAAAAGTGAAAAACGTGTTTTATCATTAGGTGGTGGAGCTTATATTAATTCAAATATAAGAAAAGAATGTAACAAAAACTCTTTAACCTTTTGGTTAAATTGGAAAAAAGATATAATATTGAAGAGAATAAATGGTAGTAAAAAAAGACCTTTAGCTATGGGCTTAAGTGAAACAGATTTAGAAAATCTATTTAATGCAAGGGCTAAAATATACAGCTTTGCAGATTTTACAATTAATTGCGACCAATTAGATAAATATGAAATAGCCAATAAAATTATAAAAAAGTATGAAATCAAAAATAATAAAAGTTAAAACCAAAAGTAAAAATTATGAAGTTCATATTGGTCCAGATTTAATCTCAAATTTAAATTTAATATTAAAAAAAAAAAAAATAATATTTTCAAAATGTTTGATTGTAATTGATAATAAAATTCCAAAAAAATTTATTAAATTAATTATCAAAAACTTTAAAAATAGAAAATTTTATACACTAAGCTTTAATGCTAACGAAAAAAATAAAAATTATCTAAGTATTAATAAAATACATAACGCTTTGTTTAATAAAAACTTTTTCAGAGATGACTGTATAATTTCTTTTGGCGGTGGCATAACGGGTGATGTTGTAGGATATGCAGCAAGTACTTTTAAAAGAGGCATAAAATTCATTAATATACCCTCAACTTTATTAGCTCAGGTTGACTCATCAATAGGTGGAAAGACTGGTATTAACAATAAATTTGGGAAAAATCTTGTTGGAAGTTTTTATCAACCTGATTTGGTAATCTCAGATATTAATTTATTAAATTCTTTGCCTAGAAGAGAAATTATATGTGGATATGCAGAAATATTAAAAAGTAGTTTAATAGATAGTAAAACAAATTTTACATATTTAGATAAAAATCTAAATAAAATTTTAAATTTAAAAGAAAGTTTTATTATGAATGCTATATTAAATAGCTGTTTGTTGAAAAAAAGAATTATAGAAAAAGATGAAAAGGAAAAAAATTTAAGAAAATCATTAAATCTTGGTCATACCTTTGCACATGCATACGAGGCAACACTAGGATATTCAAAAAAATTAAATCATGGAGAAGCAGTAATATTTGGTTTGATGAACGCAATAAATTTTAGTAAGGATGTAAAAATTATTTCTCTAAAAAACTCAGAATTGATAAAAAATCATATTAGAAGAATTAAAATTAAAAATAATTATCTAAACCTTTTTGGTAAAAGAAAAATCCCATCTATTTTAAATTTTATGAAAAGTGATAAAAAGAACAAATCTGATAGTATCAATTTAATATTATTGAGTAATTTTGGTAAGCTAAACCTCAATTATCAGGCAAATACTGCTCAATTAAATAATTTCTTAATACATGAACTAAGTAAAGCTAATTTGTAAAGAGTGAATATCAGTCTTAAGTTCCTCGCTTAAAATTTTATAAATTACCTTGTTAGATTCAACTCTATTTTTATTTTTTAACAAATCAGAATTTATTTCTAATTTAATGTGAAATTTACCTTTTTGATGAGAACTATGTTTTAAATGTTTAAAAGTATTATCAATTATCTTTACATCTCTTATTGAAGTGTCACTCAAAAGTTTACTTTCAATTTTTTTTGAAATTTTATTAATATCCATTAAGTTAGATAATATATAATATGAAAAATATTTGTGAATGGAATAATTGTAACGAAGAGGGGCTTTATAGAGCTCCAAAAGAAAAGGATAATAGTAAAGAATATAGGCTTCTCTGCCTTAATCATGTAAAGGAATTTAACAAAAGTTGGAATTATTTTTCAGGAATGAGCGATGATCAAGTTATAAATTTTCTAAAATCTGACATCACATGGCATAAACCAACACAAAGTTTTAGTTCTTCAGATAATTTTTTTAAAATATTATGGAACAACACACTAAAAGATGAAGATGGAAAATTTAAAGAATTCAATAAATTTAATCATATGAATAAATTTAAATTTAATAGTAATGATCTCAAAGCTTTTGAAATTTTAGGAGTAACAGCTGGTTTAAAATGGCCCAAAATACAGGAAAAATTCAAAAGACTTGTCAAAAAATTTCACCCTGATATGAATGCTGGAAATAAAAAATTTGAAGATAAGCTTAAGATTATTACTCTAGCTTATACCCAACTAAAAAATACGTATAAGGATAAAATTGACAACAAATATTGAGCATACACCAGATATTAAACTATCAATAAAACAAACTTTTGGAATCGACTCTGATATGGAGGTGGAAGCATTTTCAAAAAAAACTGATTATGTGCCTGAGATAGATAAAACCTATAAATTTGATAAAGATACAACTTTAGCTATCCTTTCTGGTTTTTCATTCAATAAAAGAGTTTTAGTTCAAGGTTATCATGGTACTGGAAAATCAACACATATAGAGCAAATTGCAGCCCGATTAAATTGGCCATGTATTAGAATTAATTTAGATAGCCATGTTAGTAGGATAGATTTAATTGGTAAAGATTCAATTGTAATAAAAGATGGAAAACAAGTTACAGAATTTAAGGAAGGAATTCTTCCTTGGTCAATACAAAATCCAATAGCTTTAGTATTTGATGAATATGATGCTGGTAGACCTGATGTAATGTTTGTAATTCAGAGAGTTTTAGAAGCAGAGGGTAACTTTACATTATTAGATAAGAATAAAGTGATAAAACAAAACAAATACTTCAGATTATTTGCTACTTCAAATACTGTTGGTTTGGGAGATACAACTGGTTTATACCACGGAACACAACAAATTAACCAGGGGCAAATGGATAGATGGAACATTGTTACAACTTTAAACTATTTAGCTTTAGAAAAAGAGATGGAAATAATTATTAGTAAAAACAAGTCACTAGACAACAATAAAGGTAAAGAGCGAGTTGCAAGTATGATTAAAGTTGCAACACTTACAAGAAAAGGCTTTATGGCCGGAGATATTTCAACAGTTATGAGTCCGAGAACAGTCCTTCACTGGGCAGAAAATTCTGAAATATTTAAAGATGTGGGCTATGCATTCAGGGTAACATTTTTAAACAAATGCGACGAAGTAGAAAAAAATACAATAGCAGAGTATTATCAAAGATGTTTTGGTGAAGAACTTCCAGAATCTATGATTAATATTCAAGTTTGATGAATAAAGATGACTTAATAAAAGAGCAGTTCAAGCATGCTCTAAATTCTACAATTAAAGCGATTTCAGAAGAAACAAATCAATTAAATATTAAAAAAAATAAAAAAGAATTTAATATTTCTAAATTTGATAATTTAAAAGATAAAGAAAATTTTACTAAATTAAGAGCAGAAGCCGATTCTGAAGCGTTAAAAAGGAAATTTTCCAATAACTCTACATTGGAGCAGAATATTCCTAGGACACCGACTTGTCATACACTTTATAAAATTTCTGAAAAAATAAGATATGAACTTTTAGGCTCACAAATGATGAAAGGAATATCAAAAAATTTGATTTCTCAATATAATAATAAAATTAGAATGGCAAGATCTGAAAACATAAAAAGTAAAGAAGAGTCTAATATTTCTGAGGCATTTGAGTATTACATGCTTAATAAAATAATGAATATAAACTTATCTAAGAGTGCTGATAAAATTTTATCGTATTGGAAAGATGATTTTGAAAAATCACTTGATAAACATATAAATTTTTTAAGAGAAAACGCAGAAAATCAAGACATATATAATTCTAAAATGTCAGAAATTTTACAAAGTATGGAAATTTTTGAGTCTGAAGAAGAAGATAAAAAAGAAGAACAGAATGAAGATGAAAATGAAAATAATAATTCAAATGATGATCAAAAAGCAGATAGTGGTGAATCTCAGGATAAGGAGGAAGAAAGTATAAATGAAGGCGTTGATAGTTCTGATGAAATGAATGAATTTAGACTTGATGAACAGCTTGGGAATGACGATGCAGAAAATAACGAAATTGAGAATATCGTTCAAAAAAAAAATTTAGGTATAAGCAATAAAGAATACAAAATATACACATCAGAATTTGATGAGACAGAAAAAGCTGAAACTTTAGAAAATTCAGAGGAAATTTCAAAATTAAGAAAAAATTTAGATCAACAGCTAACAAGTTTCCAAGATATAATTACAAAACTTGCAAACAAATTACAAAGACAATTACTTGCAAAGCAAAATAGATCTTGGGAATTTGATCTCGAAGAAGGTTTATTAGACAGTTCAAAATTACCAAGAATAATTATAGATCCTTATAATTCTCTTTCTTTCAAAAAAGAAAAAGATTTAGAGTTTAAAGATACGGTTGTAACTTTACTTATAGATAATTCTGGGTCAATGAGAGGCAGGCCTATTACTATTGCAGCTCTTTGTGCAGATATATTATCTAGAACATTGGAAAGATGCTCTGTTAAAGTAGAAATTCTTGGATTTACTACTAAAAATTGGAAGGGCGGCAAGAGCAGAGAAAAATGGAATAAACATGGAAAATTAAAAAATCCAGGCCGATTAAATGATCTAAGACATATAATTTATAAATCTGCAGATACTCATTGGAGACAATCAAAAAAAAATTTAGGTTTAATGCTTAAAGAGGGTTTGCTTAAAGAAAATATAGACGGTGAGGCAATTACTTGGGCTTTTAACAGACTTAAAAAGAGAAAAGAGGAAAGAAAGATTCTTATGGTTATATCGGATGGGGCGCCAGTTGATGATTCAACATTATCTGTTAATTCAGGAGATTTTTTAGAAAAACATCTTAAACAAACTGTTAAATCAATCGAAAAAAATAGTGATATAGAAATACTTGCAATTGGAATAGGCCATGATGTTTCAAGATACTACAAAAAAGCGATAAAGATAGCTGACGTACAAGAGCTTGGAGATGTAATGATTAGTCAGCTTAGTGGATTATTTGAAAACAATAATAAATTACACTAATTTTTTTAAGTTTTTATTTTCCCAGTCAATTTTTACTTCAGCTCCTCCTCTTGTTTCTGAATTTCTAATTATTATTTTAGCCGAATTTTTTTCTAGTAGGGTCTTTCCAATAAATATACCTAGTCCAAGTCCAGATTTCTTACTATCTTTAGTCTTAAGCGTTTTTATATAAGGTTCGCCAATCTTGTTTAATATATCTTTAGGTATTCCAGGACCATCATCCTCAATTGTAATTTCGGTATTTTGGCTATCACTTCTTATAGAGATATAAATATTTTCATTTGCAAATTTATTTGCATTTCCTATGAAATTTCTTAAGCCATATACAATTTCAACAGATTTGAGTATTTCAAAAGAATTAGAATCTTGTTCCTTATCAACATTAAAATTCTTATTAGAAATTTCCTTAAATGAATTCACAATCTCATTAATATAATCATAGAGTGTTTTATTTTTATCAAGAAAATCATCTTCGATAGCCGGATTTAAAGTTAGTTTTTTTAATATTACGTTGCATCTATCAACTTGGCTAACTAACAATTCTAGATCTTTTTTCACTTCGTTATTGTCTTTAAATTGATCAAATAAATCATGAGAGATAATTTTTATTGTTGAAAGAGGAGTTCCAAATGAATGGGCGGCAGCGGCAGCTTGACCGCCCAAAGAAACAAGTTCATGTTCTTTAGATATTACTTCTTGAATTTTATCTAACGCATCTTTTCTTAAGTTTGTTTCTTGTCCGAAAATAAAAGCAAAATAATTTAAAAAAATTAGAGCAATTATTAATGCTAAAGGAATTGCATAATAATAATATAAACTAATTCTAAATTCATTTAATGGTTTTGGAAGATCATGGTGATAGAATGTTAAGAATATAATCAAAATTAAAGTAATAAAAATCAAAGGAATATTAGTTTTAATATTTAAGTTTGAAGAAGCAAACACACTAGGTATCAAAAGGAATATTGAAAAAGGATTTAAAATACCTCCAGACAAATAAAGTAGAGCACTTAACTGAATAATATCAAGAAAAAGGAAATTAAAAGAAGTAATATTTGTGAGTAAAGGCTTTTTGTAAAAATAGATTAAATATAAATTACTTAAAGCTCCAATAAAAATTATTACGTTAGACAAAATAAAATTAAATTCAAAACCAAATATAAATTTTACAGAATTAATTGTTATAAATTGACCTAAAATTCCAATCCATCTTAAATTGATATATGTCGATTTATTCAATGATGCTGTTTTGACAGATTGTTTTAAATCCATCTAAATATCTAAATTAGAAACATTAATTGCATTTTCAATAATAAAATCTTTTCTTGATGAAACATCATTCCCCATTAAAGTTTGTATCAAGTCATGGTCTTTCTTTATATTTTTTGAATACTGTACTTGTAATAAGTTTCTTGTTTCAGGATTTAAAGTTGTATTCCATAACTCATCTGGGTTCATTTCTCCAAGTCCTTTAAATCTTTGTATATTAAGTTTTGATTTCTCAATTTGAAGAATTTTTTCAAATTCTTTAGAATTTTTTTTGTATTTTTTTAAATCTTTGGAGTTTTTTATAAGATAGTTTTCAAGTTCAATTTCATCTTTAATATATATACTTTTAGTTCCTTTGTTGATTTTAAACAATGGTGGCTGGGCAAGATAGACGTGTCCAAATTCAATTAGTTTATCAAATGGTTTGTTATTAAAAAATGTTAGTAACAAAGCTCTTATATGTGAACCATCAACATCTGCGTCTGTCATAATGATTATTTTTCCATATCTTAAATCCTTTAAATCAATATCTTCATTTTTTGGATCAAGGCCTAATGCGTTTATTAGTGTAACTATTTCATTTGATGAGATCATTTTTGCTAGACTTTTAGTTCTTAAATCGTTTGAATTACCATTTTTTTTCGATCCATTTAATTCAGTAAATGTATTCAATATCTTTCCTCGTAGAGGTAAAACAGCTTGGTTTTCGCGGTTTCTTCCCTGTTTTGCTGATCCACCAGCAGAATCTCCCTCAACTATAAATAATTCAGTACCATCTTGTTTAGAGTTTTGGCAATCTGCTAGCTTTCCAGGCAATCCTGTTAATTCCAAAGCTCCTTTTCTTCTTACGTTTTCTCTTGCCTTTCGGGCTACATCTCTAGCAACAGCAGCCTGAATAATTTTAGTCAAAATAATCTTTGAAATCGATGGATTTTGATCAAACCAGATTGAAAGTTTTTCATTTATGATAGTTTCAACAATATTTCTTACTTCAGATGAGACCAACTTATCTTTTGTTTGAGATGAAAATTTAGGATCAGGAATCTTGACAGAAAGAACAGACGTTAATCCCTCTTTAACATCGTCTCCTGATAAAGATACTTTATTTTTTTTAAGCAAGTTTTGTTCATTAGCATATTTATTTACAACTCTTGTTAATGCACTTCTGAAACCCAAAAGATGGGTACCTCCATCTTTTTGATAAATATTATTTGTATAAGGCAATACTTCTTCGCTGTATCCCGCATTCCATTTTAACGAACATTGAACATCTATGCTGTTTTTTACACCTTCTATATAGATAGGTTTTTTAAAAAGATCATTGTCATTTTTATTTTTTAAACTCTCTTTTTTTTCATCAACAAATTGAACGAATTCAGAAATTCCTCCATCAAATTTAAATTCTAAAGTTTTAGTTTTTTTTTGCCTTAAATCACTTAAAATAATTTTTATACCTTTGTTTAGAAATGCTAATTCTCTCATTCTTTTTTCTAATACAGAAAAACTAAACTTTATTGTGGAGAAAATATCTTTTGAGGGAATAAAATT
>CABZTP010000015.1:0-27877 GCA_902528735.1 uncultured Pelagibacteraceae bacterium
ATTTAAAAGTTCAATGCAAACAGTTATGAAAACCAGATCTAAATCAAATATAGCCGAAAGACTAACAAGTGTTTTGGAAGTAAATATTGAAAAACAAATGGTAGTAGTTGAAAAATATAATAGTTTTTTAGCTACAGTTGGATCTACAACTCCATTTATTGGATTATTTGGTACTGTATGGGGAATAATGAATTCATTTCAGTCAATTGCAATATCAAGAAATACTAGTTTAGCAATTGTAGCACCTGGAATAGCGGAAGCATTATTTGCTACAGCTCTTGGTTTGCTAGCTGCAATTCCTGCTGTGATTGCTTATAATAAATTTAGTTTAGACTCACGAAAATATGCACAAAAGTTAGAAAATTTTTCAAGAAGATTTATATCGATTTTATAAATGGCATTTAAGCTAAAAAGTTCAAGAAATGATCCTATGAGTGAAATAAATGTAACACCATTCGTCGACGTTATGTTGGTTTTGCTAATAATATTTATGGTTACAGCACCCCTGCTAACTGTCGGTGTTCAGGTAGATTTGCCAGAAACATCAGCTGATACACTTCCTGAGGAAAACGAACCCTTAACTTTAACGATTAATTCTAAAGGTGAAATTTTTATACAAGAAACTAAGGTTGAATTTAATAATTTGATAATAAAAATATTAGCAGTATCTAATAATAGAACAGACACTAGAATTTATGTTAGAGGAGACAAGGCTATAAATTATGGAAGAGTTCTTGAAATTATGGGAATGCTCTCTGGGTCTGGTTTTACAAAAGTAGCTTTAATTTCTGAACCAAATAAGGAAAGATAATAGTTATGTATCGAGGCCTAATTATCTCCTCAGGATTTCATATAGCAATCGTCATGGTAAGTATAATAGCATTACCTTTTGTAGCAAAGAAACCTTTAGATATTCCACCTTTAGTTTCAGTTGAATTAATCCAAATAGCAGAAAAGACAAATATACCATATGCACCCAAAGCATCAAAGATCATAGAAAAAGTTAAACAAGAAAATGAAAAACTTTTATCTGAACAAGCGCCTCCGAAAAAGGTAAAAAAAGATAAAAAAAAAGAGGCACAGACAGATAAGAAAAAAAATGAAATATCTAAGTTAGTATCTAAGAAAACACCAACTACTGAAACAAAAAAAGAAAAATTAAAAAAAGACAAATTAAACGCCGTCCCACTTCCCGATAAGGAGAAACAAAAAATTCAACCTAAAGAAGAAAAAAAACAAAAACCTTCAAAGGAAATAAGTGACGATAATATAAAAAAATTAGTTGATACTAAAAAACCTATCTTAGATAAAAAGAAGGTTAAACAAATTTCAGAATTTGAAAAAAAAGAAAAATTAAATCTAAATGAAATTGCTGCATTAATTGATAAGAAAAAAGAAAATCTTTCTGAAACAAAAAAAGAGGTTGATAAGATTTCACAATCTACTGATGACACTATGGACTATTCAAAATTATCATTAAGTGAAGAAGATGCATTAAAAGCACAAATTTTTACATGTTGGAGTGTACCTATAGGCTTACCTTTTAGCGAAGACTTATTAGTAAGGGTCAAACTTCAATTAAAACCAGATGGGACTATTGAAAAACTTGAAATGTTGGATCACATAAAAATGAATACTCCAGGCAAAGAAAAATTTAGAACTTTGGCTGATAGTGTAAGAAGAGCAATTCAATTGTGCAATCCTCTTAAAGTTCCAACAAGTGGATATGAAAGATGGAAAAATATGATTTTAAATTTTGATGCTCGTGATATGCTTGGTGGATAATGATTAGAAAATTTAATTTAATAATTTTTATTATTTTATTATCAATTTCAAAAGCTCATTCTTTGATAGAGATTGATATTACTAGAGGAAACTTGGATCCTCTTCCAATTGCAGTCTCACCTTTATTTCAAGATGATAAGTCAAAAAAAAATTCTATAAATGAACTTAAAATTGAAAATATTGGTTCTCAAATTTCTTCTGTTGTAGAAAATAATTTGAAAACTTCTGGCTTATTTAATCCACTAAGTAATGAAGCTTTTCTTCAGAAACCTGATATTGCACATTTAAAACCTAGGTTTGAGGATTGGGCATTAATAAAAGCTCAAGCTCTAATTACTGGAAAAGTAATTATTGACAACAAAAAATTAAAAGTTGAGTTTAGACTTTGGGATATTCTTGCTGGAAGAGAAATGATGGCTTTAGCATTTACAACTGTTCCAAGCAATTGGAGAAGAGTAGGCCATATAATATCAGATAAAGTTTATGAAAGATTAACAGGGGAAAAAGGATATTTTGATACTAGAATTATATATGTATCTGAAGAGGGACCAAAAACAGAAAGAGTAAAAAAATTAGCAATTATGGATCAAGATGGTTTTAACAATAAATATTTAACACTAGGAAATGAATTAGTTCTCACGCCTAGATTTAATCCCACTAGTCAAATGGTAACCTATCTTTCATATTTTAAAAATCTTCCAAGGGTTTATCTATTAGATATTGAAACTGGCACACAAGAAGTAGTCGGTGATTTTCCTGGAATGACATTTGCTCCAAGATTTTCTCCAGATGGAAAAAAAATTATTATGAGTTTTGCAAAAGATGGAAACTCAGATATTTATACTATGGACTTGGAAAACAGAATTGTTCAAAGGATAACAAACCATCCATCAATTGATACTTCTCCATCCTATTCTCCTGATAGCAAATATATTACTTTCAATTCAGACAGAAGTGGTTACCAACAAATTTATGTAATGAGAAGTGATGGCTCAAATGTAAAAAGAATTTCTTTTGGAAACGGTTTGTATGGCACGCCTGTTTGGTCACCAAGAGGGGATTTGATTGCATTTACAAAATTGCATAGAGGAAAATTTTATATTGGAGTGATGCGAACAGACGGTTCAGGTGAGAGATTGCTGACTGAAAACTATTACCAAGAAGCCCCGTCGTGGTCTCCAAATGGTAGAGTACTAATTTTCTATAGAGAGACAAAATCTAATGATAAAGGCGAAGGATTTACTGCTAAACTTTGGTCTATAGATCTTACTGGATATAATGAAAGACTTGTGCAAACTGAGACTGACGCTTCAGACCCATCTTGGTCATCTTTACTAAGTAATTAGGGACTTTTTATAAATTTTAAGACAAATTAAGTTGATTTTTATGCTTGAAACATCTAATTGTTTGTGAAAAAGTTCTAATAAATTATTAAGGAGCATTAATGAATTTTAGCAAATCTTTTAGAAATACTTTTCTAGTTATTTTATTGAGTTTAATCATATCTGCATGTGCAACAAAAAAAACTACCACAAAAATTGATGGACAGATGCAAAGTGACGTTTACACGGGCACAGATACTGTAAAGTATTTAGCTGAAGGTGTTCCAGACAGAGTATTTTTTGCAACCAATGAATCTATTCTAACAACTGCATCAAGAGACACATTGCGAAAACAGGCAAATTGGTTGAGAGAAAATTCTAGTATTAATGTTGTTGTCGAAGGGCACGCTGATGAAAGAGGTACAAGAGAATATAATCTAGCTTTAGGAGAAAGAAGAGCTAATGCAGCTAAAGATTATTTGATAACATATGGAATTTCAGCAGATAGAATATCAGTCATTAGTTATGGAAAAGAGAGACCAGTAGACTCTGGATCTAACCCACTTTCTTGGTCGAAGAATAGAAGATCAGTAACGGTAAAAGCTAACTAAGCTATTTGAAATATTTTAAAGACCCTAAGATTATTGATAATAATTATAGGGTCTTTTTTTTGCCATCATTATACTTAGAAGTAATTTAATGATAAAAAAAATTCTACATGCATCAATCAATATTGCGACCCTTTTTATATTAACTTTTTCTGCAGCTTCTGAGGAATTGAATTCGAAAGAGATACTTGATATTATTCAAAAAGATTTAAGAACATTAGAAAGAGCCGTATATTCAGAGTCGTTTCAAAAAAAATCTAGTAGTAATAACAGTTTGAGCGATAAAGAAACAGAAGATGCGTTGACAAGACATTTACTCAAGTTGTCCGAAATTGAAAAACAATTTCAAAATTTAACAAATAAATTTGAAGAAATTAATTTTAAGATAGATAAATTATCCTCGAGACTCTCAAAAACACAGGCAGATAATCAGTTGAGGTTTGAAGAGTTAGAAATCAAATCTAATGTAGTTAAGAAAAATTTCGAAAGTGATCAAAATTTAATAGCTAATGAAACTGACAATGAACAGGTAAAGCTTAAAAAAATTATGCCTGGAACCTCTCAACCACAAGATTTAGGAACAATATCATATAAAGATATGACTGATACAAATGATACACAAGTGTTACAATCAGTTGAAACAACACAAACAATTCTCACAGAAAACTTTGAAAATGACGAGAAAATTTTACCAGACTCATCACCTTTAGAACAGTATGAGTTTGCAACAAGTTTTTTAAAAGTTGGTGATTATAATATGGCAGAAAGAGCGTTTAGAGAATTTGTCGATACAAATCCTGATAATAAACTTTCTGGAAATGCACAATACTGGTATGCAGAAACTTTTAGAATAAGACAGCTTTATACAGATGCTGCATCAGCTTATTTAGAAGGTTATCAAAAATATCCTAAAAGTGAAAAAGCTCCAATCAATCTTTTAAAGCTTGGCGTATCATTAGTCCAAATAGGCGAGAAAGATCAAGGTTGTTTAATGATAGCTGGTGTAAAAAAACAATATCCTAATGCTACCCAGTCAGTACTTCAAAAAGCTAAATATGAAGAGAAAAAATTTGAATGTAGCAAGGAAAACTCTTAACTTTTATTTATCTAAATTAAGGAAACCTTCTATAAAAAAAGCATATGAGGTTTTTTCAAAAAATCTGGAAACTTTAAATTTAAAAAATAAAAAGATAATAGTTGCTGTATCAGGTGGTGCAGATAGCTTGTCTCTTTTATTTTTGTCAAAATGTTATTCATTAAAAAAAAAAGTTAATTTACATACTGTCATTGTTGATCACAAAATTAGAGAAGGTTCTACTGCAGAGGCCAAAAAGCTAAAAATTTTATTAAAAAATAAATTTCAAATTAATTGCAAAATTTTGTCTAAAGGCAAGAACTATATCTTTAAGAACGTTCAATCTAAAGCAAGAGAATTAAGATATGAATTACTTGCTAAAGAATGTAAAAAAGAAAATATAAGTCATATTTTGTTGGGTCATAATAACGATGACATCATTGAAAATTTTTTTATAAGATTATTAAGAGGTTCTGGGTTAAAAGGGCTCGTTTCAATTGACAAAATAATTACAGATTATAATGATATAAAAATTATAAGACCTTTATTGTTTTTATCAAAAAAAGATTTGTTAGAATTAAATAAAAAAACTTATGATTATTTTATTGAAGACCCATCAAATTTTAATGATAAGTTTTTGAGAAGCAGGGTAAGAAAAATTTTAAAAAATTTAGAGGAAGAGGGATTAAACTTCGATAAATTTAAATTAACGCTGCAGAACTTATCAAAAAGTGAGAAAGTAGTAGATTATTATGTAAAAAAAAATATCTTAGAGAATGTTAAATTTTTTAAGGGTAAGAAGAGAATAATATTAAATAAAGACTTCTTTAATAATCCAGATGAAATAGTTTTTCATAGTTTTACAAAAGTTATTCATCATTTGGGTTACAAAAAACATTACGCAAGAGGAAAAAAAATAACCAACTTGCTGAAATCTTTAAATTTGCCAAATAAAAGAGGTAAATTTACTCTATCAGGATGTATTATTGAAAAAGTAAGTGATTCTGTTGTTATTTACAGAGAAAAACGATAAATTTTATTAAATGAACAAAATGACACTTGTTAATTTATTAATAATTCTTAATTTAGTAACTTATGAACTTTAAAAATTTAGCAATGTGGGGAGTAATCGTAATTCTTACAATTGGTCTTTATAATATGTTTAAGAATCCACAAGGTTCTATATCTCAAAATAATAAAATAATTTTCTCTGAATTTTTGTCTGAAGTTGATAACGGTAGAGTTGTAAGAGTTGAAATACAAGGAAAAAATGTAAAAGGTGTGCTTTCAAATGGAGATCAATTCACCACTTATGCGCCAGAGGATCCAAATTTAATACAAAAATTAAGTGACAAAGGAGTAAGTATTTCCGCAAGTCCTATTGAAGAAAAAATGCCTTCTTTGTTAGGTATATTACTTTCGTGGTTCCCTATGCTTCTTTTAATTGCTGTCTGGATATTTTTTATGAGACAAATGCAAGG
This sequence comes from uncultured Pelagibacteraceae bacterium, assembly GCA_902528735.1. Taxonomy (GTDB): domain Bacteria; phylum Pseudomonadota; class Alphaproteobacteria; order Pelagibacterales; family Pelagibacteraceae; genus Pelagibacter. The sequence goes on from CABZTP010000015.1 coordinate 6,272, forward strand.
TGGCAAGGGTGGAGCAATGGGTTTCGGAAGATCTAAAGCCAAGATGATGAATGAAGTTAAAGGCAAAGTAACTTTTAATGATGTAGCGGGTGTAGAAGAGGCAAAAGAAGAAGTTGAAGAGGTAGTTGAATTTTTAAAAGACCCAAGAAAATTTAGCAGGCTTGGAGGTAAAATTCCAAGAGGCTGTTTGCTAGTCGGCCCACCAGGAACAGGTAAAACTTTGCTTGCAAGAGCTATAGCTGGAGAGGCAGGTGTTCCATTCTTTACAATATCTGGTTCAGATTTTGTAGAAATGTTTGTTGGAGTTGGCGCATCAAGAGTAAGAGATATGTTTGAGCAAGGAAAAAAACATTCTCCATGTATCATTTTTATAGATGAAATAGATGCTGTAGGAAGAAGTAGAGGAGCTGGACTTGGAGGTGGTAATGATGAAAGAGAACAAACCTTAAATCAGCTACTTGTTGAAATGGATGGTTTCGATACGAACGAAGGTGTAATAATTATTGCTGCAACAAACAGACCTGATGTATTAGATCCTGCTCTTTTAAGACCAGGTAGATTTGATAGGCAAGTTGTAGTTTCAAATCCAGACTTATTAGGAAGAGAAAAAATATTAAAAGTTCATGCAAAAAAAATATCTATGGCCCCAGATGTAAATCTAAGAACTGTAGCAAGAGGTACTCCTGGATTCTCAGGTGCTGACTTAGCAAATTTAGTCAATGAAGCTGCTTTACTTGCTGCGAGAAAGAATAAAAGAATTGTAACATATCAAGAATTTGAAGAAGCAAAAGATAAAGTAATGATGGGATCTGAGAGAAGATCAATGGTTATGTCTGAAGAAGAAAAAAGACTAACAGCATACCACGAGGCTGGACACGCAATTGTTACTATTAATGAAAAAGCTGCTTATCCAATTCACAAGGCAACAATAATTCCAAGAGGTAGAGCACTGGGAATGGTTATGCAACTCCCAGAAAGAGACGAAGTTTCTCAAACAAGAGAACAGTTACATGCTCAAATGGCAATTGCAATGGGCGGAAGAGTTGCAGAAGAATTAATATTTGGGGACGATAAGGTAACAACAGGTGCGTCTAGCGACATAGAGCAAGCAACAAAAAGAGCAAGAGCAATGGTAATGCGAGCAGGCCTGAGCAAAGAAATGGGCCCAGTTGCATATGGTGAAAATGAAGAAGAGGTATTTTTAGGCAGATCCGTTGCTAGACAACAGAATATGTCTGAGGAAACAGCGAGAAAGGTTGATAGCGAAATAAGAAAATTTGTTGATATGGGCTATGAGAGAGCTAGAAAAGTTTTAACAGAAAAGATAGATGATCTTCATAAGTTGGCCAAAGCATTGTTAACATATGAAACTTTAACAGGTTCCGAAATTGAGGATTTAATCAACAAGAACGTATACCCACAAAGCAAAGAAGATTTGAAAGTTGAAGATGATGATCAAACGTCAGCTCTTGGATCAATGGGGTTAAAACCAAAGATTGTGCACTAAGCATTAATGTATAAATATTACACAAGAGCGTGTAATTTTTATTACAGGGAAACATCTAAATCAAATATAAAAAAAAAAAAATCCATACCTTTAAATGGAAATCATTTAATTTCTTTCGACATGATAGAAATTATTAGCAGAAAGAAAAAGTGGATAATTAATATTAAAGATATTAATAAACTTCCAAAAAACTTAAAAAAAAAAATTGTTAACGACATTAATATCCTTAAAACGAAAAAAAATTTAAAACAATTGGGTCTATCGAAAGTTCCAATTCTAATGGGTATAGTTAATCTAACCCCAGATAGCTTTTCAGATGGTGGTAATTACAACAATAAAAATTTAGCCTTAAAAAGAATAAAAAATTTATTATCTAGTGGAGCTAAAATTATTGATATTGGTGGAGAGTCTACTAGACCGGGTGCTGATGATATTAATTATTTTAAGGAATGGAAAAGAATTGAACCAACACTAAAAAAGCTAAAGAATAAAAATTGCTTAATTTCTATAGATACACGAAAAAGTTTTGTGATGGAAAAAGCTTCAAATATAAAAGTCGATATTATAAATGATGTATCTGGCCTAAATTATGACCCCAATACAATCCAATTTTTAAAAAAAACAAAAAAAACATTCATCATCCATCATATGCAAGGAGAACCAAAAAATATGCAGCTAAAACCTTCCTATAAGAATGTTCTACTTGATATTTATGACTTCTTTGAAAACAAATTAAAATATTTGAGAAAAAAGGGCATTAAACACAATAATATTATACTAGATCCAGGCATAGGATTTGGAAAAAATTTGAAACATAATATTACTCTTTTAAAGAATATTTCTATTTTTCATTCTTTAGGCCTTCCTGTAATGTTGGGTGTATCTCGAAAGCGCTTTATTAAGGATATTTCAAAAAATAATGACACAAAAGAAAGGGTTGGGGGAACGGTATCTTCATGTATTCAAGCGTATTTACATGGAGTTCAAATTTTAAGAGTTCATGATGTTAAAGAAATTAACCAAGCATTTAAAGTATTTAAAGAATTACAAAATTAATAATGTTTAAAAAATATTTTGGTACAGATGGTATAAGGGGAAGGGTAAATGGATCTAAAATAAATGGTGAAATGTTTTTTAAATTTGGTTTAGCAGCTGGAACATATTTCAAAAATATTAAAAAAAATAAGCAAGTTGCTGTTATAGCTAAAGATACAAGACTATCTGGTTACACATTGGAACCAGCCTTAGTATCTGGATTAGCATCTGCTGGTATGCATGTATATACTTTAGGGCCATTACCTACTAATGGTCTAGCGATGTTAACAAAAAAGATGAGAGCAAATATGGGTATAATGATAACTGCATCCCATAACCCATATTATGATAATGGATTAAAATTATTTGGACCAGATGGATTAAAATTGTCTGATAAAATTGAGAAGAAAATTGAAAAGTTAATTGATTTAAAAATTTCTAAAAATCTTTCTAGGCCAATTAAATTAGGTAGAGTTAAAAGACTTGAGAATGCTAATGAAAATTATATAAAAATTCTAAAAAAAAATTTTCCTTCTTCATTTAGCCTCAAAGGAGTGAAAATAGCTTTAGATTGTGCCAATGGTGCTGGATATAAGTCGGGTCCAAATTTATTTACTTCTTTAGGTGCTAAAGTATTTAAAACTGGAATCTCACCAAATGGATTAAATATCAATCTTAAATCTGGTTCTACCTATCCAAATAAAATTTGCCAAATTACAAAAAAATATAAAGCCCATATAGGCATTGCATTAGATGGTGATGCGGACAGAATTATTGTATGTGATGAAAAAGGAAAAATTATAAATGGTGATAAAATTCTTGCAATGTTAGGAGAACGATGGAAGAGAAAAAAAATTTTGAAAGGCGGGGTTATCGGTACTTTAATGTCTAATTATGGATTGGAAAAATTTTTTAAAAAAAATAATATTAAATTTTTACGCTCAAATGTCGGAGATCGATATGTCAAGGAAAAAATGAAAAGAAATAAATTTAATCTAGGCGGAGAACAATCTGGTCATATAATTCTTGGAAAATTTGCAACCACTGGGGATGGATTGTTGGTAGCTTTAGAGATACTTTTCTCATTAAGAAAAATAAAGAAAACAAGTAAACTTTTTAATAATTTTAAACCCACTCCGCAAATATTAGAAAATGTGCAAGTTAAAGATAAATCTATTATCAACAGCTCAGCTTGTAGAAAGGCAATCATCAAAGCAAATAAAATTATGAAAAATAATGGTAGAATATTGGTAAGAAAATCTGGCACAGAACCAAAAATAAGAATTATGAGCGAGTCTGAAGACTCTAAATTAAATAAGAAATGTGTTAGTTTAATTAGAAAATCTATTCAATAAATTGAAAATTAATTCTAAAATTCTTATTATCGCAGGCTCTGACTCTTCAGGTGGAGCTGGCATTCAAGCAGATATTAAATCAGTTACTTCTTTAGGCTCATATGCAATGACTGCAATAACAGCTGTTACAGCACAAAATACAACAGGTGTGAAGTCAATAAATTCAATACCAAGCAAAGAAATTTCTAACCAGATTGAATTTACATCAAAAGATATAATGCCAGACTCAGTGAAGATTGGAATGTTGCATTCTACATCGGTTATTAATGCAGTTTTAAAATCTATAAAAAAACTAAAATTAAAAAAAATAATATTAGACCCTGTTATGGTTGCTAAAGGCGGAACTAAACTAATAGATGATAAAGCAATTTTAATTTTAAAAAAATTACTAATTAAAAATGTAGATTTAATCACACCAAATATTCCAGAAGCAGAAATACTTACTGGAAAGAAAATTAAATCTATTTTGGATATGAAAAATGCAGCTAAAATATTGATAGATTTAGGTGCTAAAAATGTTTTAATTAAAGGTGGTCATTTAAATTCAAAAACTTTGAAAGATATTTTTGCAAATAAAAAAGAAATTGTAATTTTTACTAATAAAAAAATTAAAACAAAAAATACTCATGGAACTGGATGCACATTATCAAGTGCAATTGCAACATATTATGGGTGTGGAAAAACATTAAAGAAATCTTGTGACTTAGGTATTAGATATGTAAACAATGCAATTAGAGCAAGACCAAACTTTGGAAATGGAAATGGACCAATAAACCATTTAAATAGTTTTACTATAAAGAAGAAATTTAGATGAAAAATGTAGTTGTTGTAGGCTCACAGTGGGGAGACGAAGGAAAAGGGAAGATAGTTGATTGGTTATCTAGTGAAGCAGATGTGGTTGTTAGATTTCAAGGTGGCCACAATGCAGGACATACCCTAGTTATAGATGGGATAACATATAAATTAAGACTACTACCTTCAGGAATAGTAAGAAAAAATAAAATATCTATAATAGGAAATGGAGTTGTCGTCGATCCATGGGCACTTCTTGATGAAATTAAGGAAGCTAAATCAAAAGGTGTTGAGATAAATGAGAAAAACTTAATATTATCTGAAGCTGCTACATTGATTTTACCATTTCATCGAGAGATGGACGAAATTAGAGAAGATTCTGCTGGAAATTCTAAAATTGGTACAACAAGAAGAGGAATTGGGCCAGCTTATGAGGACAAGGTTGGCAGAAGATCTATAAGGGTAATGGATCTTGCATCTAAAAAAAATCTTGAAAATAGGTTGGAGGTAGTTCTAGAGCATCATAATGCAATCAGAAAAGGATTGGGCAAACCGATTTATGAAAAGAGTGAGTTAGTAAATAATTTATTAAAAATAGCACCTGAAACTTTAAAATATTCAGCACCGGTCTGGAAGAAAATTGATCAATTTAAATCAGAGAACAAAAAAATTCTATTTGAAGGTGCTCAAGGAGTATTACTTGATGTTGATCATGGAACTTACCCTTATGTAACTTCATCAAATACTGTTGCAGCTTCTGCCGCCACAGGTTCTGGATGTGGTCCAAATTCCATTAATTTTGTATTAGGTATAACAAAAGCTTATACTACCAGAGTAGGAGAAGGACCTTTTCCAACAGAACTTAAGGATGATATTGGAAATCATTTAGGTGAGAAAGGACATGAATTTGGAACAGTAACAAGTAGAAAAAGAAGATGTGGTTGGTTTGATGGAGTTTTAGTAAGACAAACAATAAAAATCTCAGGTATTGATGGAATTGCTTTAACAAAATTGGATGTTTTAGATGAATTAGATCAAATAAACTTATGCGTAGCGTATGAACTCAATGGAAAAAAAATAGACTATTTTCCTGCAGCTGTTCAAGACCAATTAAATGTTGAACCAATTTATAAAAAATTTGAGGGATGGAAATCAAAAACCCAAGGTATAAAAAATTTTGAAGATTTACCAAATAATGCAAAAATATATATAAAAGCTATTGAAAAATTTATAGAGACGAAAATATCAAGTATTTCAACAAGTCCTGAAAGAGAGGATACAATACTTTTGATAGATCCTTTTAATTAGAAAATTCTGTTAAATGACAACCAAAATCTGTGCTTTTTATCTGTGCCGTCATTATCGTTACCACTAGTGTCACTTGCTGGATTTGAACTTAACTTAGTTGCATATATAAAAGATAAGTTTGAGGTCGGATTCATATTAACATCAAGTCCAAAGCCTAAACCACTAATATCATATGCATTTGATAAAGACGTGTTAGATGAATTCCAACCAGAGTAAGTGTATTCATACTGTTTAATTTTACCAAAATCATAAAATAATTTTGTTTGTACTTTATCACTTAGTGTAAATCTATGTTCCAATGATGTGATTATTCCATTTGTACCTGAGGCCTCACTATTTGGAAAACCCCTAACATTATTTACACCACCAAGGCTTAACTGTTCTGCTGAGTCTAAATTTTTAAAGCCATATTGACCGTTAGTTGAAAAGAATAAAGAATTTCTATCATTAAGAATTTGAGTTCTAGAAAAATTTAACCCAATTTTTTCATAGTTACCTTGAGTCTTTGCAGTAGTACTATCAGAGTCTAAATCACTTCTATTATCTCCCAAATCAATTTCACCATGAGCAAAAGATAATGATATTGTGTTAAGCCCTCCACCCAAAAAATTGTCAACTAATCCCAAGTTAATATCTAAGTTACTTTTTAAGTTCGTTTTTTCTGATGTGATACCAGAAGTAGTTCTATTCAAATATTCATTAAAACCGGCACCAAAACTAAAAGAAGCTGTTAAATTTTTATAAGTTATAGATGGAAAATTTAGAGATAAAGATATTTCTTTAGAGTCGCCTTGCGGTTCAGTACTCTTTAAGGGAGTACCAAGATTATAATCCATCACCGAACCTCTTAATGATGCAGTAACACCTTTATATCCAATTGGACCTGATACACCTAAAGAATAATAATTAGATCCATAAGTATAAACATTTTGAAATGTAATTGTCTCTCCCATATGAAGTGCACTGTTAATGTTGATTAAAGTTGAGGCCCTTCCTCTCCCTGAAGATCTAGAACCATGGTTATCAGCTGTAAAACTTCCTGTAATTTTTTTTTGATCTTCTATTTCTAATATAACATCTGTCTCACCATCTACTTCACCCGCCTCAAGACTTGCTGTTGCAGAGATACCAGCCAAACTATCTAAAGTTTGTATATTCTCATTTAAAGCACTTATGCTAAATATCTTATCTTTACTTTGGTTGTTGTTTAAAAATTTTACAGCTCTCTCATCTTTGAAACGTATTTTTTGCCCGTCAGGTTTTTGAATAATAATTTTTCCAAGTCTTGCTTCTATAATTTCTATAGTAATTTCATTTTTAGTAATATCTTGGTCAGGTAGTACAGCTCTAGCCCACATACCTTTGTCGATATATAGATTTGTTATATCTTCAGTAACTCCATCTAATTCATTTAAAGTTAATTTTTTATTTAAATAATCTTTGATGATTAATTGAATTTCCTCGTTTGAAATTGAAAAATTTCCCTCTAAATTAAATTTGTTTACTAATACTTTTAAATCATCCTCAGTGGTTTTATCTTCAATTTTTGCTTTATCATTTTCTTTATTAACATTTTTGATTAAATTTTTATTCTTTTTTAAAATTTTTGATTTATCAAAGTCCTGACTGTAATCGTTAACCGTAGGCAAGATTCCACCTGCACCAAAGCTCTTTGTTGAAAAAAGTATAAATGTTAAAAAAATTATAACTTTTAGCTTTTGAAGTTGTTTAAACATTTAATATTTATTAATTACAAACAATTGGTGAATCAATTATAAAATTTAACTTTTTGATTGTAAAATTTCCAATTTATCAATTCTCAATAGAATTATCTTAAATAAGTACATCGAATAGTCAAAAAGCATTGAAAATTCATAAATCTAAGACAATAGGTGTGACAGTTGTTACCAAAAATATGAATTTTTCTTAAAAAATTATGTTACAAATCATTATAAATTTAAATTTTTTTAAAATGCTCAATTTTGCCAAGAAAGTTGGAATATACAGTCTTATATATCTTTATGTATTATCAATTCAGTCTATAAGTTTTGCCAATGCAGAGAGCATTTCTCAAAATGCATTGCCTACAAACGGCATAGTTAAATCAGGAAGTGCCTCTATTTCTCAAACATCAAACACGATGAATGTTAACCAATCATCTAATAATGCAATTATAAGTTGGAATAAATTTAATATAGGTTCAAAAGCTACAGTAAATTTTAACCAACCAAGTTCTTCGTCTAATACTTTAAATAGAGTAAGATCATCAGATCCATCTAGAATCTATGGAAATTTAAATGCTAATGGAAATATATTCTTTATAAATCCTAACGGGGTATTAGTTGGTAAATCAGGTAGTATTAATGTTGGAGGCCTTGTTGCATCCACCATGAACATGGCTAACAATGATTTTAATAAACAAAATTATAATTTTAACTCAAGCAGCAAATCATCAATTATCAATTACGGCAATGTAAACTCAAAATATGTTGCTTTATTATCATCCGATGTAAAAAATTATGGTTCAATCTCCGCAACATCTGGCACTGCTGCGATTGTATCTGGAGATAATGCAAAATTATCTTTATCATCTAATGGTAAGTTAAATATAAAAGTTTCAGAGTCGAAGTTAGCTAATCTAATTGAAAATGAAGGAACCATTAAGTCTGAAAATGGGCAGGTATTAATTAAATCTAGCGCGGCGAAGTCATTAGTAGATGCAACAATTAAAGGTCCATCAGGAAAGAAAAAGTTAGTTTCAGTTAATGGCGTATTAAAACTAGTTTCAAATTCAGGAGAGATAAAAGCTAATTCTGTAAAAATAGATGCTGGTCAAAATGGAATGGTCTCAAACTCTGGCTCTATAGATGTAAGATCAAAAAATTCAAATGGTGGAAATATTGAGGTGACAGGAAAAGAAATTTCAATAAAATCTGGATCTAAATTACTTGCAAGTGGAAAAACTGGTGGAGGAGATGTTTTAATAGGTGGTGATTGGAAAGGAAGTGGAGATTTGCTTCAATCAACATACACAACAGTTGAAAAAAATACATTAATAGATGCTAGCTCAAAATCATCAGGTGATGGAGGTAAAATTGTAGTTTGGTCTGATATTAAAAATTCTAAATCTAAAACCTCTGTTAACGGAACATTACTTGCTTATGCAGTTGATGGGGATGGTGGAAAAATAGAAACTTCTGGTGCAACTCTTGAACACAAAAATATTAAAATTAATGCGAGCAGTAAAAATGGAAAAAGTGGATTATGGTTAATTGATCCGTATACTTACACGATCGGTGGTTTATCTGCAGGAACTATTGAATTAACGCTCGCGATGGGGACAAGTGTTTCAGTTTTAACTTCTGCTAATAGTACTGGGTATGGATCTGGCGGAGATTCTAATACTTATGGAGATATAACATTAAATAGCTCAATTAATTATAGAGGATCATCAGATGTTACTTTAACATTAAATGCTGCAAGAAATATTACTGTTGCTGGTGGGGCATCAATAATAGACACTGGTTCAGGAAAATTAGGTGTTAAATTTATATCAGGTGGATCGCAAACCATTAATGGAACTATTTCAGTTGCTGGAACAGTTGATTTAAAAACAACTACTTACAAATTAACAAAAAATGTTTATGGCGACTCATCAAGCACAACATACACTTACTCGACATCAGGAGTGCATACTTTAACACTTGCTTCAGGATATTCTTCAGGAACTTTTGACATTAGAGGAGCGCAAGGTGGAGCAAATTCTAGGGGTAATATGGGAGGTAAAGGCGGAAAAGTGACAGGATCTTTTTCAAATTTATCAGCTGGATCAGTATTAAAGATTTATGTTGGTGGCGTAGGTGGTAACGGAAAACAAGGTCAAAGTTACACTTCTTATACTGCTGGAGGATATAATGGGGGTGGTACTGGTGGAAATAAAGACCAAGGTGGCGGTGGCGGTGGTGCTACTGACATCAGATTAGACGGTACAGCATTAACAGATAGAATAGCAGTCGCCGGCGGCGGCGGCGGTCGTGGTGGTGATCCATCAGGACAAGCCGGAGGTATTGGTGGAAACACAGGAAGTTCTGCAGGAACTGCAGGAGATGGAACAGATGATCCAGGTGGACCTTACGGAGGTAAAGGCGGAACTCAATCTGCGGGTGGAGCAGGAGGAAATGGAAAAATTTCTGTTGCTACCGGTCAAGCAGGTACACTTGGTCTAGGCGGTAATGGTGGTTACACTCGTCCACAATATTCATATGATGGCGGCGGCGGCGGCGGTGGCGGTTATTATGGTGGTGGAGGTGGAGGAGCCTCAGACAATCAAGGATTCACTGGTGATGGTGCTGGAGGAGGAGGAGGTTCATCATTTGCGAGCTCAACATATACCTCTAGCAATACATTTACTGGAGGTTCACAATCGACTAATGGTTATGCACAATTAGTAATTACTACAAGATCAGTTTCTGAAGAGACTGAAAGTGGTACAGGAAATATAGTCATTGGATCAAATGCTATTAAAGGTGGAAAAGTAATTGTTACAAGCAGTGGAACGCTTTCAACAAAATCACAACTGAGGTTATATAAAACAGATTTTAATATTACCGGGGCATCCAGTGGTAATATTTCATATATATCTACGTCAGACAATGATGTACCAAAAAAAGTTGAAAAAATTGCTCCTAAAATTAGAAAACAAATAAGAAAAGAAGTCAGAAAAGAGACAAGAAAATTAAGAAAAGAAATAAAAAAAGAAATAAGACAACAAAATAGAAATCCTAATAACCAAGGAAGTTTAGTAGCAAATGTTGGAGGTAAAATGACTTTAACACCAGCTGCTATGGCAAAATTTAGCTCTGTTAAGCTAAAAGCAAATAGTGCAGGAATAAAAACTAATTTTAAAGCATTGGGAGGGACTAAATTTGCAAGTGTTACTCCAGCGAGTAATTTTAAAGTAAATAATTCAAGCTTTAAAATTGCTCCATTTAAGCCAGTTACCTTTAGTACAACAGGAATAAATTTTAAAATACCTGCAAAAAATATAGAAATTCCAGCATCAAATACAAAAGTAGATTTTGATTTAAAACTTAAAAATGGATCACCATTACCTGATTGGGTAAAATTTGATTCAAATACTTTACAAATTTCAGGTAAACCACCAGAAGGATTTAGTGGATCGTTGGAATTAAATTTAGTTGCTACATCTGACAATGGAACTCAACAAGCTCAGGATATACAATTTACAGTATCCGAATAAAAAAGTTTAAACTCAATTTATAAATGAAATTTAAATTAACTTTTTTTATTTTTTTTATTTTTCCATGCACATTTGCTAACACTGAGATACCTAAAAGCACAAAAAACTTTGGTGATTGGCAAGTTAATTGTACTAATATGAACCAATTAAAAAATTGTGAAGCTAGTCACTTAATATCTATTCAAAATCAAAATAATAAATTAGAATTCAAAATAGTTTATAATATTCTTGAAAATAATAATAATTCAGTTGAAGTTCTTACAATTATAACACCATTAGGAGTTAATTTACTCGAAAGACCTGCAATTATTTTTGAAGATAGCGATAAGCAAATTAATATTCCATTTGTTAAATGTGAAACATATGGATGTATACTAACATCTAATAGTTCATTAGATACTGAGGATAATAAAGTTTTCAAAACAATAAAAAATCAATTAATGAATTCGAACTATTTTACTTTTGCAATTGGTGCTTTTATGGAAAAACCTTTTCAACTGGAAGTTTCTCTTAATGGTTTTAAAGATGCTTTAAAGGAATTAAAAAAAACTAACTAATTTGCAGGTAAAAGATTTTTAGATTTAGCTGAATTTAGCATATGCTTTTGGAGCTTTTCAAAAGCCTTGTTTTCGATTTGTCGAATTCTTTCTCTACTTATTTTAAATTTTTGACTTAAATCTTCTAATGTAGTTGGATCATCAGTCAATCTTCTTGAATATAAAATTTCTTTTTCTCTTTCATTTAGAATTTTAATTGAGTCTTGTAATAGGTCTTTACGTTGTTCCATCTCCTCACTCTGAGCGTACTTCAATTCTTGATCCATTTCATTATCTACCAACCAATCTTGCCATTCATCTCCATCTTCACCAATTGGGGCATTTAAGGAATGTTCTTTGCCTGAAAGTCTTCTATTCATTGAAACTACTTCTTGTTCGCTTACATCAAGTTTGTTTGCAATATCTTTTACATGTTCATCTCTAAGATCACCCTCAGTTCTTGGTGCTATTTGATTTTTCAATTTTTTAAGATTAAAAAATAGTTTTTTTTGTGCTGTGGTTGTACCTATTTTAACTAAGCTCCAAGATCTTAAAATATATTCTTGTATAGAGGCTTTAATCCACCACATTGCATATGTTGCAAGTCTAAATCCCTTTTCAGGTTCAAACTTTTTTACGGCTTGCATCAAACCTACGTTTCCTTCAGAAATCATTTCATTCAAAGGAAGCCCATAACCTTTGTATCCCATCGCGATTTTAGCAACTAATCTTAAGTGACTGGTCACTAGTTTTTCTGCAGATTTAACATTACCAGTATTTTTCCAATTTTTTGCTAGCATATATTCTTCTTCAGCATCAAGCATAGGAAATTTTTTAATTTGAGCTAAGTACGCTGCTAGACCACCTTCATTTGAAAGTGTTGGTAAGTTATAAGAATTATTACTCATAAGAAGTATTTATTTAATATAGAATTTTTTTTTTACAACGATTTTATTTACTTAATTTTCTTAGTTTTTTTAAAATATTATTTAAATCTGATGGAATATTAGATGAAAATTCTAATCTTTTATTTGTTGTTGGATGATTAAATCCTAATTGTTTTGCATGTAAAAATTGTCTATCAAGATCTAAGATTTTATTATTTAAATCTTCATCAATATTTTTGATTTTCTTAAATTTTTTTGTATATTTTTTATCTCCTAAAATATTGTTTCCTTTGTATGACATATGAACTCTGATCTGGTGAGTTCTTCCTGTTTCAAGTTTACATTCAATAAAACTAAACGTTGGTACATTTTCATTTTCAAACAATTCTAAAGTTTCGTAATGAGTAATTGCTTTTTTCCCTTTTCTTGATGAGACCTCCATCATTTGTCTATTTTTTGAACTTCTAGTAATAAAAGTTTCTATAGATCCTTTCTGCGGTCTTAACTTTCCCCAGATTAATGTTTGATATACTCTGGTAATTGAATGATCTGAAAACTGCTTAGATAAGATTTCATGTGTTGTGTTATTCTTCGCAATAACGATTAATCCAGACGTATCCTTGTCAATTCTGTGTACTATACCAGGCCTGAGTTCATCACCTATACTAGACAAATTTTTTCCGTCATAACTCATCAAAGCATTTACGATGGTATTATCGTAATTACCTGGACCGGGATGCATTGATATCCCAGACGGTTTATCCAAGACTATTAAATCTTTATCTTCGTAAACAATATTCAGTTTAAATTTGTAGGGTTTTAAGTTCTGTTTTTTAGGTTCTTCTACTTCAAAAAATATTTTGTCATTTTTTGAGATTTTTTTTGACGGATCTTTAATTATTGTATCATTAATTTTTAGTTTATTTTCTAAAATTAAATTTTTTACTCTTGTCCTGCTTAAACTCTTATCGTAATTTGCAATTAAAACATCTATCCTTTTATTATCATCATCTTCACTAACAATAAAATTGATGAAATTTTTCATAAAATATTATATTAAAACTGTATGCGCTCGTAGCTCAACTGGATAGAGCGCCAGATTTCGGCTCTGGAGGTTCAGGGTTCGACTCCTTGCGGGCGCACCACTATTCACCCATGTTAATAAGTGTCCCTTTATTTTTTGCGACATTGAAAGAATAATAGAATAAAGCAATGGATAATACAAAGTAAACCCCATTCCACACAAATGCATAATAGATGTTTTGAATATCTACAGTTTGATTTATCAAAATATTTCTTGCTTCTTCAAAAATATATACCAATGGCAATAAGTAGGCTATTTTCTGGAACACATCTGGCAAGATATCTATTGGATAATATATACATCCAAAAGGAGCTAATAAAAACATCGTTGACCAAGCTATATTTTCGAAAGAGGGTCCATATCTCAGTAGACCAGCTGATACAAGAACCCCAAGGGTTATTCCAAATAAATATAAGCTCAAAAAGATAAAGAATAAAAATATCCCTAAATCTAAAATAGAAATACCAAACAATGGTGATGTTAATAAAACTGCTGGTATTAAACCGATAAGTGCCCTGATTAATGCGGTAACTACTAGAGAAGTTAATATTTCACCTATTTTCATAGGAGCAATAAATAAATTAGTAAAATTTCTACTCCATATTTCTTCTAAAAAGAGCATGTTAAATCCAATACTTGTTCTAAACAAAAAATCATAAAGGATTGCACAAGTTAATATAACTCCAACAGCATTATTATAATAAGTAGTGTGTGTTGCAAAAAAATTAGAAATAAATCCCCATAATGTTATTTGGATAGTTGGCCAATAAACTAAATCCAAAACCCTTGGAAAAGATCTGATAATTAAATAAAAATGTCTTAAAAAAAGACCATACATTCTAGTTAAGCTCATTATTACCTCTTGATAGTTTTAAAAAAACTTCCTCTAAATTTCTTCTTCCATGTTTGTTGATCAGTTCCTCAGGATTTCCTTTATCAATTATAATTCCATCTTTCATCATAAGTATAGACTTACAAAGTCTAGTAACTTCGTTCATATTATGAGATGCAAGTAGTATTGAAATTTTTTTCTCTTTTTTATAATCTTCTAAAAAAGATCTAACAAAATCCCCAACTTCTGGGTCTAAAGAAGCAGTTGGCTCATCTAACAATAAAACTTTAGGTTCATTTATCAAAGCTTTTGCTAAACTTACTCTATTTTTCTGACCAGAAGATAATTCACCCGTAACATTATTAAGCAAATCATTCATTCTCAATTTTTCTGATAAATATTCTATTCTCGCATCAATTTTTTTTATTTTATATAACTTTCCATAAACAATTAAATTTTGTTTAACAGTTAGTTTTTTTGGTAATTCAATGTATGGGGAAATAAAATTAATTTGTTCCAGAATTTCAATTCGATTGCCCTCCAACTTTTGACCATTAATAAAAATTTCTCCACTAGTTGGCTTTAGTAGACCTAATAGCATGCCTATTGTTGTTGTTTTGCCTGATCCATTTGGACCTAATAAGCCTAAAATTTCATCCTCTTTAATGCTGAAACTTATACCTTTGACCGCTTCATTCTTACCGTAATTTTTTTTTATGTTTTTTACTTCAACTAAATTTTTCATTTTTGTGATGCCCTAAGAAGTCTATCGTTGATTACTAATCCAAATTTTCTATTAGGTATTCTTTGAATCGCAATCTTTTTATAACCTAACTTCTTAATTTTTCTAAGGGTTTTATACAAATTCTTAACACTCTCCACTAGATTATTTGTCTTACTTAAATAAAAATAATTCTTATTATTTTCCTTTCTTTTTTTAATTAAGATCAAAGCTTCATCTTTTTTTATTTTAACTGCATTTAATCTGATAGGTATACCTGGCGAATAATGGACTCTTTTTCTTCCAGGAGAATTAATATTGCTTCTACCATGCAATCTTTTTTCTAATTTTAATTTTAATTTTTTGTTTAAAATAGAAATATCCAAACCACCTAATCTTAGAATTTGGGGTTTTTTTACTAAACTTATTATTGTGGATTCAACTCCAACTTTTGATCTTCCACCATTTAAAACAAATTTAATTTTTTCTCCAAATTCATCGTAAACATCATCTTTAGTTACCGGACTTATACCTTCCGAAATATTAGCACTTGGTGCGGCCAGAGGATATTTTAAAGATTTTAATAATGTTCTAACAATTCGGTGACTTGGAAATCTTACACCCAATGTTTTTTTATTATTGGTAACATTTTTTGAAATTTTACTTTCATTTTTTAATTTTAATATAAATGTAATTGGGCCAGGGCTTAGTGATTTATAAAGTTTATAAAATAAAGCATTAGTAACACAATCTTTTTCCATATCTTGAATATTGTAATAATGGACTATCAAGGGGTTATCAGCTGGTCTTCCTTTTAAATTAAATATTTTCTTAGTAGCTTTATTAGAATATGCGTTAGCAGCTAATCCATAGACAGTTTCTGTAGGTATACCAATGCATTCTTCATTATTTAAATATTTTACTGCTTTTTTAATATTTGAATCATTAATATTCATATAATATTACAAATTATTATATGAATGAAAAAATATTGCCAGATGATATTGAATCAAAATCTTTGAGTGAACTCACAGATATAGCAGACAAGTTAATTCAAGAATTAGAAAATAAAAAAAATCTGGAAGAATCTATCAATGATTATCAATATTTAATAAAATTAAATAATTTAATTGAAAAAAAATTTCAAAAAGACACTAAAAATATATCTGAAAAAACTAAATTAAAAATTAAAGAGTTAACATCAAAAAAATGAAAAAAAAACTTAATAAAATTGTTAAAGAAGTAAATAGTTTCTTAAAAAATTATATAGAAAAACAAAAAAAAACTGACCTAATTATACCTATTAAGTATGGATTATTTCCTGGAGGAAAAAAAATAAGGTCTAAGCTTATTTTTGATGTTGGAAAAATTTTTAATGTTGAAAAAAAATATCTTTTTTATTTAAGTTCTGCTGTTGAGTGTATACATGCTTACTCTTTAATACATGACGATCTGCCCTGTATGGATGATGACGATATTAGAAGAGGGAAACTAACTACACACAAAAAATTTGGTGAAGCAACAGCAGTATTGGCTGGAAACTCTCTTTTGACATTAGCTTTTGAAATTTTGTCTGATCCAAAGTTCAATATAAATGAAAAAAAAAAAATAATCTTAATCAATTTAATATCTCAATCATCAGGGCATCAAGGAATAGCAGGAGGTCAATTTTTGGATTTAAATTATGAAAGAAAAAAGGTTTCAAAACAAAAAGTAATAGATATGGAGATTAAAAAAACAGGAAAATTATTCTCTTTTAGCTGTTTATCTCCAGTTATTTTAACAAATAAGAAAAATCAAATTAAAAAATTTTCACTTATAGGTGAAAAAACCGGTTTACTATTTCAAATTGCAGATGATCTAATTGACTATAAAAGCTCATCAAAAATTGCAGGGAAAAAAACAAATAAAGATTCCAAAAGAGGGAAAGCGACATTAATAAGTTTACTAGGATATAAAAATGCTATTATATATGCGTCAAGTTTAAAAAAAGAAATATTTAACAGCTTAGTCAGTTATGGATCAAATGCTAAAGATTTAAAACAGACTATTGAGTTTATTTTAAATAGAAATAAATAAATGCAAAATTATAAATTTTTAAATAATATTAATTTTCCCGCAGATATCAAAAAACTAAATAATGAAGAATTAAAAACTTTATCTGATGAAGTAAGAAGCGAAATGATAGATGCTGTTTCAACAACGGGAGGACACTTAGGTGCAGGATTAGGTGTTGTTGAATTAACAGTCGCGCTTCATCACATTTTTGATACCCCAAAGGATAAATTGATATGGGATGTTGGTCATCAATCTTACCCTCATAAGATTTTAACTGGAAGAAAAGATAAAATCAGAACTTTAAGGCAAGGAAATGGTTTATCTGGTTTTACAAAAAGATCTGAAAGTGAATTTGATCCATTTGGTGCAGCACACAGTTCAACATCTATTTCAGCTGCATTAGGTATTGCAACAGCAAATAAATTATCAAATAAATCTGATCAAGTAATAGCAGTTATTGGTGACGGCGCAATGAGTGCTGGGATGGCATATGAGGCAATGAATAATGCTGGAGACTCAAAAACAAAAATGATCGTAATTTTAAATGACAATGATATGTCAATTGCTAAACCAGTCGGTGCAATGAAATCCTACCTTGCCAAAATCTTCTCAGGCAAGATTTATTTTAGTTTTAGAGAAACTGTAAAGATGATTATCTCATCTTTTTCAAAAAGATTTAGTAAAAAAGCTGGAAAGGCTGAAGATTTTCTAAGATCTGCAGTAACAGGCGGAACATTATTTAATACTCTTGGTTTTTATTATGTTGGTCCCATTGATGGTCATGATTTAGATGTGTTATTGCCTATTTTAAAGAATGCAAAAGAAAGTAATCACAATGGTCCAATATTAATTCACATAAAGACTCAAAAAGGAAAAGGTTATAGTTTTGCCGAAAAATCTGATGATAAATATCACGGTGTTACAAAGTTTGATGTTCAAACTGGAGTTCAACAAAAATCAATAACAAAAGCCCCTGCTTTTACAAAAGTATTTGCAAATACATTAATAGAGCACGCAAAGAAAGATAGTAAAATTATTGGTATTACTGCAGCAATGCCGTCTGGAACAGGAATGGATGCATTCGGTAAGGCCTTTCCAGATAGAACTTTTGATGTTGGAATTGCTGAGCAACATGCAGTTACATTTGCTGCTGGTCTTGCTACAGAGGGTTATAAACCCTATGCTGCAATTTATTCTACATTTTTACAAAGAGCATACGATCAGGTAGTTCATGATGTAGCAATTCAAAGCCTACCAGTAAGATTTGCTATCGATAGAGCTGGTTTAGTTGGTGCCGATGGAGCTACTCATGCAGGTGCTTTCGATATTACATATTTGTCAACTTTACCTAATTTTATTGTTATGGCGGCAAGTGATGAAGCAGAATTAATAAGAATGATTAATACTTCAGTAGATATTAATAATCAACCATGCGCTTTTAGATATCCAAGAGGAAATGGAGCAGGTTTAGAATTACCTGATATTAACGAAAAAATTGAGATTGGGAAAGGCAGAGTGTTAAAGGAAGGAAAGAATGTTGCATTAGTAAGTTTTGGAAACAGATTAAAAGAATGTTTACTTGCTGAGGAAAGTTTAAAAAAAAAGGGAATTATTCCAACAATTATAGATGCAAGATTCGCCAAACCTCTTGATGAAAATCTTATGTGGCAAGTCGCAACAAATCATGAAGTACTTATTACTTTAGAAGAAGGTTCTATTGGAGGCTTTGGAGCTCACGTAAGTCATTTCTTAAATGAAAAGAATTTATTAGATAATAATTTAAAATTTAGATCAATGATTTTGCCTGATAAATTTTTAGATCAAGACAAACCGGAAGAGATGTATAAAGAAGCAGGTTTAGATGCCAAATCAATTGAAACAAAGGTTTTGGAGACTTTAAATTCTAAAGTCGTAATTAAAAAAACTAATTAATTACCACATTGAGCTTTATTCATTAAGTAATGATCAAGAATTACACAATGCATCATTGCTTCTCCTATTGGCACAGCTCTAATACCAACACATGGGTCGTGCCTACCCTTGACAGATATCGAAGTATTTTTTCCAAATTTATTGATAGTTTTTCGTTGAGAAAGAATTGATGAAGTCGGTTTGACAGCAAAAGATATTATAATTTCTTGACCACTTGATATTCCCCCAAGGATTCCTCCCGCATTGTTTGAATTAAATTTAGTTTTCTTTCCTGTTTGAGACATTTCATCAGAATTTTGTTCTCCTGAAAGTTGAGCAGAGTTCATTCCTGATCCTATGTTTACACCTTTCACAGCATTTATACTCATCATAGCTGAGGCTAAATCCATATCTAATTTTGAGTAAATTGGAGCTCCTAACCCAATGGGCACCCCTCTAGCCCTTACTTCAATAATTGCACCACATGACGACCCAGCTTTTCTTATTGCAAGTAAATATTTTTCCCACAATTTTAAAACTGTTTTATCAGGACAAAATAGAGGGTTTTTTGTAATGAATTTATCATTCCATTTTTCAGTATCACATCCTAATATTCCAAGTTGTGTTACTGCTCCAACTACATTGTATTTTTTTCCAATAATATTCTGTAAAACTTGTTTTGCTACCGCGCCTGCTGCCACTCTTGAGGCAGTTTCTCTTGCGGATTGTCTACCTCCACCTCTGTAATCTCTTATTCCATATTTTTTAAAATAAGTGTAATCAGCATGACCAGGTCTAAATTTGTCTTTTATATTTTTATAATCCTTAGACCTCATATCTTTGTTGTATATGATCATTGAAATAGGCGTCCCAGTTGTTTTACCCTCAAATGTTCCTGATAAAATTTCCACTTTATCGTCCTCTTTTCGTTGAGTTGTGAATTTAGATTGGCCTGGTTTTCTTTTATTTAATTCAAATTGTATATCGCTGATATTAAGCTTGATGTTTGGAGGACACCCATCAACAACACAACCTATAGCTGGACCATGAGACTCGCCCCACGTAGTAAAACGAAAAAATTTTCCAAATGTATTAAAAGACATTATATTATTATATAAGTTATTTTGGTTAAATTATGAACGAAAAAAATTCTTTAGGATTAGATAAATGCTTTGGAGAACTTGATAATCCAATATTATTATTCACGGAATGGTATGATGAGGCAAAGAAAACTGAAATTAATGACCCCAATGCTCTTGCTTTGGGTACTATTGATGAGAAAGGCTACCCAAATGTAAGGATGGTATTACTTAAAGATTACGGAAATGATGGATTTGTCTTTTATACTAATTTTAATAGCAATAAAGGAAACTCTATAAAACAGAATCCAAATATTTCAATGTGCTTTCATTGGAAAAGTTTACTAAGGCAAATCCGTATAGTTGGTACAGCTGAAAAAGTTTCAGATGAAGAAGCTGATAGTTATTATAATTCTAGAAGTTATGGAAGTAGAATTGGTGCTTGGGCTTCAAATCAAAGTTCAATTTTAAAAGATAGAGAGGAACTAAATAAATCTCTGAAAAAATTTAAAGATCTTTATAACGATGAAAATAACGTTCCAAGGCCTGAACATTGGTCAGGATGGAGATTAAAACATCATGAGATAGAATTTTGGTTAGATGGTGAGAATAGAATTCACGAAAGATTAAAGTACATTAAAGATAAGAATACTTGGAAAAAAATTCTTTTATCACCTTAAAATTTTCTATTGATGCTAAAAGAAGTTAAGTTTTTAAGAATTATTTTTTCTTCACAATCTCTAAAAATACTTAAAGAGCTAGATGCTAAACTTATATAGTGTTCAGCTTTTTTGTAACAATCTTTAATAATATTATATTTTTTAACCAACTTTAGCACATAATCGAATTGTTCTTTGGATCTAGTATCCTGTTCAAATATTTCTTTTAAAATTAACTTCTCTTCTGAAGACAATTTTTGATTTAGTAAAATAATTGGAAGTGTTACTTTGCCTTCAAAGAAATCTTTTCCTATCTCTTTGCCAAACATTTTTAATTCCGAGTTATAGTCTAACGTATCGTCTGCGATCTGAAATGTTAAGCCAAGGTTTTTTCCATAAAATTCTAAAGCATCTTTATATTTGCTTTCTTTATCAGTGATTATGGATCCAACTTTTGAAGATGCTGAAAATAGCGCTGCAGTTTTAGATGAAATTATACTTAAATATGTTTCTTCCAACATTTCTGAATCACCTTTATGTTGTAACTGTAAAACTTCTCCTTGCGCGATTGTTGATGATGTT
>CABZTP010000016.1:0-27787 GCA_902528735.1 uncultured Pelagibacteraceae bacterium
GTTGGTGTCAAATCACTTGATATTACAAAAAATATACTTGAGATTTTTAATGAAAAAACAAAAAATATAAAAAATTCAAATGCTAACTAAAAATCTTTTTTTTAAGAAAAAAAAATATCTATATCTTTCTAATGTATTAAATTTATTAGGAATAGATAGAATTTATAAAAATATTAAAATTAATAATATTACTGATTTAAATGCTGCAAATAAAAATGATATTTCTTTTTTTAATTCTTTAAAGTACATAGATTTATTAAAAAATACAAAAGCAGGCCATGTAATTGTTCTTAAAAAGCATGCCAAAATTGTAAAAAAGTACAGTAATCCAATAATAGTCAGCAATGTTCTAATAGCTGTTTCTCAACTTACAAAATTTTTTTATCCAGACTCTTTAAACGATAGTACTGATTTTTCTGTAAATAAACCTAGCAAAATCAAGTATAAAAATATTAAATTTGGAAAAAACGTTCTTATAGGAAAAAAAGTTAAAATTGGAAATAAAACAACTATAGGTCATAACTCTATTATTGAGTCAAATGTAATAATTGGTCAAAATTGTATAATTGGAAATAATGTATTAATTAAAAACTCAATTTTAGGAAAAAATGTAAGAATATTAGATGGTTCAATTATTGGAAAAAAAGGTTTTGGATTTTTTCCTGACAAAAAAAAAAATATAAGATATCCCCATATCGGAATTGTTATAATAGGTGATAACGTTGAAATTGGTTGTAATAATACTATAGATAGAGGCTCTTTATCTAATACTTTTATCGGGGAAAATACATTTATTGATAATCAAGTTCATATCGCTCATAATGTTAATATTGGTAAAAACTGCATTATAACTGCTCAAGTTGGTTTTGCAGGGAGCTCACGTATTGGAGAAAAAGTGCAAATTGGTGGACAAGCTGGTATTTCTGGTCATTTAAAAATTGGTAATAATGTACAAATTGGAGGAGGTAGTGGAGTTATAAAAGATATACCTGATAATTCAAAAGTCATGGGCTATCCTTCTAAAGATTTACGAGATTTTCTAAAAGATAATAAAAAAAATTAAATGTCAAATAAACTTAATAAAGAACAAATTAAAAGCTTACTACCACATCGAGAGCCCATGCTTTTAATTGATGAGTTGACAAATATTATTAAACTTAAATCTGCAACCGCAGTAGTAAATGTAACAAAAGATAGTTTTTTTGTTCAAGGACATTTTCCAGGTGAACCTGTTATGCCTGGAGTACTAATAGTAGAAGCATTTGGACAAGCTGCAGCTGCTCTAACCGCTGCTGGAATAGATAAAAGTACTTATGAGAATAAATTAGTTTTTTTAATGACAGTAGACAAAGCAAGATTTCGAAATCCTGTTATACCTGATTGTAAATTAGAACTTAACATAGAAGCTGTAAGATCACATGGAAGAGTCTGGAAATATAAAGGTGAAGCAATCGTTGATGGTAGAAAAATGGCTGATGCACAATGGGCAGCTACCATAGTAGATAGAAAGAAATAATCAGTAGTAATTCTTGATAAGCATTTAACTAGTTATTTGTTATCAATAAAACGTGATACACTCTACAGCTATAATTGATAAAAAATCTAAAATTTCAGAAAATGTCGAAATTGGTCCATATTGTGTGATAGGACCAGATGTAGAAATAGACTCAGATTCAAAATTACATTCACATGTAAGTATTAAAGGAAATACAAAAATTGGAAAAAAAAATGAAATTTTTCCTTTTGTATCAATAGGAACACCACCACAAGATTTAAAATACAAAGGTGAAAAAAACTCAATAATTATTGGTGATAATAACAAACTTAGAGAATACGTTAATATAAATCCTGGCACCTCTCAAGGAGGAACAATTACTAAAATTGGTAATAATAATTTATTGATGGTTTATTGCCACGTAGCACATGATTGTAAACTAGGTGATAAAATAGTTTTGGCAAATAATGTACAAGTTGGTGGTCACGTCATTATTGATGATTATGCAATAGTAGGTGGAAGTTGTGCCATTCATCAATTCTCAAGAATAGGACAATTAGCAATGGTCGGAGGAATGACTGGAGTTTTAAGTGATGTAATTCCATTTGGTTTGTCATTGGGAAATAGAAATAATTTAGTAGGGCTAAATCTGATAGGATTGAGAAGAGCAAAAATTTCAAATGAAAATATTAAATTACTACAAAAATTTTATGATAAAGTATTTTCCGATCAAAATTTTAGATATAATATAGAAAATTTAAATTCAGACATGAAAGAAAATAAATATGTCAAAGTCATAATTGATTTTATAAATTCCGATAAAAAAAGACCAATATCTCTTCCTGAAAATATTAAATGATTGGATTATTTTTAGGGGAAAAAAAACTACCATTAGAAATTTTAAAAAGTTTAAATAAAAAGAAAATTAAATATTTCATAATAGATTTGTCAAAAAATAATAAATTCAAAAATTATGAAAGCAGCTATTTTATCAATATTGGAAAATTTGGCAAAATTTTAGAATTAATTAAATCAAAAAAATGTAAAAAAGTATTATTTGCGGGACATATTATTAAACCTGAAATTTCTAAATTGAAATTAGATCTTAAAGGTGTTTACTATATTCCGAGAATTATAAAGGCCTCTAAATTAGGAGATGCAGCTATTTTAAAAGAATTGATTAATATTTTATCAGAAAACAAAATAAAAGTTATTAGTTTAAATAGATATAATCCAGAATTAACTCTAAAAAAAGGATGCTTTACAAAATTGAAACCTAATATGACTGATAAATTGACAATTAAAAAAGGTATTCAAATATTAAATAAATCAAATTCATTTGATCATGTTCAAGCATTAGTAATCAATGATCAGAAGATTGTTTCTCTTGAAAAAAGAAATGGAACAAAAGAAATGTTAAAATCGATGAAAGACAACAAATTAGAGAACAAACTCTTATTAAAGATGCCTAAATCTAAGCAAGACTTACGTGTAGATTTACCAACAATTGGTCTAGATACACTTAAGGATTGTAAAAAAGCAAATATTAGAGGAATTGTTGTAAAAGCAGGTCAAAATATATTTTTAGACAAACAAGAAGGACTTAAATTTGCTAATAGAAACAATATTTTTGTAATGGCTAAATGAAAAGGATTTTTATTTTAACAGGTGAGCCATCTGGTGATAAATTAGCTGCTGAAGTCATTAAAGAATTAAAAAAATCCAAAATGGTTATTGAATATTTATCTGTTGGGGGTCAACACTTAAATTCGATAGGGATTAAGTCAATATTCAATCAAAGAGATATTACTTATATAGCTTTTACAGACATATTGTTAAATATATTTAAGATAAAAAGAAAAATTAATGAAACAGTTAAAAAAATCTTAGATTTTAATCCTGATATTTTATTCAGTGTTGATAGTCCTGATTTCACTCTTCGTGTATCAAAAATAGTTAAATTAAAAAAACCAAATATTAAAACTATTCATTTTATTGCCCCTAAAGTTTGGGCTTGGCGAGAAGGTAGAGTAAAAAAAATGAAAAGTTACATAGATCATATTCTTTTATTATTTAACTTTGAAAAAAAATATTTTGATAAGGAAAAACTTAAAAATACATTTGTTGGTCATCCAATATTAGATAATACAAATAATGAAAAGATTGAAATTAGTAATTTATTAGAAGATAAAATTATTTCTATTTTTCCTGGTAGTAGATTATCAGAATTAAAATCACATGTACCTATTCTTATTGAGTTTATTAAAAAAATGAGAAAGGAAAAAATTAGGTATAATTATATTTTTCATGCAACTCAAAATTCTAAAGAGTATTTATCACAAATTATAAAAAAAAATAATTTAGAAAATGTCGATCTTATTTCAAATGAAAACATAAAAATTGCCACAATTAAAAAATCTATTTTTGCAATTGTTAAGTCTGGAACAGTTTCACTTGAAGTTTGTAAATATGGTGTACCTTCAATTATAATTTATAAAATGAATTTTCTTAATTTTTTTATAGCTAAGTTATTTTTAAAAATAAAATTTGCTAACATGATAAATATTATTAACAACAAAGAAATTATTCCTGAACTTTTGCAAAAAGAATGTAACGCAGATGAAATATATAAAACAATAAATTATTTATTAAAAAAACCTAAACTTATAAATAAACAATTAAAAGAGGTTAATAAAACTATTGAGGAATTAAGATCGACAACATCATCTAGCAATGAAGCATCTAATGTTTTGCTATCTTATTTGAGATAATCTTTTAGAAACTTCCTCTTTACCCAAGGAACATAATATATCATATATACCTGGTCCAAACTTTGATCCTGTTAGGCATATTCTTAAAGGTTGTCCAATACCTTTAAAATTTGTGTTATTATTTTTTATTAGATTATTAATTATTGGTTCTAATGTTTCTCTAGTAAAATCTGAAAGTTTATTTATTTCATCACAAAATAATTTAATAATTTTAACAGCTGTTTCGTCTAAAAGTTTTTTATCGTCATTTTCGATTTGTACTTTATCATTTATTAAAAACTTTGAATTTTTATAAATATCTTCCAAAGTTTTTGCTTTATTTTTTAAGAAATGTAATGAATTTCTTATCTTTTTCTGTGCTAAATCATTTATTGTTTCTTTATATGTTTCACAATAATTTTTTAAAAAATTAAATAGATCATTTTCATCTATATTTTTGATATAGTGTTCATTTATTGAATAAATTCTACTAATATCTAATTTTGAGGGTGATTTTCCAATCCCTTCTAAATTAAAGTATTTGATACTTTCGTTTAAGTCAAATATTTCCTTATCTTTGTATGACCATCCCAATCTTAGAAGGTAGTTTCTAAGAGCATTAGGCATAATTCCAATTTTAGAATAATCATCTAATGTTGATGCATTATCCCTTTTTGAAAGTTTTTTTCCATCAATAGTATGAATTAGCGGTATATGAGCAAAAGATGGGACTTCCCAATTCATGGCATCATAAATCTGAATTTGTTTGAATGTATTTATTTTATGATCGTCACCCCTAATTATATGTGTCATACCCATTAAATGATCATCCACAGACGCTGATAAATTATATGTAGGTGATCCATCTGCTCTTAATATAATAAAGTCTTCAATAGTATTATTTTCTATTTCTATATTTCCCTGTACCAAATCCTTTAAGATAGTTTTTCCTTCAACTTTACTTTTAAATCTTATTGTAGGATCAATTCCTTTTGGAGCATCGGCTTCTTCCTTATCTCTCCATTTTCTATTATAAATATATGGTTTTTTTTTTTGTTTTGCCCTTTTTTTCTGTTCTTCAATTTCATCACTAGAACAATAACATTTATATGCCAAACCTTTTTTTAATAATTCATTAGCTACATTTATATGATCATTTATTTTATCTGATTGAATATATTCATTATCTTCGTAATTAATTCCTATCCATTTTAATGAATTAATTATTTGATTTTTGAATTCCTCTTTAGATCTATCTTTATCAGTATCCTCTATTCTTAGATAAAACTTACCACCTTTATTTTTTGAATAAAGCCAATTGAATAATGCTGTTCTTACTCCTCCAATGTGTAAAGGTCCAGTTGGTGATGGAGCAAATCTAGTTGCCACTATTTTCATCAGATTTATTTAGACTATTTTAGGAAAAGTTTCTATATAAAGATACTAGAATACCCTGAACTTTGACTCTATCAGGACCAAATATTTTTGTCTCGTAATTTTGATTAGCACTTTCCAAAGCTACAGTCTTTCCTTTTCTTCTAATTCTTTTTAGCATTGCTTCATGATCATCAATTAAAGCGACTACGATTTTTCCATTTTCTGCTGTATCAGCTTTTTTCACAATGACTGTATCACCATCATTTATCCCAGCTTCTATCATTGAATCTCCTTGTACTTTTAGTCCGAAAAATTCTCCATTTTTCTCAATATTAGATGGTAAAGGTATTCGAGAAACTTCGTTCTGAATTGCTTCAACAGGTGTACCTGCAGCAATTTTACCCAAAACAGGGATTTCATTCTCATCAGAATTATTTCTATTTAAACTTTCATCAAGTCCACCCTTGATAACGCTTGGAGAAAAATTGTTATAAATATCATTTGCTGAAGCTGTTTCTGGTAACTTAATTACTTCTAGAGCTCTTGCTTTATGAGCCAACCTTTTAATAAACCCTCTTTCTTCTAGGGCACTAATTAGTCTATGAATACCAGATTTAGACTTTAAATTTAGAGATTCTTTCATCTCTTCATAAGAAGGGGACACGCCACTAGATCTCAACTTCTTGTTGATAAATAAAAGTAGGTTTTTTTGTTTTTTAGTTAACATAGAACAAATTGTGTACATGAATGTTCTATAAAAGTTCTTTCAATTAAACAACAGTAAAAACATTAATAAATTCAACGCTTTTTTTATAAAATGGAAAAAATATTATTATTTTCTAAATTTTTTAAAATTGATTCACCTACAAGAAATGTTTTTATTTTTGTTTTAGAGGCAATTTTTAATATATCTTCTTTGTTTTTTATTCCACTCTCAGAAATTAAAGGACCGCTATGATTAACTAAAATATTATGAATATCGTAGGTTGTATTTATATCCGTTTTAAGCGTTTTTAAATTTCTATTGTTTATTCCTATTAATGCATCTTTGTACTTTAAAGATTTTTTCGCTTCTTCAACAGTGTGTACTTCAACAATAACAGACATTTTAAGTTTTTCAGCTTCTTCATATAACTCATCTGCAGTTTTTTCATCAACGCCTGCTAAAATTATTAAAATAGCATCTGCACCATAACTCCTAGAAAGATGGACTTGAAATTTATCAACAAAAAAATCTTTACATAAAATAGGTAAATTTATTTTTTGTTTAATTTTATTAATATGAATTAAGTTTCCCAAAAAAAAATCTTCTTCAGTTAAAACTGATAAGCAAGTTGCATTATTTTTTAAATATATATTAGCAATTTCAACAGGATTATAATTTTCAATAATTGTACCAGCTGATGGACTTGCTTTTTTTATCTCTGCAATAATTGACATTTTATCATGATTTATATTATTCAAAATTTTTTCTTTAAAATTTATATAATTTTCAAAATTTATAATTTTTTCATTTAGTGTACTTATTGATATTTCTTTAATTAAATTTTGGATTTTATTTTTTTTTTTATTAATTATTTTCTCTAATATATTTTCAGGCATTTCTCAATTTTTCTAAATGTAAATATGTTTTTCCTGATAACAAATGATCTCTTGTCTTTTCATAGGCTTGTTTAAAATTATCTTCTCTTTCCGATATAATTAAGCCGGCTGCAGCATTTAATGATACTGCTTTAGAAAAATCGTCATCATTACCTTTAAAGATTCCTAAAATTTTTTCTGAATTAAATTTTGCGTCATTTCCAACTATCTTATCGAAACCTTCGGCATTTACATTCAATTCTTTAGGGTCAATAATCATTTCGTTAATTTCCCCGTTTCTTAATTGTTTAACTATAGTTTTATCATAAGGTGATATTTCGTCTAAACCATCATTGCTATTAACGATCCATGCAAATTTTATATTTAAGTCTTTCAAGGCATCAGCAAATATATCAAGTAGCTTTTTATCAAAAACTCCCACAACTTGTCTTTCAACATTAGCTGGACTACTTAATGGTCCAATCATATTAAAAATAGTTCTTTTCCCAATTTTTTTCCTTGTTGGGCCAACATATTTCATTGCACTATGATAATTTGGAGCAAACATAAATCCAAAATGATTTTTTTTAATTTGATTTTCAATATCTTTGGGCTCCAAGTTAATATTTATATTTAATGCTTCCAGAACATCTGCAGATCCACATTTTGATGAAACTGCTTTATTACCATGTTTTGCAACATTAATACCCATACTTGAAAGTAATAATGCGGAAGCAGTAGATATGTTTAGTGTATCCTTGCCATCACCACCTGTTCCACAAGTATCTATGCAGTCATCTACATTAACTTTTTTTGCTTTATTTCTAAGCACTGAGACACCACCTGCTATTTCTGTTGAAACTTCACCCTTTTTAGAGAGCAGAGTTAAAAAATTATAAATTTCATTATCATTAGCTTGTCCATTCATCAAAATTTCAAAAGCACCAACACTTTCCTGTAATGTTAAATTTTCACTTAATTCAAGTTTTTTTATATATTTTTCCATTTATTTAATAAAATTTTTTAAAATTTTTAAACCATCTTTAGTCTTTATGCTTTCAGGATGAAATTGTACTCCATGAACATCATAAATTCTATGTTTAACACCCATAATTATTCCATCTAAAGTCATGGCTGTAATTTCTAAATCTTTAGAGAGTGTTTTCCTATCTATTATTAAACTATGGTATCTAGTTGCCTCAAATATATTTGGTATTCCTTTTAAAATCCCAATATTTTTTGAAATGATTTTACTTGTTTTTCCATGAACCAACTCTTTGGCTTGAATAATTTTGGATCCAAATATTTGACCTATAATTTGATGACCTAAACAAACTCCAAGTATTGGAATTTTATGATACAATTCATTTACAATTGTTAGACAGTTTCCAGCTTGATCAGGATTACCTGGACCAGGTGATATCACAATTTTATTATATTTTTTTTTTAATATTTCTGTTGTATTAATTTTATCATTTCTTACTACGTCAACATTTTGACAAAACTTAGATATGTAATGATACAAATTAAATGTAAAACTATCATAGTTATCAATTAAAATTATTTTCATAATTACTCAATTGCTTTTAATAGAGCCTTTGCTTTATTAACTGTCTCAAGATATTCGTTTTGTGGTTTGCTATCTGCAACTATTCCAGCACCAGATTGCACATAAAATTTCTTATTTTTAGCTACAGCGGTTCTAAGTGCAATACATGTATCAAATTCACCATTTGCTGAAAAATATCCAATTCCACCGGCATAAACTTTTCTTTTAGTTGTCTCTAGCTCATCTATTATCTCCATTGCTCTAATTTTTGGAGCCCCAGATACTGTTCCTGCTGGAAAGCCAGACAACATAGTTTCAAATTTTGAGTATTTATTATTAAATACTCCTTCAACATTTGATACAATATGCATGACATGAGAGTATCTCTCTATTGAAAAACTTTCAGTCACTTTTACAGTATTAATCTTTGATACTTTTCCAGTGTCGTTTC
This sequence comes from uncultured Pelagibacteraceae bacterium, assembly GCA_902528735.1. GTDB lineage: Bacteria > Pseudomonadota > Alphaproteobacteria > Pelagibacterales > Pelagibacteraceae > Pelagibacter. Next base: position 9,204 of record CABZTP010000016.1, read on the forward strand.
TTCCTAAATCAAGAAGCATTAAATGTTCTGACAGCTCTTTTTTGTCATTCAGTAAATCTTTTTCAAAAAATAAATCTTGTTTTTTATTTTTTCCCCTTGGTCTTGTTCCAGCAATTGGTCTAATCGTGACTTTATTATTTCTTAACCTAACAAGTATTTCTGGACTTGCGCCAATAATCTGAAAATCTTTAAAATTAAAAAAATACATAAAAGGAGAAGGGTTTGTTTTCCTTAATTTTTTATAAATTTCTATTGGGTTTTTACTTAATTTGGTTTCAAATCTTTGACTTAGAACTACCTGAAATATGTCTCCAATTTTAATATATTTTTTAGCTTTCTTTACATTTGATAAAAATTTTTGTTTAGAAATATTTGATTTTATTTTCGTCTTAACTTTTTTATTAATTTTATCTAGATACGAACTATTATAATTAGATAAAAAAATTAAATTTTCAATTTGATTAATTATTTCTTCATACTTATTTTTATAATTATTTATTTTTTCATCACAAAAAACATTAATTATAAAATATAATTTCTTTTTTATATTATCATGTATTATTAGTTCTCTTGGTCTGATAATTCTAGCATCAGGTAATTTTAAATCATCTTTATTTTTATTAGGAATATTTTCTAGATATCTAATAATGTCATATGAAAAGTATCCACATATTATGGAGCTAATTGAAGGCAATTCTCTAGGAATTTTAAATTTAAAACTTTCAATAACATTTTCTATATTTTTTTTTGCATTACCTTTCAAAATTTTAACTTTGTTATCAAAGTATATTTTGCTTACATTATTATTAAATTCCCAAATTTTATCAGGATTTTTTCCAAAAATTGTATATCTACCTTTGATAAATCCTTTTTCAACTGACTCAAATACAAAAGCATTTTTTTCAGTAAAAAAATTATTTATTAAATTTATTATTTCTTTAGAGCCATCACTATCCAAAGATAAATAGAGTATTTGGTTTATTTTTTTTTTATGATTAATCTTAAATTGTTTAAGGCTTATATTAAGCATTATTTAAAATAATCTTTTATTCGATCTATATTGTTATTAAAAATTTTAACTTCATACTTGGTGTTAAGTGATGTATCATAGGAACTATAAATATCATCGATCAAATTGATATTTGTTTTAGCTAAATATTCTTGAATATTTTCATTTGTGCTTTTTAAATTTTCATAAGTAATCTGATTAATCTTTGCTAAAAATATATTATTATCTATATTTGAAACCATAACAAAACTATTTTTTGGTAATTCGTAAATAAGCTTTAAAGATGTCTCATCAAATAAACTATCATCATTAATTGAATTAATTATTCCTAAATTTATATTTTCTTTATTTTTTACTAAATTTTCAAAGTCAGAATCATTGAAATCTTTATTTTGAATTTTTTCAAATAAATTTTTATTAAGATCAAATTTTTTCTTTAATAAAATTCTATTTTTAACTTTATCTCTAAACGATGTATAATTTTTATTTGGTAGTAAATTATTTATTTTTGTAATTTGATATAGTAAAAAGTAGTTGTCTTTATCTTTTAAAACTATTTCTTTTTTATCTTTATTTTCGTAAATTTCTTTAAACACATCATTCTCATTTACAAACTTAAAATTGTTTCTTTTTTTCAATTTTATTTCATTTTTTCTAGCTATATCTTCTAAAGATACTTCATTTAATATATCATTTTCGATTTCATCAATTTTTTTGTAAAAATCTTCATTAAATTCGTTGATTTCAATTAGATTTGAGGGCTCAACTTTAGCATAACTAAAATCAATGTATGCTTCTTTTAAATTTTCCTCATTTTCGATTATATAATTATTAATTTCGACGTCTGAAATATTTTTTTCGTAAGCATATTCAAGATCATAGTATTGAATATTTATTTTTTTGTTTTCATTTATGTAAATCTTATTTTGTAAGTAATATGGAGACTTAATTCCCCCTCCAATATAGTCAAATAGTCTTTTTCTTAACTGAGAATTTTTTAGTCTATTTTCAAATTCAGCTGCAATAATATTATTCTCTAAAAGAAATTTTTCATATTTTAATCTTGAAAAATTTTTGTCATCATCAAGAAAATTTATATCGTTTTGTAAATTTAGTTTTAATGATCTATCTGAAACTTTTACATTTAAATCTTTATACTCCATTGACATTAAATCTTTTGATATAAGGTCACTCAAAATTCTTTCTAAAATATTGTTATCTAAATTTTCTTTTATATAATCAGGATTAATTCTTGAACGATTGATATGATCAATAAAGTCTTTCGTTGAAATTGAATTATTATTTATCTTAGCAATATTATTTGTATTCCCACCACTAAATACACTTCCCATTCCCCAAAAAACAAAAGGAACAATTATTATAGCCACCAGGACACCTGCTAACTTACTATTTGTAAAACTTCTTAATTTTCCTATCATGATAATTCTTTATATATTGATTATAAAAAAACAAACCTATAAATTAAAATATCTTAGATGACAAATAATAATATGATTTTTATAGCTAATTGGAAGATGAATGGAGAAAAAAGTCATATCTCTGGCATTAACAAAACCATAAAATTTTTAAAACAATCAAAAAATAAAAAAAATCAAATAATTTACTGTCCACCATTTACCCTAATTTCATCGGTCAAAAATAAAGTAAAAAATACTAAGATTAAAGTAGGCGCTCAGAACCTTTCTCAATTTAATGATTATGGTGCATTTACAGGATCTGTAAACTCTAAATTAATTAAGTCTGCAGGAGGTGACTATGTTATTGTTGGTCATTCTGAAATAAGAAATCAGGAAAATGATATACTAATAAATAAAAAAATTCACTCAGCACTTAAAGAAAAATTAAAAGTAATTCTTTGTATTGGAGAAACATATAAAGAAAAAAAAAATAATAAAACTCTTTCAGTTCTTAAAAGACAAATAACAATCGCATTAAAGAATATAAAAAAAATTAATAATATTATTTTTGCATATGAACCTAGATGGGCAATCGGAACTGGAAAAATACCAAAATCATCTGAATTAAGAAAAAATTTTAAAGACATAAATAATATAATTAATAAATTAAAAAAAAATCAAAAATATAAAATTATCTATGGAGGATCTGTTAACTCAAAAAATATGTTAGAGTTAAAAAAAATTAATGATTTAAAAGGATTTTTAATAGGAGGCGCTTCTTTGAGAGCAAAAAATTTTATTGATATAATTAAAAAATCAACTAATTAAACCTCGTGGAAAATATACTTTTAATAATTAATATTATTCTTGCAGCTATTCTAGTTGTCTTAGTTTTATTTCAAAAATCTGAGGGCGGTGCATTGGGTATTGGGGTGTCCCAAGATAACTTTATGCTTTCTAGATCAGCAGGAAATTTTTTAACTAAAGCTACAGCAATAATTGCTACTTTATTTATAATATGTAGTCTGTGTTTAACGATTCTTTCAAGAGGTGAATTAACTCCAACAACATCAGTTTTAGATAAAATAGAGGAAACTGATGATGCTCCAAAGGTGCCAGATAGTAATAATTAATACTTTGAATTTTTAAGTTTTAGGTCTATAAGATACTTCCATGGCGCGATATATCTTTGTCACTGGCGGCGTGGTATCATCACTTGGAAAAGGATTATCTTCAGCATCGCTTGCATATCTACTAAAGTCACAAGGTTATAAAGTCAGGATTCGTAAAATGGATCCATATTTAAATGTTGATCCAGGAACAATGAGTCCTTTTCAGCATGGAGAAGTATTTGTTACTGATGATGGTGCTGAAACAGATTTAGATTTAGGTCATTACGAAAGATTCACAAATATTTCATCAAAACAATCGGACAATATTACTACAGGTAAAATTTATAGCGATGTAATCAAAAAAGAAAGACAAGGGGGCTATCTAGGTAAGACAGTTCAAGTTATACCACATATAACAGATAGAATTAAAAAATTTATTAGCAAAGACATCAGTAACGAAGATTTTGTAATTTGTGAAATTGGTGGAACTGTTGGCGACATAGAAAGTTTACCATTTCTAGAAGCTATAAGACAGTTCTCAAACGATCATGGAAGGTCTAGAACATTATTTGTTCATTTAACATTAGTTCCATTCATGAAATCTTCTGATGAGATAAAAACTAAACCTACACAACATAGTGTTAAAGAATTAAGAAGTATAGGTATACAGCCAGATATTGTTATATGCAGATCAGAGCAGCATATACCTTTGGATCAAAGAAAAAAAATATCTTTATTTTGTAATGTTGATATTGAAAACGTTATTGAGACTGTTGATGTTAGAACAATTTATGAGGCTCCAATTAGTTTTTATAATCAAAAATTAGATAAACAAGTTTTAAAATATTTTAAAATAAAATCAAAAAAGAAACCTAATTTAAATCCATGGAAAAATATTACTTCTACAGTTCTAAAAAATAATAAAGTAATTAACATTGGAATAATAGGTAAATATGTAAACTTAAAAGATGCATATAAATCTTTAGATGAAGCATTAACACATGGCGGCATAGCAAATAATGTAAAAGTTAATTTAGTAAGAATTGAGTCTGATAAATTAAAAAAAAATGAAATAAGCAAAAAACTTAGAAGTGTTTCTGGAATATTAATACCAGGTGGATTTGGTAAAAGAGGAACAGAAGGGAAGATTGCAGCAATTAAATATGCAAGAGAAAAAAAAATACCCTTCTTTGGTATTTGTTTTGGAATGCAAATGGCAATCATTGAATTTGCCAGAAACAAATTAAATATAAAAAATGCTGGTTCTACAGAGCTTGATAAAAAATGCTATCCTGTTATTGGATTAATTCATGAATGGAACAAAAATGGAAAAATTTTAAAGGGTACAGAAAAAAACTTAGGTGGGACAATGAGATTAGGGCTTTATACAGCTAAATTAAAAAATAATTCTGCCATAAAAAAGATTTATAAATCAAATGAAATAAAAGAAAGACATAGACATAGATATGAAGTTAATAATAACCAAAAATCAAAATTTGAAAAAAAAGGATTAATATTTTCGGGAATGTCTCCAGATAATAAATTACCTGAAATAATTGAATTAAAAAATCATCCTTGGTTCATTGGCGTTCAATTTCATCCAGAGTTTAAATCAAGACCATTATCACCACATCCATTATTTAAATCATTTATAAAAGCTTCAAAAAATTATCATGGAAAATAAAATTGTTAAGTGTCAAGATTTAAATATTTCTAACTCAAATAAAATTTGTTTAATAGCAGGACCTTGCCAACTAGAAACTGAGCAACATGCTTTAGATATGGCAGGGGAAATTAAAAATATTACTGACAAATATAATATTGGATTTATATACAAAACATCATTCGATAAAGCTAATAGAACAAGTCTTAAAGGTAAAAGAGGAGCTGGATTAGAAAAATCCTTACCAGTTTTTGACAAAATAAAAAATCAAATAAAAGTTCCTGTCCTTACCGATATTCACAATGAGGAGCAATGCTCAATAGTTGCACCACATGTAGACATTTTACAAATTCCTGCATTCTTATGCCGACAAACAGATTTATTAGTTGCTGCTGCAAAAACAAAAAAAATTATTAATGTGAAGAAGGGTCAGTTTTTGGCTCCATGGGATATGGTAAATGTAACAAAAAAAATATCTGACTCTGGAAATAATAATATTCTTGTAACGGAGCGAGGGGCTAGTTTTGGATATAATACTTTAGTAACAGATATGAGATCAATACCCATAATGGCAAAAAATGGTTATCCAATTGTTTTTGATGCCACTCATTCAGTTCAGCAACCAGGTGGTCAAGGTGATAAAAGTGGTGGACAAAGAGAATTTGTTGAACATTTATCTAGAGCAGCTGTTGCAGTAGGTGTTGCTGCAATTTTCATTGAAACACATCAGGATCCTGATAATGCTCCATCTGACGGGCCAAATATGGTTCCACTTAATCAATTAGATAATCTTATTAATCAGATGGTAGCAATTGATAATCTAATAAAGAAAAATAATGTCTAAAATTTCTAAAATTATTGCAAGACAAGTTTTTGATAGTAGAGGAAATCCAACAATAGAAACAGAAGTATTTGTAAAAGATATTAGTGCCTCAGCGATTTGCCCTTCAGGAGCATCAACTGGAACTTACGAAGCTTTTGAAAAAAGAGATATTAATAATAAAAAATATCTTGGAAAAAGCGTTTTAAAACCTGTTGAATTTATAAACAAGGTAATATCAAATAAGTTAAAAAATTTTAATGTTCATCAACAAGAAAAAATAGATAATTTATTAATAAGACTTGATGGCACAAAACAAAAAAAAAGAGTTGGAGCTAATGCAATTCTTTCTGTTTCAATTGCTGTCAAAAAATTATCATCTAAAATTAAAAAAATTCCAATCTATAAAAATTTATTAATAAATAAAAATTTTAAATTGCCTTATCCCTTAATGAATATAATTAATGGAGGTGCACACGCAAATAATGGCCTCAGAATTCAAGAATTTATGATAAGACCAGATAAAGCTAAATCTTTTTCTGAAGGAATTAGAATATGCTTTATTGTTATTAATAAATTAAGACATTTAATTAAGAATATGGGTCATTCCACTTCTGTAGGAGATGAGGGTGGATTCGCTCCAATGATAAATGATAATGAAAGCGCGCTTAAACTTATTGTAAAAGCTATAAATTTATCAGGTTTTAAAAATGGAAAAGACGTAGTTATATGTTTAGATGTTGCAGCAAATGAGTTGCTTAAAAATAAAAAATATTCAATTCACTCCAAAAAATACACTAGTGTAGATGAATCTATAGAAAATTATCTTAGACTTGTGCAAAAATATAAAATTATGTCTATTGAAGATCCATTTGGTGAAAATGATTGGTCAGCTTGGACAAAACTTCTGAATAAAACAAAAAATAAACTACAAATTGTTGGAGATGATTTATTTGTTACAAATTTAGAACGATTGAAAATTGGTTTTTTAAATATTTCAGCTAATTCAATATTAATTAAATTAAATCAAATTGGTACTGTCACAGAAACACTTGAAGTTATAAAATTTGCAAAATTAATTGGTTATAAAACCATAATCTCTCATAGATCTGGCGATAGTGAAGATACATTTATTGCAGATTTTGCTGTAGGAACTGATTCTAATCAGATTAAATCTGGGTCATTAGCTAGATCTGAGAGAGTTTCAAAATATAACCAATTGTTAAGAATTGAACAAGAACTTGGAAAAAAATCAAAAATGCATAGTGTTAATTAATGTTAGATAAAATAAAAAAAAATTATTTTATTTTAATAGTAACATTTTTGTTTATTTATTTTTTTTTTAATTTATTAGGCGGTGATAGAGGTTTAATTTCCTACATAAAAAAAAAAGAGATTTACAAAGATTTAAAAAATAAGCAGAAAGATCTACGAATCAAAATTCAAGATTTAGAGCATAAAAATTCATTATTAACTGAAAATATAGACCTTGATTTTATTGAAATTTTAATACGAGACAAATTTTTATTTGGAAAACAGGGAGAGACTACCTATATAATAAAGCGTAATGGAAAAAATTAAACCAAGACATCCAGAAAAAGTAAAAAACCCAATAAATCCAATTAAAAAGAAACCAGAATGGATTAGGTCTAAACTTTCTGATAGTAAAGAATTTTTTCTTACCAAAACTGTAGTTAATCAAAATAATCTTGTTACTGTTTGCCAGGAAGCAAACTGCCCAAATATAACAGAGTGTTGGAGTAAACGACACGCAACATTTATGATTATGGGAGATACTTGTACTAGAGCATGTGCATTTTGCGATGTCAAAACTGGAAAACCTGAAAAACTGGATCCTTTTGAACATGTTAAAATTGCAAATGCTGTAAATAAATTAAACTTAAGACATGTTGTTATAACATCAGTAGATAGAGATGATTTACCAGATGGTGGGTCAAATCATTTTAAAGAAGTGGTATTGATGACTAGAAAAAAAAATCCAAATACTACAATTGAGGTTTTAACTCCAGATTTTTTAAGAAAAGGTGAATCTTATAAAACAATATTAGAGTCAAATCCTGATGTTTTTAATCATAATATTGAAACAGTGCCAAGACTGTATGTCAAAGTGAGACCAGGTGCTAGATACTTCGCATCCTTAGAACTTCTTAAGAATGCAAAATTAAATAATAAAGAAGTATTTACTAAATCTGGAATTATGGTTGGCTTAGGTGAAGAAAGAGATGAAATAATCCAAGTTATGGATGATCTAAGATCAGCTGATGTAGATTTTTTAACAATTGGCCAATACTTGCAACCGTCAGTAAAACATCATCCATTAGAGAGATACTACCATCCAGATGAATTTAAAGAATTAGAATTAATAGCAAAGTCAAAAGGATTTTTATTGGTTTCTTCATCCCCTTTAACTAGATCATCATATCACGCAGATGAAGATTTTGCTAAATTAAAACAAAACAGACTTAATTAAGTTCATGCCAAAAGCATCTGTAACGCGACTTATAGAACGCGATAAAAAAACACTTATAGATTTTGTTTTAGATATTGAAAAATATCCAGAATTTATTCCTTTCTGTATAGATTCAAAAGTGTACGAAAAAAAAGAGGAAAAAGATTCTATTAATATAATTGCAGATTTAACTATTGGTAAAAGACCTTTTACAGATACATATAAAAGTGATGTTAGATTTGATAAAATAAATGATCATATTCACGTTACCAATATTGATGGACCACTTAATTATTTAGAAAATAATTGGAAATTTATCGAAAAAGATAATTTTACAGAAGTTCATTTCGATGTTGATTTTGAAATTAAGAATAAATTTCTTAATATTATTATGGCTAAATCATTTCAATTTGGTCTTAATAAAATAGCAGATGCTTTTCAAAAAAGAGCTGAAAGTCTTTAGCAAAATTTAATTAAAAATTACTTTATTTTCTTATACCATTTATCAAGAGTTGATTTAAGATCAACACAACATCTAGGAAATTTTAATAAAAAATTTAAATCTTAGATCTGATAATTTCTAAAGTTCTTTTAACAGTAGCATTTTGAATAGCTTTTCTACTTTTTTGATTAAATATATTTTTAGTAATTAGAATTTTATTTCTATTTTTTACACCTATATATACAAGACCAACAGGCTTATCTTTTGTCCCACCATTTGGACCAGCTATTCCAGTAATAGATATATTAATTTTACTTTTTGATATTCTTGATAATCCTTGCACCATAGCCTTGCAACATTCAGGGCTAACAGATCCATATTTATTTATGATTTTTTTCTTAACTTTTAATATTTTAATTTTTGCTTTGTTTGAATAAGTAACTAACCCCATTTGGAAGTACTTTGACGAACCACTTAACCTAGTAAATATGCTTGATAATAAGCCTCCTGTGCATGATTCAGCTGCAGATAAAGTTATGTTTTTTTTTATTAATTTCTTATGCAGCTTTTCTATATTCATTAAAATTTTAGACTTATAAGGTAAATTAATATCATCGTATATAAACCTGCCATAATATCATCCATTATTATTCCAAAGAAGTTTTTATGTTCTTTATCGAAATAACTAACTGGAAAAGGTTTTACAATATCAAAAAATCTAAAAAAAATAAAAGATAATAAATAATATATCTCTACTGGAATACTTATAAGATTTTGTGAAGAAATGTAGACAACTAATATCACAGGCATTGCTTGACCCAAAACTTCATCAATAACAATTTGTCTGGGGTCTTTATTTTCAAATTCTGTTTCAGAATCCATTACAGCATAGAAAGAATAAAAAAATATTATCGAATATAGTATTAAAATATAATTTAAATTCTTAAAGTTTAATATTTCAAAGAGTACATAAAGTATTATTAATGTGCTTAGTGATGTAAATGTTCCAGGAATTTTTGAAATATATCCATTTCCAAAAAAAGTTGAAATTAAAATATTGATTTTTTTCATCTTGATAATGAGCAAATTACTTCACATGCAATTGCTTGTTCTTTTCCAATTATACCTAATTTTTCAACTGTTTTACCTTTTAAATTTATCAAACTTTTGTTTAATGATAATAAGCTAGATATTGATTTTATAACTTTTTTTCTAATTTTTGATACTTTAGGATTTTCACAAATTAAGTTTATATCTATATTATTTATGTAAAAATTATTATCATTTAATAACTTGACAACAGGTATAAGCATATTTTTCGACCTGATATTTTTAAATTTATTGGAATTACTTGGAAAAAGAGTTCCAATATCGCTCTTTCTCATAGCTCCAAGCAAACCATCAATTATAGCGTGAAGGATAACATCTCCATCAGAATGTCCTTTAAGCCCAGAGTGAAATGGAATCTTTACCCCTCCTAGAAAAAGTTTCTTATTTTTAATTAATCTGTGAACATCAAAACCAATTCCATAATAAGTTTCTGATTTTAAGTATTTTAAATCGTCCACAGTTGTTATTTTAAAATTATTTTTATCTCCAAGAATAAATTTAATTTTCTTATTATTATTTAAGTAAAGACTCGCTTCATCAGTAATCTTTTCTTTATTATTTTCATATAAATTAAAAAGTTCATTGAAATTAAAACATTGAGGTGTTTGAGTTAATAAGACTTTGTCACGATTTATATTATTTATTTTTTTATTACTTTTATATTTCACTGAATTTTCAGAGTTCAAATATGGAACAACAGCATTATATTTTTTTAAATTATTTTTTAGTTTTTTCAATAATTTTACTGATAAATTTGGTCTTGCAGCATCATGAATAAATACATTTTTAATTTTTTTATTTTTTAGAAATAAAAGTGCGTTTTGAGTTGAATTATATCTTTCCTTTCCTCCTTTGATTATATTTATATTTTTGTCATTTATTTTTTTAATTTTTTTATTTGAGACTATTAAAATTCTTTTAAATAATTTTGAGTCCTGCGCTGTTTTCAATGAATGTTCAAATAAAGGCTTATTTTTATAGGTTATAAATTGTTTATTTGTTTTTGATTTAAATCTATTACTTTTTCCAGCACTTAATAATATAAAACAATCACTCATGTATTTATTTGTAAATTTTTATATATATTCATAGTTTATGCTAGCTTTCATAAAAAGAAATTTATTTATTATTATAATATTTCTTCTTACAGTTTTATTATCATTTATTACCTTTCTAACATTTATTGACAGAAGTTTCATAGAATTAAATGAGCAAAATTTACAACTAGTATTAATTTTAAACATTGTTTTTTTATTTATTTTTTTTGTTTTAATTTTTATCGATATTAGAAATTCAATAAAAAATAATATAAATGTAAGGGGTTCAGTCGCAAACAGGAAATATATAATTTCATTTGGACTTTTTACATTGATACCATCTTTGCTAATTGCAATATTTTCATTATTTATTTTTTCTTTCGCGCTTGAAAAATATTTTGATAAAAAAATTACAACTGCAGTTAATAACTCATATGAAATTGCCAAAAATTATGTAGATGAAAAAAGAAACAAAATACAATCTGAAATAGTTTTAATTGCGTTCGATTTAAACAAATACTTCAATATTTATAAATCTGATCCAGATAGATTTAAGGCATTTCTAAATACACAAAATATAATCAGAGATATCGATCAACTTTACTTAATTAATTCTGTTGGTGAATTAATTATTTCAGCCAATGACTCTGATTATATTAAGATTGAGGATCAAGCCATTCAAATGGTAAGAACTGATGACAGACCCCTGAAAATTATAAATGCTCCCGAGAATAGATCTGCAGCAGTAATTAAATTACAAAATTTTAATGACACTTTTTTGTATGTTGTAAAAAATTTAGACAAAAATATATCTAATTATTTAATAGAATCTGAGGAGGCAGTGAATTTTTATTATACTGTAGAAAATCAAAGCTTAGGTATAAGAATTTCTTTTGCCATTATATATATTTCTCTAGTAACTCTTTTGTTATTTCTATCAATAACAATAGCAATAAGATTTTCGTCAAGATTTTTCATATCAATTAACAATTTGATTACTGCATCTGAGAAAATTGGAAAAGGAAATTTAGATGTGAAAGTTCCAGAGCTTAAAGCAGATAGAGAAATGGAATTATTAAACAAAAACTTTAATTCTATGATTGAAAAATTAAAAAATCAGCAAGATAAACTATTATCAAATGAAAGACATGAAGCATGGGAAACTGTCGCAAGAAAAATGGCACATGAAATTAAAAATCCATTAACTCCTATACAATTAACTATTGATAACCTTAATTCAAAATATTTACCAGACTTAAGTCATGAAAAAAAACAAAAATATCAAAGTAATTTAAAAACTATCTTGAAACAAATAAAACAAATAGAAAATTTGATAAATGAATTTTCTGACTTTGCAAGAATGCCGAAACCTCACTTTAAAAATAATGATTTAATTAAGGTATTAGACGAAAATATCGAACTATTAAAAAAAATTGATAGCTCAATAAATTTTAGAATTAATAACAAGACAGGCAAAAATGTTATAATTAATTTTGATAACGAGCAATTTAACAGATTATTTTTTAACTTAATTAAAAATTCAATTGAAAGTATTAAGGAAAAAGTCAAAAAAACTAATGAATCATTGAAAAATATTGATATAGAAATAAACCAAAGAAGAGATTATATAACTGTTAACTTAACTGATACAGGTGAAGGTTTTAAAAATAAAAAAACCAAAGATATTATAAAACCATATTATACAACTAAAGAAAAAGGAACTGGCTTAGGATTATCGATAGTAGATAAAATAATAAATGACCATAATGGATCAATTAAATTTTTAAATACAAATAATGGAGCTAGGGTTCAAATAATAATTCCAAAATAAAACATGGCAACTGAAATTTTAATTATAGATGATAACTCTGATATTAGAAATATTCTTGATGAGTTAATTCAAGATGCAGGATATAAAACAAGATTAGCAGCAAATTTTTCTCAGGGTTTAACTGAAATAGATAAAAAATTACCTGACGTAGCAATTATAGATGTAAAATTAGATAAAGGTGATAACGATGGTATCCAATTACTCGAACATATTAAAACTAAAAATACAGATATACCTGTAATTATAATTTCTGGACACGCTAATATAGAGATGGCTATTAATTCATTAAGATCAGGAGCTTTTGAATTCATACAAAAACCCTTTGACAAGGAAAGACTTTTGAATTTTGTAAAAAGGGCAGTAGAAAATTTTAACCTTAAAAAAGAAAACAAATCATTATCAAATAAATTATTTCATTCTTTTGAAATAATAGGGAAAAGTTCAAATATTATTTCTATTAAAGATCAAATTCAGAAATTATCACAATCTGAAAGTAGAGTTTTCATCAGCGGACCTACTGGATCTGGAAAGGAGTTAATATCGAGAAAAATTTATAAAAATTCAAAAAGGTCTAAGGGGCCTTTCGTAATTATCAATGGCGCATTACTTGATTCAAAGAAATATGAGCTTGAATTATTTGGAGAAGAAAAAAAAGATGGGTCAATTGTTTATGGAGCTTTAGAAAAAGCTTCAGGTGGTGTTTTATTAATAGATGAAGTAACAGAAATTCCATTAGAGACTCAGTCTAAAATATTAAGAGTTGTGATAGATCAAAAATTTAAAAGAATTAACAGCAGCCATGATATTAAAGTTGATGTTAGAATTATTTGTGCATCAAGCAAAAAAATTATTAATGAAATAAGAAATGGGAATTTTAGAGAAGATCTTTTTCATAGATTAAATGTTTTTAATATAGAAATAGAACCTTTAAATAAAAGGATTGAAGATATTCCATTACTTGTAGAATATTTTATTGAAAATATTTGCAATACTTACAATTATAAAAAATTTAAAATTAGAGATGACAATTACCTTTTAAATTATGATTGGCCAGGTAATGTGAGAGAGTTACGTAATCTTATTGAGAGGATTGCTATACTATCTCCAGGAAATGATGAAAAAAAAATATTGGATATTATCAAAGAGTCCCTGTCAAAATCTGCAAATGACACCTTTTCAGTTGCCGAAAATTTGTCAATACCATTGAGGGAAGCAAGAGAAAACTTTGAAAAGGAATACCTTGTCTCTCAAATTAAAAAATTTGGTGGAAATATTTCCAAAACTGCTAAATTTGTAGGTATGGAGAGATCTGCTCTACACAGAAAATTAAAATTATTAGGCGTTAAGGATCTAAATTAATGAATATAATAATCTGTGGTGCTGGTAGAGTAGGTTTTACTATCGCTAAACTGCTTACAGAACAAAACCATTCAATAACTGTTATCGATCAATCAAGTGATGATATTCAAAAAATTAATGAATCTTTAGATGTAAAAGCAATTGTTGGGAAAGCTACTTCTCCTGAAATTTTAGATCGTGCTAATACATCTGAGGCAGATATGTTAATAGCTGTAACAAGAAATGATGAAATTAATATGCTTATTTGCCAAATTGCATATTCTTTATTTAAAGTTCCAAAAAAAATAGCAAGAATCAGATCTCAAGAATATTTAGATCCAAAATTTTCAACTCTATTTAATAAAGAAAATTTACCAATTGATTATGTCATTTCTCCAGAATTAGAAATAGCTAAATCATTACAAAGAAAATTAGAGGCCCCAGGTGCTCTTGATAATGTTCCATTTGCTGAAAGTAAAATTAGACTATTAGAAATTTTAATAGATGAAAAATGTCCAATACATGAAATAAAATTAAAAGAATTAACTAATAATTTTCCAAATTTAAATGCATACATAATTGGGGTTATTAGAAATGAAAATTTTAAAATTTTAAAAAAAGACGACAAACTACAGCATAACGACAAAGCCTATGTAATTGTCAACTCAAATCAAATGGAAGAGACTTTAAAAGTATTTGGGCATAATGAAAAAATAGCAAATAAAATTCTAATAATTGGTGGCGGTAACATAGGATTTAACTTAGCCTCAAATATTGAAAATAACTTTGAAGAAGCTAGGGTAAAAATTATTGAAAAGGATAAAAATAGAGCAGAATTTATTGCAAATTATTTAAATGATACAATCGTAATTAATGGAAATGGTTTAGATGAAGATGTATTGAATGAGGCAAACTTAGAAGAAGTAGAAACTGTATTAGCTTTGACAAATGATGATGAAGATAATCTTATGGTAAGTGTTCTTGTGGAAAAATTTTCAAAAAACAAAAGAACTATGGCGTTGGTTAATAAACCTAATTATTCTCTATTACAATCATCCTTAAAGATTGATGATTTAATTGATCCTAGAATGAGCACAGTTTCTAGTATATTAAAACATGTTCATAAAGGTACTATTGAAAATGCATATACTATTTTAAATGGTGAGTATGAAGTTATAGAAGCTGACATTTTAGAAACATCAGAATTAGTTAACAAAGAACTAAGAAATGCAGATTTACCTGATGAAATTCGTGTTGGTGCAATTTTAAGAGATAATGAATTTATATTACCTTCATCTAAATATATATTTCAAAAAGATGATACGGTTGTGCTGCTAGCAAAAAGAGACCAATTACCTTTGGTGGAAAATTTATTTAGAATTAGCTCAATCTAATTAATGAATATTTTTAGCTTAAAATACTTTGGTATTTTTTTTCTAGTTATAAGTTTCTTTTCTTTTTTTAATATAATTTACTCGTATTATTTTAATCTTTTAGATAATGTAGGAAATTATATTTTAACATTTGGAATTACCTTAATATTTGGTTTTTTTTTAACTATATTTAAAAAATATAAATATGAGAAAATTAATTTATTTAATAGAATTTTTATTGTTTTAATAGGTTATGTAATTTTACCAACAGCAATATCCATTCCATACTATCTTAATATTGATAATTTAGGTTTAATTAATTGTTATTTTGAGGCTATTTCTGGTTTTACTTCTACAGGATTTACAATTTTTAATGAATTAGATCAATTAGATCAAACTTTAATTTTATGGAGATCTAGCTCACAATGGATAGGTGGCTTATATTTTTTATTTTCAATATTGTTGCTAATTGATTTATTCGATGAAAATTTAAAAAGATCTTTAACTAATTATATCTCATTAAATTCTTCTGAAATATTTAAACAAGTATTTAAAATCATTGCAATATACTTATCAATGACAATTCTAATTTTTGTATTATTAAAATTGGTAAATTTGAGATCTTTTGATGCTTATAATTATTCTCTTACAATAATATCATCAGGTGGATTTTTACCTAACAATAGTTTTGATTTAACTTTTAGCTCAGATATAAGTAAAGTTGTTTTATCTATATCAATGCTTTTTTCATTTTTTAGTCTTTTTTTTATATATAATTTAATTTTTTTTAAGAAGAAGAATATCAATTATTTAAGTGAGGATATTAATATTTTAATTTATATAATTGTTGTCATTGTATTATCATTTATATTTTTTAACTATAATAATAACTTTTTGAATGTACTAGTTTCTATTTCAAGTAGTGTTTCAAATATTGGATTTTCATTTGAAGATGTACCTAAAAATCTTGTTTTCGTTTTTCTTTTGCTCGTAATACTTGGTGGTTCTTTTTTTTCAACAAGCTCAGGCTTAAGAGTTGTAAAAGTTTTAACTTTGGTAAAATTCTCTTTAAACAACTTATTATCTCACTCTAAGCCAAATCAAATTTATTCAAACAAATTATCTTTAAATAAAACTAGTGTTAATATTAATGATATTAAAAAATATTTTTTTGCAATAATAATATTTATAATTTCCTTATTTTTAATATCAATATTGTTAACAGTTTCAAATTTAGATTTTGAGTCATCATTTAAACTAGGTATTCTAACAATAATGAATACCGTCAATTCTCAAATGTACGATTTAGCCAAACTAAATTTTTATGATTTTAATATATTTAGCAAAATTTCATTAATTATATTTATGATTATTGGGAGAATTGAACTATTATCAGTAATAGTTTTATTAAAAAAATTTCTTTTCAAAAATTAATTTAGTATTATAAAGAAAACTAATGCGCTCTTAGCTCAGCTGGATAGAGCAACGGTTTTCTAAACCGTAGGTCGAAGGTTCGAATCCTTCAGAGCGCGCCATAAATCAAATAAAGCCTAGATTTTGCGACTAATTTATTATTGATGCGTTTCTTTGTTTCTGCTTTACTCTGGCAATTCAAAAATTAATTTGAATTATTTGTTAACAAATAAATAAACAAGAGGAATATATAATGTTTAAATTAGTAAAACGATTGACTTCTGTTGTTGCTATGTTTGCTGTTCTATTTACTTTTAGCACAGAAACTATGGCTGCAAAAAAGTCAAAAACTCTTAAAAACACTCAGAAAAAAGGTTTTGTGAGATGTGGTGTTTCACAAGGTCTACCAGGATTTTCTAATGCAGACGCTGCAGGAAACTGGACTGGTGTAGATGTAGATGTATGTCGAGCAGTAGCTGCCGCAGTACTAGGTGATGCAAGTAAAGTTAAATTCACTCCATTAAGTGCTAAGGAAAGATTTACTGCATTAACATCTAACGAGATAGATATTCTATCAAGAAATACCACTTGGACTCTTTCAAGAGATGCGGATATCGGTCTTACTTTTGTGGGAGTAAACTTCTATGATGGTCAAGGTTTTATGGTTAGAAAAAATTCAGGAATTTCATCAGTTAATGATTTTAAAGCTGGCGTATCTGCATGTACTAACCTTGGAACTACAACAGAGCTTAATATGAGAGATTTCTTTAATTCAAAAGGAATTAAATATGAGCCTGTAACTTTTGAAAAAGCGGACGAGGTTGTAGCGGCATATGATGCTGGTAGATGTGATACATACACCACAGATAAATCTGGTTTAGCTGCTCAAAGAATTAAATTAAGCAGCCCAAGTGATCATGTAGTTTTACCTGAAACAATTTCAAAAGAGCCTTTAGGACCAGTTGTTAGACAAGGTGATTCTGTTTGGGAAGATATTGTTAGATGGTCATTAAACACTATGATTGAAGCTGAGGAGTACGGAGTCACATCTGCAAATGCTGATATGATGAAAACTTCAGATAATCCAGCTGTTAAAAGATTAGTTGGTGCTGAAGGTGAATTAGGTGCTGCTCTAGGTTTAGACAATGAGTGGAGTTTAAGAATAATTAAGCAAGTTGGTAACTATGGTGAAAGTTATAAAAGAAATATAGCTGACACTGGAATTCTACCTGATAGAGGTCCAAATGAATTATGGACAAAAGGCGGAATACTATACGTACCACCTGCAAGATAATTCTTTTTAAAAAACAATTTAAAAGGGCTAGATTTTTCTAGCCCTTTTTTTTATAAATCATAATTGATCGTGAATCTTAAAAAAATATTACCCCAGTTACTTACAGTTGTTGTAGTTGTCTTAATATTTGGTTTTTTTTCATATAATGCACAAGTTAATATGGATAACCGAGGCATTACATTCGGTTATGGATTTTTATCTCAAGAATCTTCTTTTGATGTTCAGTTTTCACTTATAGAATATGATGGATCGCA
>CABZTP010000017.1:0-23955 GCA_902528735.1 uncultured Pelagibacteraceae bacterium
ATCTCTAATATTGGCGCTTGTTCAATTTTTGCTGCTTTAAGTGGATCAAGTCCTGCAACATGTGCTGCAATCGGAACAATGGGAATACCTGAAATGAGAAAAAGAGGCTACTCAGATCAAATTGCTACAGGAACAATAGCAGCTGGAGGAACTTTAGGAGTACTAATTCCACCAAGTATCGTTTTGATAGTTTATGGAATTGCAACCGGAACTTCCATTGGAAGATTATTTTTATGTGGGTTGGTACCTGGTTTTATGTTGGCAGGTATGTTCGCAATTTGGGCTTTAATACACAGTTATTTTATTGATAAAGACTCTGCAAAAGCTTTAAAGAATAGAACACCACCAACTTTAAAAGAAAAAATAGAAGTACTACCAAGAATTTTACCCTTTTTGGCAATCATAGCTGGTGTTTTATATGTTTTGTATGGTGGCGTTGCAACACCATCAGAAGCTTCAGGTGTAGGAGCATTTTTAGTCTTCGTGCTAATCGCAGTAGTTTACAAAATTTATCAACCCAAAAAAATATGGAATATTGTTAAAGTTTCAATGAAAGAAAGTGTCATGATAATGTTTATCATCGCAGCTTCCTATCTATTTGCATTTACCTTATCTCAACTTTACGTAACACAGTCTTTAGCACAGAGCATGGTGGAGTTAAGTTCAAACAAATGGGTAGTATTTATTTTAATAAATATCTTCCTCTTAATTGCAGGTTTCTTTTTACCACCAGTTGCAGTTATTGTTATGACTTCTGCTATATTGCTTCCAGTAATTACACAACTAGGTTTTGATCCATATTGGTTTGCAATTGTATTTACTATAAATATGGAAATTGGTCTTATTACTCCACCGGTTGGATTAAATCTTTATATTATAAAAGGAATTACACCTGATGTTAGTTTGTCTGAAATTTTAAAAGGATCAATACCTTTTATGATTATTATGGCGCTAGCAATACTAATTTTATGTATTTTTCCTGAAATTGTTACTTGGTTACCTGATAAAATAATGGGTAAAAGTTTAGGTTTTTAATATATAAAAAGCACCATGTTAAATATAAAAAGAATTTTTGAGACCATTGCAGATGCTGGCCAAAGAATATTAGAAAAGAAGTCTATCGCTAAGTTCACCAAAAAGAGGGAATTAATAGAACTTTGTGAAGATTTACTTTCGTCTAAGGGTGCTGCTTTTGGAATTACTTTAGCTAGAGATGTATTATTCAGGTATCATAACTTGTCTGAAGAAGAAAAATTAAAATTTCTTTTGAAAGTTAACGAGAAATATAAGCCCAATCCTGAAAATGTAGATGAGGCAATCAAGGATTACAGTCAGAGTAAAAGTAGTAGGTCAATTTTAAATTTATCAAGAGTATCGTCAGGTAAACGTAAAGAACTCTTTAAAAGATTAAATATGGCTCCAAACGGAACACCTGAAATAGTATCTTTGAGAGAGGATTTACAAAGCTTTTTAATAAAAAATCCTGAATTAAAAGATTTAGATTACGATCTGATAGACATCTTTAAAAATTGGTTTAATCCAGGATTTTTGAAATTAAGAAAAATAACTTGGGACACTAAAGCTGCTATATTAGAAAAATTATTAAAATATGAAAAAGTTCATTCAATGAAAGATATGAATGAATTAAAAATTAGACTTGGAGAAAATAGAAGATTTTTTGCTTATTTTCATCCTGCCTTAGATGAAGAACCAATTATATTTGTTGAAATAGCTTTAACAAAAGGTCTGGCTAAATCTATTCAAGAATTAACAAGACCAAATAACGAAAAAAATGAAAGTTACGATACTGCAACATTTTACTCTATTAGCAATTGTCAAGAAGGTTTATCCCGGGTCACATTAGGAAATTTTTTGATAAAAAGGGTAGTGTACGAGTTACAAGAAGAATTACCTGATGTTAAAAATTTTGGAACACTTTCCCCGATGATAGGCTTTGCTGATTGGGTCAAGTCTTTAGATAATGAAACATTAGGCGAAATTGTGAAAAAAGAAAATTTACCTAAAGTTGAGTTCTTGAAATCGTTAGGACTAAAAATAGGTGATAGAAAATTTATTGATAATAAAGATTTAATTGTAAAAATAGCGCTGAATTATTTAGCAATACAAAAAAATAAATTAGGCTTTCCAATAAATGATGTATGCAGGTTTCATTTAAACAATGGGGCAGAAATCGATGATGTGGTAATAAATGCTAATGTATCTGATGTGGGTTTTAAAAGATCATTTGGAGTGATGGTTAATTATAAATACGAGTTACCAAAAATTGAGCAAAATCATCAAGAATATGTAAACGATAAAAAAATAAATTTATCGAGCAAATTAAAAAAATATGTCTAAATTAAATAGAACTGTTTCTGTTGCACCAATGATGGATTGCACAGATAAGCACGAGAGATTTTTTTTAAGATTAATTAGAAAGAACGTACTTTTATATACTGAAATGATTGTCTCAGAAGCTATTGATAGAGGGGATAAGAAGAAACTATTAGATTTTGATATGAGAGAAAAACCTGTAGCGCTACAGTTGGGAGGATCATCTCCAAAATTGTTAGCAAATGCTGCTTTTTTGGGTGAGGAATTTGGTTATGATGAAATAAACTTAAACTTAGGATGTCCGAGTAAAAAAGTTCAAAAAAATAGATTTGGAGCGTGCCTAATACAAGAGCCCAATCTCGTTGCTGATTGTTTAAGTCACATGATATCAAAAACATCATTACCAGTAACAGTTAAGACAAGGATTGGTTATGACAGCGTTGATCAATATGAAAATTTATACAATTTCATTAATACTCTAAAAAATACAGGTGTTAAAACATTCATAATACATGCAAGAAAAGCAATGCTAGGAAAATTTACTCCAAAACAAAATTTAAACATACCGCCACTAAAATATGAATATGTAAATAAATTAAAAAAAGATTTCAAAAATTTAGAAATTATAATTAATGGAGGGATAACTTCAACAGATCAAATTAAGGATCATTTAAAGAATGTTGATGGAGTTATGATAGGTAGATCAATATATCAATCACCATATATGTTAGCTGATATTGAAAAACAAATTTTTAATAATGAGGATATTTTAACAAGACAAGAAGTAGTTGAACAATTAATTGAATATGTAAGAGAACAAATAAAAAAAGGAACAAGATTAAATCAAATTATGAGACACACACTTGGATTATTTCATGGACAAACAGGTTCAAGTTTTTGGAAAAGATATTTGAGTGAAAATATGTGTGTGAGAGATGCTGATATAAAAAAAATTCATCACTTTATGGATAAAGTAAATCTATATCCACAGACCTTATCGGCAGGTCAAATTGAATAATACTCTTTTAGAGATTAATAATATTTATTTTATTTTCTTGATGATGGCTGCAGCAGTTCCGGTTGGATTTTTTGCAGGTTTTTTTGGAATAGGTGGTGGTCTTATATCTGTTCCATTTTTATTTTTTGTATTTGAAACATTTAATGTTGATAAAGATTATTTAATGCATTTATCTGTAGGAACTGCATTCTCTATTACAATTTTAACATCAACAGTATCTGTATTAACGCACAGAAAATATAAAGCTGTAGACTTTAATATAATTAAAAATTATGGAACGTTTGTCATTATAGGAGTTTTTACAGGAACTTTGATGGCAGCATTAATGAATACAAAAACATTGTTATTTTTTTTTTCAGCTGTTGTGTTCTTTTTCGGTGCTTACTTATTATTACAAAGTGAAAAATCAAAAAAAATAAAAAAAAATTTTAATATTTTTCCTAGAATAATATTTGGTTTTTTATCAGGATTAATTTCAGCTCCAATGGGTATTACTGGTGCAATGATGAATGTACCAATATTAAGATACTTTGGTTATCCTATAAATTTAGCAATAGGAAGTTCGGCTGCTATTGGTTTTGTAATAGCTTTATTTGGTTCAATTGGTTTTTTTACATCTGGGATGATGTTAAAAGCAGACATACCTTTAAGTATTGGTTTTATAAATATACCTGCATTCCTAATATTTGTGCCAGTGACAACTGTAATGGCTAGAATAGGAGCTAAAACAGTTCAAAACCTTGATCGAATGAAAACCCAAAGACTTTTTGGTTTATTTTTATATGTAATTGGGACCTTATTTTTATATAGATTTTTGGTTACTTAGGAGACGAGGTGGTTTCAGTCTCCCTCTACCACCTCAATTATTATTATAATCGATTCTCTCAAATCTTTTTAATTCTTTTTAGTTGAAACTTAAATTTTTTGATCGTAATCCCCAACCTTGCCGGTTTGCTGGAGAAGCCCATCAATAAAGTCAAATATTTTCTTTTTTCTCAAATCTGAAGTTGGACTTTCTGTAACAATTACTAGTGAAGGCTTATTAGAAGATGCTCGTATTAAGCCCCAAGATCCATCTTCAAAAGAGAATCTTACACCATTAACTGTAAGAACATCATTTATTACTTGATCATCTATTTTAAACTTTTGTTCTTTTAACTCTTTTATTCTTTTAATCATATCATCAACAACACCATATTTTTCGCTATCTTTACAAAAAGGACCCATTGTAGGACTTTGGAAAGTTATTGGTAAATCTTTAAGAATATCGCTAATTTGTTTATTATTTCTCTCTAATAATTTGCACACTTGTATTGCTGAGTTAATTCCATCGTCATACCCATATCCAAGAGGTTCATTAAAAAAGAAATGTCCACTTTTTTCAAATCCAGCTAATGCTTTATCTAAATTCACTTTTCTTTTGATGTGAGAATGTCCCGTTTTCCAATAAATAGTTTTACAATTATTTTGCTTTAAAATTTCATCTTTTGAATAAAGCCCGGTAGACTTAACATCGACAACAAATTTACTATTTTTATGATCTTTAGATAAGTTTCTTGCAATCAAAAGCCCTATTTTATCGGAGAAAATTTCGTTACCTTTATTGTCTATTACTCCTACTCTATCCCCATCACCATCAAAGCCGAAACCAATATCTGCATTATTTTCTATAACAGACTTTGATATAGCATGAAGCATCTCTAAATCCTCAGGATTTGGGTTGTATTTTGGAAATGTCCAATCCAATTCACAATCCATCTCAATCACTTCACAACCTATTCCTCTTAATATATCTGGAGCAAAAATGCCTGCAGTTCCATTTCCACATGCAACCACTGCTTTAATTTTTTTCTTTATTCGATTTTTATTAATCAAATCATTTTTATAAACATTTTTAAAACCATCTATTATTTTCAAATTTCCTTCACCTTTCACAAAACTCTGATTTAAAGTGATTTCTTTTAACTCTTTCATTTCATCTGGTGCATGAGTTAGCCCTTTTTTGATACCCATTTTTACACCTGTCCAACCATTCTCATTATGACTGGCTGTTACCATTGCAATTGCATCAGACTCCAAATTAAATTGAGCAAAATAAACCATTGGAGATAATGACAAACCTATGTCTTCAACATTACATCCTGTTGAAATCAGACCTTTAATCAAATTTTTTTTGATATGCTCGCTATACGATCTGTAGTCATGTCCTACTACAACTCTTGGGTTATTTTTATGTGTGTGTTTTATTATTTGGGAGCCAAGACCTTTTCCTAATGAATCGATTCCTCCGTCATCAATGTCTTTTTCGTATATCCATCTTGCGTCATATTCACGAAAGCCATAAGGATCAATTTTTAATGAATTATTCATGTGGATATATGTACATTTTTTTAAAATTTTTATTGATAAATTTTCCTAAAGTTCTATAAATGTTCTATTGATTTACAATTTATATAGTATATCAAGTAAATCTACACACTATATCTAGTTATTTACTAGATTATTTAGTATAAAGAAAAAAAGGGAGTTTAATGAACAAAATATTGTCTCAGGCAATCAGGAAAGCTGTCTCTGATTTTAGACCAGCGGAAAACGTCAGCAATAAAGACAAAAGACCAGATTTATTTTCTTTAAATAATAACACAGAGTTATTTCAAAATTCAAAAGGCATCACTATCAAAATTGATAGATCAAAAGATGACAAACTAACTGATTTTGGCAGAGCAACATTAAGTGATAGATATCTTGGTGAAAACGAGTCATTCCAGGATTTATTTGCTAGAGTAGCAAGTCATTATGCAGACGACAACTTACATGCACAAAGACTTTATAATTATATAAGTAACCTTTGGTTTATGCCAGCAACTCCCGTTTTATCAAACGGTGGAACAAAAAGAGGATTACCAATTTCATGTTTTTTAAACGAAGCAGGTGATAGTTTAAATGGAATACTAGATCTTTGGAGTGAGAATGTCTGGCTTGCTGCAAAAGGTGGAGGTATTGGAAGTTATTGGGGAAATTTAAGATCTATTGGTGAGAAAATTGGTAGAGTTGGTAAAACTTCAGGAATAATTCCTTTCATTAAAGTTATGGACTCATTAACTATGGCAATCAGCCAAGGTTCTTTGAGAAGAGGATCGGCAGCATGTTATCTTCCAATTGATCATCCTGAAATTGAGGAATTCATTGAAATGAGAAGACCAACAGGTGGTGATCCGAACAGAAGATCTTTAAATCTTCATCACGGAGTATTAGTATCAGATGCATTTATGCGTGCAGTAGAATTAGACGAACAATGGGCACTAAAAAGTCCTAAAGATCAATCTGTTCAATCAACGGTTTCAGCAAGAAACTTATGGATTAGATTATTAACTGCAAGAATTGAAACTGGAGAGCCATATATTGTTTTCATTGATACGGTTAATAGAATGATACCACAACACCATAAACTTGCAGGTTTAACAGTTAAAACTTCAAATCTATGTAGCGAAATTACTTTACCAACAGGTATTGATAAAGATGGCAGAGATAGAACAGCAGTTTGTTGCTTATCATCTTTAAATCTTGAAACATATGATGAGTGGAAAGATGACGAAAGTTTTATACCAGATGTAATGAGATTTCTAGACAATGTATTAACTGACTTTATTGAAAAAGCACCAGAGTCTTTTAGCGATGCAACTTATGCAGCTTTAAAAGAAAGAAGTGTGGGTTTAGGTGTAATGGGTCTGCATTCATTTTTCCAACAAAAAATGATCCCATTCGAATCTGTAATGAGCAAAGTTTGGAATAAAAAAATATTTGAAAACATTCAAAAACAAGTTGATCAGTCATCAAAAGATTTAGCTGATGAAAGAGGTGCTTGCCCAGATGCTGCAGACTACGGAATTAATGAAAGATTTTCAAATAAAACTGCGATAGCTCCTACCGCTTCAATTTCAATCATTTGTGGAGGAACATCTCCAGGAATTGAACCAATAGCTGCAAACAGTTATACACACAAAACATTATCTGGATCATTTAATGTAAGAAATAAGTACTTAAGTAAATTGTTAGATACACACGGTAAAAATGACGATGATACTTGGTCTTCTATTACAACTAACCAAGGCTCAGTTTCGCATCTTGATTTCTTAACACAACAAGAGAAAGATGTATTTAAAACAGCTTTTGAGCTAGATCAGAAATGGATTGTAGAATTGGGTGCTGATAGAACACCTCATATTTCACAAGCACAATCAATAAATATATTTATACCTGCAGACATTCATAAAAAAGACCTGCACCAAATTCATTTCCAAGCATGGAAAAAAGGTTTGAAAAGTCTTTATTACTGCAGATCTAAATCAATACAAAGAGCGGAAAATGTAAACGATGCAAGTTCTACAGATGTAATTGCAAATGTTTACAAATCAAAAAAACAAGAAAATCAACAACCAGAATACGAGGAGTGTTTATCATGTCAGTAGAAAATCTAAAAGAAGCAAAACAAAAAATTATCGAACCAAAAAAAATGGGATTACTAGTAGAAAATCCTGTTTACAAACCATTTAGGTATCCGTGGTGTTACGATGCTTGGTTAACTCAACAAAGAATTCATTGGTTACCAGAAGAAGTTCCACTAGGTGACGATGTTAGAGATTGGCAAAAAAACTTATCACAATCTGAAAAAAATTTATTAACTCAAATTTTCAGATTTTTTACTCAAGCTGATGTAGAAGTTAATAACTGTTATTTAAGACATTACACTTCTGTTTTTAAACCAACTGAAGTTTTGATGATGATGACAGCATTTGCATCTATGGAGACAGTTCACGTAGCTGCTTATTCGCATCTATTAGATACTATCGGTATGCCAGAGTCTGAATACTCCGCATTCATGAAGTATAAAGAGATGAAGGATAAATATGATTACATGCAAAACTTTAATGTAAACTCAAAAGAAGATATTGCAAAAACTGTAGCTGTATTTAGTGCTTTTACTGAAGGCCTTCAATTGTTTGCAAGTTTTGCAATTTTATTAAACTTTCCAAGACATAATAAACTTAAAGGAATGGGTCAGATAGTAACTTGGTCCGTAAGAGATGAAACTCTTCATTGCAATTCTATGATAAGAATTTTTAAAGAGTTCATTAAAGAAAATCCTGAAATATGGACTCCACAACTTAAAAAAGAATTATATGAAGCTTGCAGAACAATAATTGAGCATGAAGATGCATTTATTGATTTAGCTTTTGAAATGGGACCAATGCAAGGTTTAACTGCACAAGAAGTTAAAGACTACATAAGATTTATTGGAAACAGAAGATTGTCTCAATTAGGTTTAGAGCCAATTTATGATATTAAAAAAAATCCACTAACTTGGTTAGACACGATGTTAAATGCAGTTGAGCATATGAACTTCTTTGAAGGAAGAGCTACTGAATATTCAAAAGCATCTACCCAAGGTAGTTGGATAGACGCTTTTAGTTGATAAAATACATGTGCGGAAGAAAGATAGTTGAATGGGCACAAGTGATAATTTTTATCTAAAAAGAAGATCTGTATTAGCTAGAATGATGTCTAACGAAGACATCCCAAAAAAAGATTTAGAAACAATTTTAGCAGCTGGAATAAGAGTGCCAGATCATGGTGCTCTTAACCCTTGGAAAATAAAAGTTATAGTTGGCGAAAAATTAAAAATGGTTGATGAAGAAATTATTCTTCGTGAATTTAAAAGACTAAATCCTAAAGCTGAACAATTACAATTAGATATAGAGTCAAAAAGACTTCAAAGAGCTGGAGCGGTATTAGCTGTAATATCCTCACCTGCAGAACACCCAAAAATACTAGAGTGGGAAATGAGATTATCATCAGGAGCAGTTTGTATGAACTTATTATCTTGTGCACAATCAATGGGGTATGCAGCTCAATGGCTAACAGAATGGTATGCCTATAACGAGAAAATGCTTGAATATTTAGGTGGAGATTTAAAAAAAGACCGCATTGCTGGATTTATTTACTTAGGCCATAAAAAAGATGAACCAAACGAGAGAAGAAGACCTGATCCTCAGAAAGTTATATCGTATTTATAATTATGTTTATTGCAATGAACAGATTTAAAATTGTTCCTGGTAAGGAACATGAATTTGAGAAAGTTTGGAGAGAAAGAGATACTCATTTAAGTGAAGTTCCTGGTTTTAAAGAATTTCATTTAGTTAAAGGAGAAAAAAACGAGGAATTTTCGTTGTATGCTTCACATAGTATTTGGAATTCAAAAGCTGATTTTATTAGCTGGACTAAATCAGAAGCTTTTAAGCTAGCTCATAAAAATGCAGGTCAACACAAAGACTTATATTTAGGAGCTCCAAATTTTGAGGGTTTTGAAGTAGTTTTATAAACTTTTAGCTAGTGTTCTAACTTTTTGCATATGTTTATCAAATATTTTTTTTTCCATATTTGGTAACACTGAATAAAATCTAATATATTTTGTTCTTAATCCACCTAATTTGAAAACAACTTTCTTTATTCTTCTAAAGGGAATATTGTCAAATATAGAGAAACTTTGATAACTTATCATAGGCCCCCCATATGTAATAGATACAATTCCAAGCTTACCTTTCATTGCGCCTGCTACAGGATAACCATAATTTTTAAAATACTTATTTCCTGGAATTAAAGATTTATAGGAAAAAAACCACTTTGGATGCAATACCCAATCAACCCAATTTTCTAAAATTGCATTTAACCTTAAATTATGACAACTACTAATTAACATCATTACATCACATTCCTCTAATCTTTTTCTATAATCTAAAACAAGTTTTGGTGGTGGGTTTACATCTTGATTATAAAACGGAAGTTGTTCTTTTTCCTCGAAAAGGTTGAGTAAATCAATTGTATGGCCTAGTTTTTGTGCTTCTTCTATAAATGTATCTCTAATTGCAGCATTAAAAGAATTATTAGTGTTATGATGACCATAAGCAATAAATATTTTTTTCATATAAAAATATATGTCTTAAATTTTTTCTTTTTCTTTTTCGTCCTCCTCCTCAAAAGCTTTATTTTTTTTGGCATTCAAAATATCTGCAAAACTGTGATTAACATCTCTATGTCCAGCCTCGTCGTCTCTAATCACTTTTACAACATCTTTCAATCTAGAATTTAGTGGGAGGTTCCAATAATTTATTGCTATTTCAGGAGCCTTAATATTTTCTATCTTGCCTTCTTCTATTTCATTTAAATACTCAGTGTAGCTTATAACCGCTTCCTCCTCAAAATACCCAACAATTCTATGTGCAGTCTTTTGTGAAATTAAATATATAAATAGATACATCAAAATAAATATAAATTGTGCAAACATTATAATTAATCTTTCTATAAACGTTGGTTTAGCAATTTTAATAAAAGTCATTAAATGCATTCTTTCGTTAGCAGCTTCATCAAGAAGAATTTTAATCCAACCTTTGTCATCTTGCATTTTTCTTAAAGATTTTAAATGTAACAACATTCCTGCTACCATACCTGGAACAGCAGCTACAGTTTCTAATACAACTGCTCTATGACCATATTTTTTTTTAAAAAAAGTATCAGCCAAGAATCTTAAAAATTTTGTAAATGCATAAGCAATCTTATCACTTAAATCTTGGGGTTTATGATGCCTATTTAAATTTTCCATAACCTATATATGGCGATTATTTAATATTTTTAAATAGGTAAGTTGGACCTATCTTCTAAAACTCCAATAGGTGTGGTTAATTGGACCTTGTATAAATAAGGTCACTTTGGTTTAATTATTTATTAACTTAAGAGAGGAAACAATGAAAAAAACATTTAATTTGCTTCTAAGTGCAATATTAGTTGTAACTTCATTTATTGGATTGGGAAATATAGCTGTTGCTGATGGCCATGGTTTTCCATCAAAACCAATAGAAGTTGTAACACATGCTGGATTAGGCGGTGGTACAGATACAACTGCAAGAATGTTGCTTATTAGAACAAGAAAAAATTTAAAAAATAATGCTTACATCACTCCAAAAAAAGGAGACAGTGGAAATAAAGCTATGGCTTATGTTAAATCAAAGCCAAGAGACGGTCATACTGTCTTAGCAATTACTCCAACTCACTTATTTAGAATGGCTAGAGGAAATGCTGAATTAAAAATTGATGACTTTGTAGGTGTTGCAAGAACAACAGTTGATCCAATAGTGATATTTGTTAATGCAAAAAGCCCTTACAAAACAATTGAGGATTTAATTAAAGCAGGAAACAAAAAGCCAATTAAGTATGGTGGAACAAACGTTGGAAGTGTTGACCATATTTCAGGTTTAATTTTTGCAAGAGAAGCAAAAACAAAAATTGCTTTTGTACCATTCGAAGGTGGTGGAGCTATAATGACTAGCTTGGTTGGAAATCAAATAGAAGCTGCTGGATTAAACTTGGATGAAGGTAAAGATCAATTAGATGCAGGTGAATTAAGAGTATTAGCTGTAATGTCTGATCAAAGAATGTCAGCTTTACCAGATACTCCAACTTTAAAAGAGAAGGGGATCAACGCATCATTTGCCACTGTTAGAGGTGTAGTTGTTCTTAAAGGAACACCACAAGAAACTATCAATACTCTTGAAAAAGGTTTCTTAAAAGCTATGAAGCATCCAGTTTATCAAAACTACCTACAAGGTGCTGGATTAGACTCGTCTAGTGTTGCAGGAGCAGCATCATGGGATGCAGAAATTAAATCTATTTACAAAGAAGCACGCGCTGCTTTAGTAAGCCTGGGTTTAGCTAAATAATTTCGAAAATAATAGCGGGGGAGCAGATCCCCCGTTGGTCACCACAATGATAAAAGATATAAAAATTCTTAGTGTAATAATTATTATTTCTGTTGCATTATTTGCATATACTTTCACATTTGATGAAGTACCAGAAATATTGGCACAAGGTATGCAACCTACAATGATGCCTAGATTAATTTTTTCATTAATAATTTTTCTTTCTGTATTTCAATTATTCCAAAATAAGAAGTTAAAGTCTGAAACAAAAGAACTAGTAAGAAGAAACGCTTTTATTACATTTGGTTATACTCTTTTTATAGTTTTGATAGCAGATAAATTAGGTTTTTTTATATCTATATTTTTATACACACTTGTAATGCCGATTTTGTGGCAAAGGAAAGATTATATAAAAATATTTTTTTATTCTCTTGTAATATCAATATTTGTATTTGTTTTTTTTACATTAATTTTACAACTAAAATTTCCACAAGGAATTCTTGAGGAATTCATAATAAGGAATTTCTACTAATGGATTTTTTGTCTAATATTTCTTTAATTTTAAATTATACAACATTTGGTCTAATTTTAGGTTCTACTATTGTTGGAGTTTTAATAGGTGCACTACCAGGATTAAGTTCTGGTATGGCAATTGCATTATTATTACCTTTTACAATTTACTTAGAGCCAAGCCAAGCAATAGCTGCAATGGCTGCTTTATATTGTGGAGGCACTTTTGGTGGTTCAATAACTGCAATATTAATCAATGCTCCAGGAGCTCCACCAGCTGCTGCTACTGCATTTGATGGATTTCCAATGGCACAAAAAGGTGAAGCTGGTAGAGCTCTAGGAATGGCAGCTGTATCAAGTGTGGTTGGAGGAATACTATCTCTTATTGTATTAATTATTTTCGCTCCAACTTTGGCTAGAATTGCATATAAGTTTGGTCCGCCAGAGTATTTTGCACTAGCAATATTTGGATTATCCATGCTTGCATCAATTAGTTCAAAATCCCCTGTAAAAAATTTAATTGGTGGTTTAATTGGTTTGTTTGTTGCAACAATAGGAGTTCATTTAACAACTGGTGTATCAAGGTTTACATTTGGAGTAGCAGAATTATTTGAAGGAATAAGTTTTGTTCCAGTCTTAATAGGTTTATTTGCAATGTCTGAGATTTTGGTTCAAGCATCTAAAAGTGAATTACTATTAGAGAGGATTAAATTTTCAGCAATTAAGCTTCCCTCAATTTCAGAATTTAAAAATTGCGCAAAGACAATTCTAAGATCTTCAGGTATTGGAACATTTATTGGTATT
This sequence comes from uncultured Pelagibacteraceae bacterium, assembly GCA_902528735.1. Taxonomy (GTDB): domain Bacteria; phylum Pseudomonadota; class Alphaproteobacteria; order Pelagibacterales; family Pelagibacteraceae; genus Pelagibacter. The sequence continues at coordinate 13,417 of CABZTP010000017.1, forward strand.
CTTCCTGCTGAGGGAGGAACGGTTAGTGCAATGATTGGATATAATGAAGCCAGAAGATGGTCTAAAAATAAGGATAATTTTGGCAAAGGTGAAATAGAAGGTGTTGCTGCGCCTGAGTCCGCAAATAATGCAGCAACTGGTGGAGCTATGATACCAACTCTTGCTTTAGGTATTCCAGGTTCTGCAACAACTGCAGTGATTTTAGGTGGTTTTCAAATTCACGGTTTAAGAGCTGGTCCTTATCTTTTTGAACAGCAACCTGATCTTTTGTATACAATTTTTTACGGAATGTTATTGGCTAACTTTATATTTCTAATTTTTGGGTTACTTGGAGCAAAAATTTTTTCAAGAATATCATTAATACCAAGAGGCTATCTATGGCCGTCAGTTTTTGTTTTTTGCTTAGTTGGATCTTATGGTTTATCCCAATCAATGGTAGATGTTTATATTATGTTAATTTCAGGTGTAGCCGGGTTCTTTTTAAGGAGATACGGTTTTTCTCCGGCACCAATTATAATGGGAATAGTACTTGGAGAATTAGTTGAAAATTCACTAGCTCAGTCAATAATAATTTTTGATCAAAATATATTTATGTTTTTCACAAGGCCAATAGTACTAGTATTTTTTGCATTAACTTTTTTAAGTTTATTTTACAGACCAATTAAAAATCTAATAATGAAAGGAAAATAATGACCAAAGCTTTTACACCAAATATTAAATCTAAAAGAGGGAAGGACTTAACAAAATATGTTGCAAACTTTGTATACAAAACAAAATTTAAAAGCATTCCAAAAGAGGTAGTTGAATTAGCAAAAAAACATATTTTAGATGGTTTTGGTCTAGCATTATCAGGTTCAGTTGCAAGAACAGGAAACTACTTATTTGCACATATAAAAAAAAGTTCAGCTAAAGGAAAAGCAACTGTTATAGGATCTAAAATGAAAGTACCTACTAACTTTGCAGCATTAGCAAATGGTGTTGGAATACATTCTGATGATTATGATGATACACAATTAGCAGTAGCAAAAGATAGAGTTTATGGTCTTTTAACACATCCAACAGCCCCTTGTTTGCCTAGTGCTTTTGCTGAAGGAGAGGTTAATAAAATAAATGGAAAAGACTTTCTAAATTCATATTTGATTGGTGTTGATGTTGAATGCAAAATCTCAGAAGCCATGTCTCCACGTCACTATCAACATGGCTTTCATTCAACAGCTACTTGTGGAACATTTGCGTCAGCTTCTGCAGCAGCTAAAATAAGAAAATATGATTTGAATAAAATCGTAAAATCTTTAGGTATCGCTGCATCCCTTAGCGCAGGTCTAAGAGAAAACTTTGGAACAATGACTAAACCACTGCATGCAGGTAGAGCTGCAGAGAGTGGAGTTATAGCTTGTGATCTAGTAAGATATGGATGGTCATCTACTGATAAAATTTTAGAATCTCCAAGAGGTTTTTTTCAGGCACATGGAGGAGGGTACAATATTAATTCTTTGAAAGGTAAGCTTGGAAGACCATGGACTTTTAAATCACCTGGAATTTCGATTAAACCACATCCTTGTGGATCTTTAACACATCCTGGGATGACTAAAATGCTAGAGTTAATAAAAAAATTCGATATTAAACCTGAGCAAGTTTTAAAGATTGATGTAGGCACAAATCATAATATGCAAAACGCTCTAATACACCATAGACCAAAAAATGAATTTCAAGCAAAGTTTAGTATGGAATATTCAATGGCAATATTGTTAATGGATAGAAGAGCTTACATACCAGAATACCAAGATAAAAGAATTAACAAACCAGATGTACAACAAATGTTAAAAAAAGTTAATTTCTATAAAAATAAAATAGCCGAAGCTGCTGGTTACGATAAGATGACAACTATTATTGATATTTATTTAAAAAATGGAAAAAGAATATCTGGCAAAGGAGATTTTGGTAAAGGAAGTCCTGCAATTCCAATGACATATGATGAAGTAGCTGATAAATTCTCAGGATGTACAGAATTTGCTAAGTGGCCATCTATAAAGTCGAAAAAAATTATTGATACAGTCAGAAATTTAGAGAAAGTTAAAGATATTAGAATTTTAGGAAAATTATTATCTAAGTAAAAATTTAAAATTGTAGTTTTTTCAATTTTATTGAAGTGCTTTTAAATATATCAATTAATAATTCGTAAATTGTTAAGGATATAAAATAGAAATTTGAAATGACCCAAATAGTTATGACTAAGTAATCATATAAATTATCTAATTTATAAATGGAATCTATAAGTAATTTAAGAGTTGTAATAAACCATAAAGCCATAAAAATTGTAGATTGAATTTTATATTTTTTAACACGAAGAGGGTGAACATATTTTAAAGGTATAAATTTAAGTATTATACAAAATGAAATCAAAAATAAGTTTGTTGTAGAATTAAAGTCAAAAAAATAAATATAAAGTAAGAGAACATTCCAAATGCAGGGAAAACCTTTATAAAAATTATCTGAACTCATTAAATTGTTATTAGAATAAGAAATTGCAGATATAACAAGAATGATTAGAGGTATAACAATTTCAAAATACATAGGAACAATATCGAACCAATATATCATTATTGACGGGATTATTATGTAATTGAAAAAATCAATAACACTATCAAGCATTTTACCATCAATATTTTTAACATTCTTTGCAACTTCAAATTTCCTTGCAAGTGATCCATCAATTGCATCAATAATTAATGCCACTCCTAACCAAAGAAATGCTCCTGCTTGATTATTTTCAAAAACATTTATTAGTGATAAAAAACCAGCCACTAAACCTGAACACGTCAATAAATGAATACACCATGATATATATACTTTTAAGTTGAATTTATTAATCTTAATAAAATTAGACATTATCTTTAAAACTAAAATAGACTTATCTTTGATTTAAAAGCATAACTTGCCTATGCTTATTACCTTTGTATTTAGCCAAAGGTCTTATCAGCTTATTTGATGCGTGTTGCTCCATTATGTGAGCTGACCAACCTGTAATTCTTGAAATAACAAATATTGGAGTAAAGAAGTCGGTATCAAAACCCATTAAGTGGTAGGTCGGACCAGTAGGATAGTCAACATTTGGGTGTATATTTTTTTTGTCTATCATTTCTTTTTCAACAATTTCATAAATTTTCATGAATTTTTTGTCTTTCTTAATCTTACACACTTTTTCAAAATAACTTTTCATTGTCGGTACTCGAGAATCTCCACTTTTATAAACTCTATGTCCAAATCCCATAACTACTTCTTTATTCTTAAGTGCGTTTTTAATCCATTTGAGAGCCTTTTCAGGTTTTTTTATTTTATTCATCATATGCATAACCTCTTCATTTGCTCCACCGTGAAGTGGTCCTTTTAAACTTGCTATAGCTCCTGTTATCGCGCCATGAATATCAGATAAACTACTTGTTATTGTTCTGGCAGTGAAAGTTGAAACATTAAAACTATGTTCTGCGTATAAAATTAAAGATACATCGAAGGCTTTTACAATTTCTTTTTGTGGGACTTTTCCAAAACACATATAAAAAAAGTTTTCTGCAAAGGTTAATTCTTTCTTTGGTTTTATAATTTTTTTACCTTTTCTAATTCTATAAAAGGCCGCTAAAGCAGTTGGTGTTTTAGCTAAGATTCTTAAAGCTTTTCTTGTGTTTGCCTCTAGTGAATTATCTGTTGTCTCTTTATCTTCTAATCCCATAACACTAACAGCTGTTCTAGCCACATCCATTGGATGAGATTTTTTTGGCATATGCTTGATTATTTCATAAAGATTTTTTGATAAATCTCTTTGTCCTTTTTCAACTTTCTCAAATTGTCTAAGTTCAATTGTATTAGGTAAATCTCCTTTTAAGATTAAATACGCTGCTTCTTCAAATTTACAAAATTCACAAAGATCTTGGACTGCATAACCTCTGTAGGTTAATGAATTAATTTCAGGCATAACTTTAGAAACTTCTGTTTCATCAACGACTATCCCTAATAGACCTTTTTTTACTTCATCACTCATCACTCATGTCCTTCAGTACTAAAATTATATATTTTTTCATCTAGTGAATTATATTTTTCATATTCCACTAGATCGTATAATCTTTTTCTCGTTTGCATTTTATCTATAATATTATTTTGATGTCCATCAGCAAAAATGGCACGTAAACCATCCTCGACACTTTTCATTGCTAATCTTTGCGTTGTAACTGGGTATATTACTATATTATATCCAAGCTCCTCTAATCGTTTAAAATCAAGTAATTCTGATTTTCCAAATTCAGTCATATTAGCCAAAAGATAACAATCTAATGATTTTCTAACCTTTTCAAATTCTGTTTCATCTTTTAAAGCTTCAGGAAATACTATTTCAGCACCAGCATCTATATATGATTTACAACGGTCAATCATTTTATCAATACCCTCAACATTTTTTGCATCTGAACGTGCAATAATTTTAAAGTGTTTATCTGACCTTGCATCTACACATTCTTTAATTTTTTTTGTCATTTCTTCCTTTGATATCAATTCTTTATTATCTAAATGACCACATCTTTTTTGTGCTATTTGATCTTCTAAATGAATTGCAGATATACCAAATTTTTCAAATGTGCTTACTGTGTCTTTACATGATTTAAAACCAGTATCAACATCAACAATAGTTGGAAGATTAGTTACTCTTGCAATTTGTTTAGATCTATTACTTACATCACTAAGTGTTGTTAGTCCAATATCTGGGTAGCCTAAATCATTAGACATAACTCCTCCCGATACATAAACACCATCATATCCAATCTCTTCAATTACTTTCGCCGTTAAAGGATTGTAAGCACCTGGAATTCTTAAAATTTTATTTGATTTTAATTTATTATGTAAATCCAATCTTTTTTCTTCAGGTTTTTTATCAACGAAGTGCATTAAAATATTCCCTTTTTATTATTAATCTTTAAATAACTTTTTTTAACCTCAATATTTAATTTTGTTAACTGATTATTTTTTAATTCTTTTAAATTTTGGACATCTCTTAAAAATCTATCACTCTCTTTCTTTGAGATAATATTTTCAGTTAGTATTTTAAATTTATTAATATAATTATTTCTTTTAAATGGCCTTTTACCATGTGGATGAGCATCTGCCCTTTCTAGTTGTTCAACTATTTTTTTTCCATTATTCAATATGATCACAACTTTAGCACCAAATGATTTTTTCTTTGGATCTGGATCATGATATTTTTTTGTCCATTTTTTATCTTCGTGAGTTTTAATAGATTTCCATATCTTAATAGTACTTTTTTTATTAGCTCTAGCTTTAGTGTAAGATTTAACATGATGCCAATCTGCATCCTCTAAAGCTACGGCAAATATATACATTATTGAGTGATCTAAGGTTTCCCTACTTGCATTTGGATCCATTTTCTGTGGATCATTTGCTCCGGTTCCGATTACATAATGAGTATGATGACTAGTGAATATATCAATTTTCTTTATTGTATTTAAATTTTTAATTTTCTTGTTTAGTGCTTTTGCAATATCAATCAATGCCTGAGCTTGATATTCTGCAGAATATTCTTTTGTATATGTTTCAAGTATAGCTTTTTTTTCCTCATTCTTTTTTGGCAAAGGAACAAAATACTTTGCTTTTTTTCCATCAAGTATTCTTGCTATAACACTGTCTTCACCTTCATAAATAGGGCTTGGAGCTCCTTCACCTCTCATTGTTCTATCAACAGCTTCAATTGCTAATTTACCTGCATGCGCTGGTGCATATGCCTTCCAACTAGAGATCTCTCCTTTTCTAGATTGTCGTGTTGATATACTTACATGTAATGCTTGTTGAACTGCTTGATAAATAGTTTCTGTGTTTAATTTTAGCATTGATCCTATTCCTGCGGCAACACTAGGTCCGAGGTGAGCAATATGATCAACTTTATGTTTATGTAAACAAATAGCTTTTACAAGATTAACCTGAACTTCATATGCAGTAATAATACCTCTTAATAAATCATTTCCATTTTTCTTTAACTGCTGTGCTACAGCTAAAAGAGGAGGTATATTATCTCCAGGATGACTGTAATCTGCTGCTAAAAAAGTGTCGTGAAAATCTAATTCTCTAACTGCAGTACCATTTGCCCAAGCTGCCCACTCACAATCAAATCTTAATTTTGAGCTTAAACCAAATAGATTAGATCCATTTTTTCTTAAATGTTTTTTTGCCATTTCTCTTGCTGATATGACTGGATTTCTATTTAGAGAAGCTATTGCAACTGAAGCATTATCAATAATCCTATTGATAACCATCTCAATAGAATTTTTATTAAGTTTGGCGTTATCACTTGCGATCTCAGCTATTTTCCATGCAAGTTGCTTCTTTTTTGGTAAACTTTTTTTTGAAGGATAAACTTTAACTGTATGTTTAATCATTAAAAAATTTAATACTCCCTGAAAAAGATTTAATCAACACTAATTGTTTATATATTTGTTAATTATCCGCTCAATCCCATTAAAATCTTTTATTAAATGGTTATGATATATTTCATTTATACTTTTATCAGTATATCCATCTTCCAACAAAATAAACGGCAGACCAGCAGCTTTTGCTGACTCAGAATCTGTTTCACTATCACCTATCATTAATGACTTATTCAATTCACCTTGAATAATTTCAATTACATTTGTTAAGTGTCTAGGATCTGGTTTGCAATAATCGAAAGTATTATGTCCGGCTACATATTCAAAATAATCGTAAACTTTGATTTTTTTTAAAAGATCTACTGCCAAATGTTCGGTCTTATTTGTACAAACTGCCATTGAAATATTATTATTTTTACACCATTTCAGAAAATCCAAAACACCAGGAATTAGTTTACTTTCAACTGCAATATTTTTTCCATAATAATCAATAAATTCATCAACCATTTTAGATTTTATTCTTTCATCATCAATTTTTTTTAGTTCTTTTCTTGCCTGATTCCATAAAGATTTTCCAATCATAGAAGCAGCACCTTTTCCAACCAGATTTCTAATTTCATTTGTAGATTTAGTTTCGTATCCAAATTTTTGCATCACATGATTATGCGCATTCATCAGATCTGGAGCTGTATCTATTAATGTTCCATCTAAATCAAAAAGAACTGTGAATTTTTGTGTCATTTAAAAAGTATTAATAAGAAATAAATTGTGAGTTAATTAAACTAATACCTGATTATATACAACTATCAAATGAGTTTACAAAATTTACAGAATAAACTTAGAGATAAATTTTTAAAAAAAGGTGTCAAAATGAAGGGTCCTGATACAGTTTTTTTCTCTAAAGATACAAAAATTGGAAAGAATGTTGAGATAGAACCCTACGTAGTATTTGCTAACAATGTTCAAATTGGAAATAATGTAAAAATTCTATCTTTTTCTCATCTCGAAGGAGTTAAAATAGAAAACAATGTAAGCATTGGTCCATATGCACGTTTAAGACCAGGTTCTAAAATAAAATCTGGTTCAAAAATTGGAAATTTTGTAGAAGTAAAAAAAACTATTATAGACAAAAATTCTAAAGTTAATCATTTATCATATATTGGGGATAGCGAAGTTGGAAAAAATGTAAATATTGGAGCTGGAACTATAACTTGTAATTATGATGGAAAGAAAAAAAGCAAAACAAAAATTAAAGATAAAGTATTCGTGGGTTCAAATACTTCTTTAGTAGCACCAGTCACTTTAAATGAGAAAAGTGTGATCGGTGCAGGATCAGTTATTACTAAAAATGTAAATAAAGGCTCATTAGCATTAACGAGATCAAATCAACAAGAAAAAAAAAATTATAAAAGAAAATAATAATGTGTGGAATAATTGGAATTACTAGCTCTAATGAAGTTACTACCAGAATAATAACTTCTTTGAAAAAGCTTGAATATAGAGGCTACGACTCAGCGGGTATAGCGACACTTTCAAATGGAAATATAAATGAAGTTAAATGTGAGGGTAGAGTAGAAGCTTTAGAAAAAAATATTATTCAGACAAATATATCTGGTTCAATTGGAATTGGGCACGTTAGATGGGCTACTCATGGTAGACCTAGCACAATCAATGCACACCCACATTCTTCCGAAGCAGTTTCAGTGGTCCACAATGGCATAATAGAAAATTCAACTTTGCTAAAGAAAACTTTAGAAAAACAGGGCTATAAATTTAAATCTCAAACAGATACAGAAGTAATTGTTCATTTAGTAACCGAGTATTTAAAAGAAAATAATTTAAAAGACACTATTATTAAAGTTTTAAAAAGATTACATGGCAGTTTTGCCTTAGGAATTATATTTAAAGATCACCCAGATCTGATAGTGGGTGCGAGAAGGGGCTCGCCTCTTGCTGTAGGATATGGACCAAGCGAGCATTATTTAGGATCAGACTCTTATGCATTAAAATCGATGACTAACAAAATTTCCTATTTGAACGATGGTGAGTTTTGTATTTTAAAAAAAGATCTAGTCGAATTTTTTGATACAGAAGGAACTAAAGTAAATAAAAAAATCTTAAATTTATCTAAAGATGAGCAAAATTATGAAAAAGGTGAGTACAAGTATTTTATGGCTAAAGAAATAGATGAACAGCCTGAAACTTTAAAGAATTGTGTGAATGAATATATAGATAAACATAATAAAGAAATTAACATTTATAATTTTCCATGGAAAATCAAAGAAATTTCATCTGTTGTTTTAATAGGATGTGGAACAGCTTTTCATTCCTGCCTTGTTGCAAAGTACTGGTTTGAGAAAAATACAAATTTAGATGTTAGCGTTGATATAGCATCAGAATTTAGATACAGAAAAATAAGATTTAAAAAGGATTCTTTATATATATTCGTATCACAATCAGGAGAAACAGCTGATACTTTTGCTGCTTTAGATTTATGCAAAAGAAATAATGTTAAAACATGTGCAATAGTAAATGTTGTTGAAAGTTCAATTGCAAGAGACGCAGATTTAGTTTTACCAATACATTGTGGTCCTGAGGTTGGAGTAGCTTCAACAAAAGCTTTTTTAGGACAAATGTTAGTCTTATATTTATTATGCACAAAACTTTCTTATGAACAAAAATCAATTGATAAAAAAAAATATGTTAAGAAAATTGACGATTTATTATCTTTGTCTGATTCTGCAAAAAAAACTCTGACTACAGATGATAAGATGCAAACTTTAGGTAAAGAGTTCGCAAACTCTAAAGGATCAATGTTTTTAGGAAGAGGGTACTCATATCCAATAGCTTTAGAAGGAGCATTAAAACTTAAAGAGTTGGCATATGTTCATGCAGAAGGATATCCAGCTGGAGAAATGAAACATGGGCCACTTGCATTGATAGAAGAAGGTATGCCTGTAGTTGTGATAGCCCCAAGAGATGAGCATTACAAAAAAACAATATCAAACATGCAAGAAGTTATTTCTAGAGGTGCAAAGGTTTTGCTAATAACAAATAAAAGCGCGGATGAAGTTTACTCCGAAAATATTTGGGAACAGATTGAAGTAGATCATATTTCAGATGAATTAATTCCCTTTTTAACAACAATACCTTTACAAAAGTTAGCTTATTATTCTGCATTAGATATGGGATATGATATAGATAAACCAAGAAACCTAGCTAAATCAGTTACTGTTGAATAATTGATAAAGTCTGCTAAAACAATTTGCAGTTGAAATGAAAAATTGGAAAATAAATAGCTGGAGAAATTATCCTGTTAAACACATACCCACGTATGATGACCAACAGGAATTAGATAATGTTTTAAATAAATTAAAAACATTCCCACCACTTGTTTTTGCTGGTGAAACTCGTCATTTGAAAGATCAATTAGCAAAGGTTGTCGATGGAGAAGCATTTCTTTTGCAGGGAGGAGATTGCGCTGAAAGTTTTGCTGAATTTCATCCAGATAATATAAGAGACACATTTAAAGTCATACTACAAATGGCTTTGGTATTAACATATTCCGCATCACTGCCAGTTGTAAAAGTAGGGAGAATTGCCGGTCAGTTTTCAAAACCAAGAAGCGCTGAAACTGAGAAACAGGGCGATAAAGAATTACCAAGTTATTTAGGAGATAATATTAATGCAATAGATTTTAACGAAAAAGCTAGAAGGTACGACCCAAAAAGAATGTTTAAAGCATATTCTCAATCAGCTTCAACATTAAATCTTTTAAGAGCATTTTCAAAAGGTGGTTTTGCAGATTTAAACAAAGTTCACTTATGGAATTTAGATTATATTAAGAAAAGTCCTCAAGATAAAAAATTTAAAGAATTAGAGGATAAAATTGCAGATGCTTTGGCATTTATGGAAGCGTGTGGAATCACATCAGATTTTAACAATAGATTATACACAGTAAATTTTTGGACTTCACACGAAGCACTTCATCTACCTTTTGAAGAAAGTATGACTAGAGTGGACTCTACAACAGGTGAATACCATGATACTTCTGCACATTTTGTTTGGATTGGTGATAGAACAAGACAATTGGATGGCGGACATGTTGAATTTTGTA
>CABZTP010000018.1:0-17865 GCA_902528735.1 uncultured Pelagibacteraceae bacterium
ACTTTATTTATCAATTCTTCTATCGCTTTTGGATCGCTTTCTTGTTTTAAGCCTTTTTCTTTTACTATTATTAATGGATCTTGATCACCATCTATCATTTGTTCAAAAACTGTCTTTGCTATTTTTCCTGATATTGTCCCATCTTTTATAAGGTTTATTAGTTTTGATAGATTTTTGGCACTAACTGGGCTTTGAGATATTTCTAAATTTTTTTCATTCAAAACAGCAAATAATTCACCTGTAATCCAATTTGTTGTTAATTTAACATCTGAATTTTTTATAACTTCTTCAAAGAAATTTGATGTTTCAATGTCAGATACCAAAATTGTTGCTTCGTATGGTGAAAGATTAAATTTATCAATAAATCTTTTTTTCTTTTCATCTGGTAATTCAGGTATATCTGATTTAATTTTTTCAATTAATTCATGACTTATTTCAAGTGGTAATAAATCTGGGTCAGGAAAATATCTGTAATCATGTGCGTCTTCTTTTGATCTCATAGATCTTGTCTCATTTCTTTTAGTGTCAAAAAGTCTTGTCTCTTGGTCTATTTCTTTCCCCTCCTCTAACAAATCTATTTGTCTATTTGCTTCTGATATTATTGCCATTTGCATAAATTTTATTGAATTAACATTTTTAATTTCACATCTTGTTCCGAATTCAGTCTCCCCTTTTACTCTTACAGATACATTAACATCCGCCCTCAAAGAGCCTTCTTGCATATTGCCATCACATGTACCTAAATATCTCATTATCGATCTTAATTTTTTTATATAAACATTGACTTCATCTGGAGATCTTAAATCAGGCTTACTTACTATTTCCATTAAAGCTACTCCTGATCTATTTAAATCGACTAAAGTATTATTTGGATCAATATCATGAATACTTTTACCTGCATCTTGCTCTAAATGTAATCTTTCAATTCCAATTTCTTTTTGACCATTCGGCATATCCAAAATTACTTTTCCTTCACCAACAATAGGGAATTTGTATTGAGAAATTTGATACCCTTGAGGTAAATCTGCATAAAAATAATTTTTTCTATCAAATACAGATTTTTTATTAATTTTGGCCTTAAGACCTATTCCAGTTTTAATTGCTTGCTCAATACAAAATTCATTTATAACTGGTAACATTCCTGGAAATGCTGCATCTACTAGACTAACTTGTGTGTTTGGCTCTGCACCAAATTTAGTTGATGATTGAGAAAAAAGTTTAGACTCTGATGTTACTTGAGCGTGTACTTCCAAACCAATTATCACTTCATATTGCTTATTTTCTCTATCAATTAAATATTCATTATTTTTACTCACTTAACCACCAGTCTGAAATATCATTCTTAAAATCAATCTTATCTTCTAATGCATAGGAAATATTAAGAATATTTTGCTCATCAAAAGGTTTTCCAATTACTTGGAGGCCTAAAGGATAATTATCTTTATCTTTACCAGCAGGTATAGAAATACCTGGTAAGCCTGCTAGATTAATTGGAACTGTAAATATATCATTTAAATACATTGATACTGGATCATTTGTTTTTTCACCAATTTTAAATGCTGAGCTTGGAGTAGATGGAGTTAATATTGCATCAACTTTTGAAAACGCATCATCAAAATCTTTTTTTATTAATTGTCTAACTTTCTGCGCTTTTAGATAATAGGCATCATAATATCCAGAGGATAAAACATATGTTCCAATCATAATTCTTCTTTTGACTTCATCACCAAAACCTTCAGATCTAGTTTTTTCATACATTTCTATTAAATTTTGACCAGGAGATCTAAAGCCATATTTAACACCATCATATCTAGCTAGATTTGATGATGCCTCTGCAGGTGCAACAATATAATAAGTTGGTAGTGCATAATTAGTGTGAGGAAGTGAAATATCAATAATTTCTGCTCCGCAATCTTTTGCATATGAAATGCCTTTTTTCCATAGCTGTTCAATTTCGTCAGGCATATTGTCAACTCTATATTCTTTAGGAATACCAATTTTCTTTCCTTTAATATCTTTTGATAATTCTTTTGAATAATTATTTCTTTTGTAATCAATTGAGGTTGAATCTTTTTGATCAAATGAAGAAATGACTTCTAAAAGAATAGAACAGTCTCTTACATTTCTCGTCATAGGTCCTGCTTGGTCTAAAGATGAAGCAAATGCTACAATTCCATAACGAGAACAGCTTCCATATGTAGGTTTAAGTCCAACAGTTCCAGTAAATGATGCTGGTTGACGAATAGATCCACCTGTATCTGTTCCAATAGTAACTGGAGTTAAATTTGCAGCAACGGCTGCAGAAGAACCTCCTGAAGATCCACCAGGAACTAAATTTTCTCCTACAGGATTTTGAACATTTCCAAAAAAACTAGTTTCATTTGAAGAGCCCATAGCAAATTCATCACAATTAAGTTTACCAAGAAGTATTGCTCCTTGACTCCACAAATTTTGAGTAACTGTAGACTCATATGTGGGAACGAAGTTATTTAATATTTTGCTACCTGCTGTTGTTCTAAGTCCATTTGTACAAAATAAATCTTTAACTGCAATAGGAATGCCTGGTAGTTTAGTATCTAAATTAGGATTAGAGTCAAATTTCTTTGATTGATCTATTGCTTTTTCAAAATTATCCGTAACATAAACATTTAATTTTTTTGATTTTTCAGCACGGTTTATAAATGCTTTTGTAATTTCCTCTGAAGATAGTTTTTTTTCTTTTATATTCGATGTTAATTCGAATAAACTTTGACTTGTTATATCTAACATTATTCAACAACCTTTGGTACAACAAAAAAATCTTTATTTTCGTCAGGTGAGTTTTTTAAAATTTTTTCTCTGATATTTTCTGATTTAATTTCATCTTTTCTAAATCTTAGGGTGGTCTCAGCAATTGATGTTAAAGCTTGAACATTATCAGTATTTAATTCATTTAATTTTTCTATAAATTCAAATATATTATTTAAGTCGCCCTTTAATTTATTAGCTTTTTCATCATCAATAGAAATTCTTGCTAATTTCGAAATGTGCTTTACTGTTTTAAGATCTATACTCATATGGTAAAAATATTGCCGCAAACTATCACTTAAGTAAATAATATACAATATGATCACAATTGAGGAATTTAAAAAGAAACAGCTAAATACATCTAGATTAATTGGTCTTGATTTAGGTTCAAAAAGAATTGGTGTAGCTATATGTGATGAAAATCAAAAAATTGCCACACCACTTAAAACAATAAACAAATCCAAATTTGAAGATCTTATCAATGAATTAGAGGATATTATTAAAGAAAATAATATTAAGGGAATAATTATTGGTAATCCGATAAATATGGATGGAAGCTTAGGTAAATCTTCTCAATCAGTCAATGATGTGTCAAAAGCAATATCAAAAGAAATTGATCTTCCAATAAGTCTTTGGGATGAAAGATTATCAACTGTTGGAGCGTTTAAATTAACTGAAAATTTAGGTATTAACGTTACTAAAAGAGAAAAAAATATAGATAAAAATGCTGCTGCATTTATCTTACAAGGTGCCATAGATTTCATTAATAATTAATACTTGCAATAATAAACCTTTGTGGATATAGAGTTGGTTTTAATGGCAATTAAAACCAAAGCTATTAAAATTTCTCAAAAACATCTTCTAGGTATTCAAGATTTGTCAATAAATGATGTTAATTTAATTTTAAAAGAAGCAGAAAAATTTATTGAATTAAACAAAAGTAAAAATAAAAAATTAGATATACTTAAGGGGAAAACACAAATTAACCTTTTTTTTGAACCATCAACAAGAACACAAAGCTCATTTGAACTAGCAGGAAAGCGACTAGGCGCAGATGTTATGTCAATGAATATAACAAACTCAGCAATTAAAAAAGGTGAAACATTAATAGATACTGCGATGACATTAAATGCAATGCATCCTGATATAATAGTTATTAGACATCAAGATTCAGGAGCTTGTAATCTATTATCTCAAAAAGTTAATTGTGCTGTTTTAAATGCTGGTGATGGAAGGAGAGAACACCCCACCCAAGCATTACTTGATGCATTAACTATACTGAATAGGAAAAAAAAAATTCAAGGATTAAAGGTTGCAATTTGTGGAGATATTTTACATTCAAGAGTAGCAAGATCTAATATTTACTTACTAAACATGTTGGGTGCTGAAGTTAATATTGTAGCTCCTTCAAACCTTTTACCAAAAGATATAGAAAAATTTGGAGTTAATATTTTTTCAAATATGAAGAAAGGTGTAAAAGATTGTGACATAGTGATGATGCTTAGACTTCAAAATGAAAGAATGAGTAGTTCATTCTTGTCATCTAACAGAGAGTATTATGAATACTATGGACTAACACAGGATAAATTAGAATATGCAAAATCAGATTCAATAATAATGCATCCTGGACCAATGAACCGTGGTATTGAAATTGATACCAAACTAGCAGATGACACCAATATGAGTGTTGTAAAAGAACAAGTTGAATTAGGTGTTGCAATAAGAATGGCATGTTTAAAAATTTTTTGTGAATGATGAAAAAAAAATACTTTATTAACGCAAATATAATTGATCCACATAACAACATAAGTGAAATAGGAGGATTAATAATAGGAGAAGATGGAAAAATTGAAGGTGTTGGTAAAAAGGTTAATAAAAACAACATTCCTAGCAGAGAAAAAGTTATTGATTTAAAAGAGAATTATATTTTTCCAGGTATAGTTGATATGAGGGTATTTGTAGGTGAACCAGGTTATGAATATAAAGAAAATTTTAGAACTTTGAGTAACGCTGCATTATCTGGGGGTGTAACCTCAGTTGTAACAATGCCTAATACAGATCCAATAATCGACAACGTTTCAATAGTAGACTTTTTAAAAAGACGGGGTAGAGATAAATCAAAAATAAATATATTTCCTACAGCATCTCTAACAAAGAGTACTGAAGGCACAAATATGACAGAGTTTGGCCTTCTACAAAGTAAAGGGATAATAGCATTTACAGATGGAATTAGAACAATTCAGAATACAAGAGTTATGTCCAGAATAATGAATTCAGCAAAAGATTTGGGATCTTTAATCATGCAACATGCAGAAGATCAAGAATTAGCTGAAAATGGCATGATAAATGATGGAATAATTTCGACAAAACTTGGGTTGCAAGGTATCCCAGAAATAGCAGAATTAATAATTATAGAAAGAGATTTAACATTATTAGAGGAATATAACTGTCGTTATCACATTTCTCAAATTTCTTCAGGAAAAGCAGTTGATATAATTAAAGATAGAAAAGAAAAAGTAAGATTTTCCTGCGGGGTATCAATAAATAATTTATCTTTAAATGAAAATGACATTGGTGATTTTAGAACTTTTTTAAAATTGTCACCACCGCTTAGAACTGAAGACGATAGATTAAGTTTAGTTCAAGGATTAAATGATGGTACAATCGATGTTGTAGTTTCAGATCACAAACCTGAAGATGAAGAACAAAAAAGATTAACATTTGCTCAAGCTGCAACAGGAGCTACCGGTATAGAAACATTATTATCCTTGTCATTAGAATTATATCACAATGGATCTGTAAAACTTGAAAAAATTATTGCTGCATTAACGTCCAATCCTGCAAAAATTTTAAAAATCAATAAAGGTAATTTATCCGTAGGTAATGATGCAGATTTCTGTATTGTGGATATAAATAAACCTTGGATTGTAAAGCAAGAAAATTTAGTTTCTAAATCAAAAAATACGTCAATTGAAAATAAAAGATTACAAGGAAAAGTAACCAATACATACGTAAAAGGACAAGAGCTTTATAATATTTAAATGGAAATTTTTATTTTATCACTTTTATCATATTTATTGGGTTCTATTCCTTTTGGTTTTTTATTAACAAAAATTTTTTTAAAAAAAGATATAAGAGAAATAGGGTCGGGTAATATAGGCGCCACCAATGCTTTAAGAACTGGTAATAAATTTTTAGGCTACTCAACTTTATTACTAGACATTTTAAAAGCGGTTCTGCCAATAATTTATGTTAAATTAAATTATCCCGAATTTATTTACATTTGTTCATTATCTGTTTTTTTAGGACATGTTTTTCCAATATGGTTAAAATTTAAAGGTGGTAAGGGTGTTGCAACATATGTTGGCATGTTGATTATTTTAAATTATTTTTTTGGAATTGTTTTTGGTATTGTTTGGGTAATTACATATTTAATGTCTAAATACTCATCCTTAGGATCAATTCTTGGATCATTAAGTGTTCCTATTTTTATATTTTTTTATAGCAATGATAACATTATGTTTTACTTCATAATGTTTATTTTAATTTTTTACACTCATAGAGAAAACGTTAAACGCTTGATAAATAAAGAAGAAACTAAGACAAAAATTTAATAATTTGACAGTTTAACTGTTTTAAGTACGTTCTCTAAATATGAATCTAGTAATTGTTGAAAGTCCAGCAAAAGCAAAAACAATTAATAAATATTTAGGCTCAGATTATACAGTTCTTGCAAGCTATGGTCATATAAGAGATCTGCCTTCGAAAAATGGTTCTGTTGATCCTGAAAATGATTTTAAAATGATTTGGGAAGTAGATAGTTTTTCAAAAAAATATTTAAAAGAAATTACAGATAGTGCTAAAGATTCAAAAAAAATTATTCTAGCTACTGATCCTGACAGAGAAGGTGAAGCAATAGCTTGGCATGTAAAAGAGTTTCTTAAAGAAAAAAAATTATTAAAAGATAAAGAAGTTGAAAGAGTTGTTTTCAACGAAATAACAAAAAAAGCAGTCACAAATGGAATAGATAATCCAAGAAAAATAGAGCCACATTTAGTTGATGCTTATATGGCAAGAAGAGCTCTAGATTATCTAGTAGGTTTTAATATTTCCCCCATTCTATGGACAAAATTACCAGGTTCTAAATCTGCTGGTCGAGTTCAGTCTGTAGCTCTAAGACTTTTAACCGAAAGAGAACAGGAAATAGAAGTTTTTCAACCAAAAGAATTTTGGACTTTAAATATAATTTTTAAAAATAACAAAAATGAAAAAATAAATACAACTATTTCACAATTAGATGGAAATAAGGTTGAAAAATTTTCATTTAAAAACAAACAAGATATTAATGACGCTTTATCAAAAATAAAAAATAAAAAATATAACATATCAGATATAAGTTCAAAAACTTATAACAGAAATCCATCAGGACCTTTTACTACATCAACATTACAACAAACAGCATCTAGTAAACTTGGTTTTGGAGCATCAAGGACAATGCAAATTGCTCAAAGACTATATCAAGGAATTGATATTGAAGGTGAAACCGTAGGATTAATTACTTATATGAGAACAGATGGAACTAACATTTCAAAAGATGCAATATCATCTTTCAGAGATTTTATAATGCAGAATTATGGTAATAAATATTTACCAGAACAACCTCTAAATTATAGTGGCAAAAAAGCAAAGAATGCTCAAGAAGCTCACGAAGCTATACGTCCAACAGAAATAATTCGAAAACCAGAAGATATGAAAAAATACTTAAGTACTGATCAATATAAACTTTATAATTTAATTTGGTCTAGATCTTTATCATCACAAATTCAGTCAGCAAAATTTGATAGAAAAACTATTACCATCAACTCAGATGATAATAAAAATATACTCAAAGCTAGTGGTTCAACATTAAAATTTGATGGTTTCCTTAAACTTTATAAGATCGATGAAAATGATGATGACAAAGATAATACTTTGCCTGATGTTGAAAAAGGTGATGTAATGTTTGAAGATCATACAGATGAACAGCACTATACACAACCACCCTCTAGATATTCTGAGGCAAGTCTAGTTAAAAAATTAGAAGAGCTAGGAATTGGAAGACCATCTACTTATGCAAGTATTATTTCAGTAATAGCTAATAGAGGCTATGCTGATATAAATAATAAAAGATTTTTCCCAACAGATAGAGGAAAATTACTTTCTGCTTTTTTAGAAAAATTATTTACCAAATATGTTGATTATGATTTTACTGCAAAATTAGAAGATCAATTAGATGATATAACATCAGGTAAAGAAAATTGGATAAAAGTTCTAGAAAACTTTTGGAAAGACTTTAATTCTAATGTTTCAGGTGTGAAAGAAAAAAGAACCAGAGAAGTATTAGATCTATTAAATGAAAGTCTTGGATCACTAATATTTGAGGTCGATAAGGATGGAAATATTGATAGAAAATGCAAGCTTTGTGAGTCTGGACAATTAAGTTTAAAAAATAGTTTTAGAGGTGGTGCTTTTATTGGGTGTTCAAATTATCCAGAATGCAAATTTACAAGACCACTATCAAAATCTAAAGCAGCACAACAATTGACACTAGCAGAACCTAAATTCATTGGAAAAAATGATAAAGGTAAAGATATATTTCTTAAAAATGGAAGATTTGGTCCATATTTGCAATTTGAGAAAGAAATCATAGAGGAAGATGAAAAAACTAAAAAGAAAAAAAGAAAATTAAAGAAAGAAGAAAATAATTTAAAAAATGTTTCAATCCCTAAAGGAATTGAGATTGAAAATATTGATTTAGAAAAGGCAAAATACTTATGCTCATTACCATTAAGTTTAGGTAAAAATCCTGAAAATGATAAGGATATTACTGTGAATGTTGGAAGATTTGGTCCTTACCTTAAATGTGAAAATAAATCTGCTAGACTAGAAAATGTGGATGAATTATTCACAATTGGATTAAATAGAGCTGTTACATTAATTGCTGAAGCTAAACCAGGAAGAATTTCGTCATCAATGATAAAAGATTTAGGAGAACACCCTGAAGATAAAAAACCAGTTAGAATTATGAAGGGCCAGTATGGTCCTTACATTAAGCACAAATCATTAAATGCGACTATACCAGAAGAAAAAGATCCTGTTGAATTAACTATGGAAGAAGCATTAATTTTAATTGAGAAAAGAAAAGAATACGATAGAAATAAAAAGAAAAAGAAAAGCAAATAATGTCAGCAGATGAAAATTTAAAAAATTTAAATATCAAATTACCAAAAGCTAATGATCCTGTTGGATCCTATGCTGCTACAAGAATATCTGGAAATTTACTATATATATCTGGTCAAATATCAATTGATGAGAATGAAAATTTAATTAAGGGAAAACTTGGAAAAGATTATAATGCTGAACAAGGTTATGAAGCAGCTAAAAGATGTGCGTTAAGTATAATATCTCAAGCAAAGAAAGCATGTGGTGATGATTTATCCAAAATTAAATCATGTTTGAAACTCACTGGATATGTTAATTCTACCGATGATTTTACTGAACAACCAAAAGTCATAAATGGAGCCTCAGATCTAATAAAAAGTGTATTTGATGAAGCTGGCTCACATGCAAGAGCTGCTGTAAGTACTAACAGCCTTCCATTAGGTGTTGCAGTTGAAGTTGATGCAATATTTGATCTTAATTAATTATCTTCCAATACTAAAATAATTTATTTTATTTTTTTTCATCTCAGAAGTTGAATAAAGATTTCTCATATCAAATACTTTAAAGTTTCTTTTTTTGGAAATTTTTTTAAAGTTAAGTTGTTTAAATTCATTCCATTCTGTATGAATAATTATTAAATCTGCGCTTTCACAAGCATCTTTTGCATTTTCAAAAAAATTTATATTTTTGGATTTAAAATCTTTTTTTTTACCAGTCGGATCGTAATAATTTATATATGCACCTTTTCTTGATAATGCTGGTATCATTTTTAATGAGGAAGACTCTCTCATATCATCAGTACCAGGTTTAAAAGTAACACCTAAAAATGTAATTTTTTTATTTTTAATTTTTTTATTCATTATTTTGCTAATTTTATTTAATAATAAATTAGATCTTTTATCATTTGAATTTATTACTGATTTTACAACTGAAAGATTTGTTTTAAACATTCGACCAGTTGAAACTAGTGCCCTTGTATCCTTTGGAAAACATGATCCACCGTAGGCTGGACCAGCACGTAGAAATCTTCTTCCAATCCTTTCATCTAAACCCATTCCAATTGCTACCTCTTTAACATCTATATTTGATTTTTCACATAAATTGGCTATTTCATTAATAAATGTAATTTTAGTCGCTAAAAAAGCGTTTGATGCATATTTAATTAATTCAGCCGATCGTCTAGAAGTATGAAAATATCTTCCACCCTTCTTAATTAAAGGAAGATATAATTTTTTCATAATTTTATTTGCTTTGTTACTGTTGGTACCTACTACAACTCTATCTGGAAATTGAAAATCTCTAATAGCTTCACCTTCTCTTAAAAATTCAGGATTGGATACAACATCAAACTTATTTTTATTTTTATTTGATTTTAATATTTTTGTAATTTTATCACCTGTAGTGACGGGGACTGTGGATTTAGTAACTATTATTTTGTATTTATTTAGATTAGATTTTATACTTTTGATAACATCAAACACATATTTCAAATCAGCTTTATTATTTTTGGTAGGAGTTCCGACGCAAATAAAGATAATGTCTGACCTTTTTATTGAACTAGAAATATTTGTTGAAAATAAAAGTCTTTTTTTTTTTAAATTTCTTACAACCAATTCTTGTAGACCGGGTTCATAAATCGGTATTATTCCTTTATTCAATTTTTCTATAATTTCTTTATTAATATCAATACAAGTAACTGTATTGCCTAAATCAGAAAAACAAGCTCCACTAACTAAACCAACATAACCAGATCCTATCATGCAAATTTTCATAACTTAGAAATTTCAATTCCTGATTTAATATAACCTTTCAAAGACCCACAATCTAAATAATTACCTTTAAATTTATGTCCAATGAATAAATTTTGATCTAATATCATTCTTCTTATTGCATCTGTAATATGTATTTCTCCACCTTTACCTTTTTTTTGATTTTTCAAATAATGAAAAATTTTTTTTGATAAAATGTATCTTCCTATAACAGCGTTATTTGAAGGAGCATCTTTAGTATTAGGTTTTTCAATTACATCGGCAATTTTAAAATTTAATTTATCAATATTTTTTTTTATTGAATAAATACCCCAGCGATCTACATTGTTTTTTTTAACTTTCATACTAGCCATTACAGATCCTTTTAATTTTTTATGAATTTTTATCATATCTTTTGAACAATTCTTTTTCATAATTAAATCATCAGGTAACAACATTAAAAAATAATTATTTTTTATAAATTTTTTAGTTTTAAGTACAGCATCTCCTGTTCCCTTGGGTTTATTTTGATAAACAAATTTAATTTTTTTTTTAAAAAAAAGAATTTTTTTATACTCATTAATTATTCTAGGATCTTTTTTTTTTTTTATAATTGATTTGTAAAAATTATCATTATTGAAATATTTCTTTATCATCTCTTTTTTTTTTGAAATAATAAAAATTATTTCACTTACACCAGCTTCAATACATTCATCTAAAATATACTCAATTCCTGGTTTTCCATTTATTGGAAGCAGTTCTTTAGGAAAAACACTTGTCAAAGGTAGCAAACGTGTACCCAAACCAGCAAGAGGAATTATAGCTTGTTTAATCATTAAGATGTTTTACTTATAATCATATTTATTAAAAATGAAAATTTTAAAAAATATTTTTGAACTAAATAAGGCAGTAAAAAATTATAAAAGTGTTGGATTTGTACCTACAATGGGTGGAATTCATAAAGGCCACGTATCTATAATAAAAATTTCACAAAAAAATAACAAAAAAACGATAGTTAGTATTTTTGTCAATCCAACACAATTCAATCAAAAAAAAGATTTTAAGAATTATCCTAGGAATTTAAGAAAAGATATTTCGATATTAAAAAAACTCAAAGTTAATTATTTGTTTTTGCCAGAGGTCAATGAAATATATAAAAATAAAATGAAAAATTTTAAACTTAATAAGTCTGATAAAATTTTATGTGCTAAGTATAGAAAAGGTCATTTTGAGGGTGTATTAAACGTGATGAATAGATTGTTATCTATTGTTAAATCTAAGCATGTTTATATGGGTGAAAAAGATTTTCAACAATACATCTTAATTAAAAGAATATTAGGTAAAAAATACAAAATAAAAATTGTTGGTTGTCCTACCATTCGAGAAAATAATAAAATTGCTTTATCCACAAGAAACAAATTGTTAAATAAATCATCCATAAAAAAAGCATCAAAAATAGCCATCAAATTAGATAAGATTAAAAGATTATCACAAACTAATAAATTTGTGGATTTGTCAAAATTTAAATATGAGCTTGAAAATAAATTTAAAATTAAAATTGATTATCTAGAATTTAGAGATGAGAAAAAAATGAAATTAGCTAATTTTAAATCTAAATTTAGACTATTTATTGCCTACCATATTAATGGAGTAAGATTGATTGATAATTTTTGACTATAAAAAATAAGCTCCTACACCTAAGAAAGAAACAAATCCAATTACGTCTGTTATTGTTGTAACAAACACACTAGAGGAAATTGCAGGATCAATTTTCATTTTATTTAAGGTAACTGGCACTAAAATACCAAAAAGACCAGCAACTATCATAGTTAAAACCATTGAAATTGAAATTATTAAGGAGAGCTGAATATCATTAAACCATAGTTGAACTATCAAAGAACTTATAATTGCAAAAATAACTCCATTTAAAACTCCAATATTAAATTCTTTAATAATATTATTCGTAAAATTATTTTTTGTTAAATCCTGTGTCGCTAAAGATCTTACTGTGACAGCTAATGTTTGCATACCAGCGTTACCACCCATTGATGCAACAATTGGCATTAAAAAAGCCAATACTACCATTTGCTCTATGGTAGCGCCAAATAGACTAATGCAATAAGTTGCTAGAAAAGCAGTAAACAAGTTTAATAACAACCAATTAAATCTTCTCTTTGTTTTTGTTATTACTCCATCAGTTATTTCCTCGTCACCTACCCCAGCTAATCTAAGTGCATCCTCTTCGGCTTCCTCTTTTAATACTGTTAGAACATCGTCATAAGCTATCATCCCAACTAATTTGTCAGACTTATCTACTACAGCAGCTGAACTCAAATTATAATTTTCAAATAAATTACCTACTTCTTCTCTATCCATATCGACCGGTATTAGTGTTTGAGATTCGGCCATAATAGACATCATTTTTGTTTCTCTTGAAGTTCGTAATACTCTTGATGAAGGCACTGTACCAATGGGTTTGAATTCTTGATCAACTATAAATATTTCTAGAAATTCTTCAGGAAGTTCTTTATTTTCTCTTAGATAGTCTATTGTTTGTCCTACAGACCAATTACTTGGTATTGCTGTAAATTCACGCTGCATTAACCTTGCAGCAGAGTCTTCTGGATAACTTAAGCTTTCAAGTAATGCAAATCGGTCTTTTGGAGGTAATGAGCTAAGGATCGTATTTTTTTCTTTTTCATCAACATTTTCTAAAATCTTAATTGCATCATCTGACTCTAAATTTTTTAGTATATTAACTATCGAATCTGATGATAAATAAGTAATCATCTCTGACTGAATAGACTCGTTTAATTCAACAAAAACTTCAGGATCAACTTTGAAACTATTTAATTTTATTAAATTTTCTCTATCATTTTGACTTAAATGTTCAATTATATCAGCAGCATCTGCTGGATGCATAGCATTGAACGAATTTGTAATAAATCCAGCATCATTTGAGGCAATTTTATCTGTGACAACTTTGATGAATTCTTTGTTAAATTCAAAGTTAACTTTTTTATCTTTTATTTTTTTCACTATAGTCATAAAATTTACCTATAATTTAGTTGGCACTATTAATACAAAATAAAAATAATACAAATTTATAATGACAATAGAGATCAAAAAGTCAGTAAAACCAATAAAATATAAATCTGCGATTGATATACTTGAAGATAGATTGGAGCAAATCAAAGAAAATAAAAATAAAGAACTTATTTGGATACTTGAACATGAAGAGATTTATACAGGTGGAACAAGTTTTAATGATAATGAGATTTTAGACAAATCTATAAACTTTATTAAAACGAATAGAGGAGGAAAAATAACTTATCATGGTCCTGGTCAATTGGTTTTTTATTTTGTGATTGACTTAAACAAAAGAGGCAAGAATATAAAAAAAATTATAACTGTAATTGAAAAGACAATTATAAATACTCTAAAAAATTACGATATAAAGTGTTTTGCTGATAGAAAAAACATTGGAATTTGGTATGAGCACAAATCTGGTAAAATAGATAAAATTGCAGCAATAGGCATAAAAGTAAAGAAGTGGATTGCTTATCACGGTTTTGCATTAAATATTTCTAATGATCTTAATGTATATAAAAAGATAGTTCCTTGTGGAGTCAGAGATAGAGGGGTTTCAAATTTAAATAATATTAAAAAACAAAATTATAAAAATATTGAGAATAATTTGATAAAAAATTTTTTATCAAATATTAAAAATTAAGTCTTTTTGTTTTTAACATATTTCTAAAATAATCTGGAGGAGTGGCTCTAAAAGTGTATTTTTTCTCATTTATTTTAAATTTTATTTCATAGGAATGTAACATTAAATTTTTATTATTTATTTTCGAGTTATTTGATGAATTATATTTTTTATCACCAATAATGGAATTTCCTAAATTAAATAATTGTTTTCTTAGTTGGTGTTTTCTCCCTGTAATTGGATTTAACTGAATGAAGGTCGCATTATTATTTTTATCTAAAATTTCATATTTTGTTTCAGATTTTTCAACAATTTTTTTTTTATTTTCAAATCTTATTAAGTCATCTTTTATTACACCTTTATCGATTAAAATTAATTCACCATTACATATTGCTAAATAAGTTTTATAAACCTTTCTTAATCTAAAAAGTGAAGTGAGCAGTTGGGCTGTTTCCCTATTCTTTGCAATTATAAAAACGCCAGAAGTATCCTTATCTAATCTGTGTACAGAGTAAGGCTTTTCATCTCTAAATAAATTACTTTTCGCAAATATATCAATTATATTCTTTTTAGATTTTGTACCACCCTGTACTGAAATTCCAGATTGTTTATTTAGAACAACAAAATTGTTATTATTTTCAATAATTAAATCTTCATTTTCTTTTATAATTTCATTACTAGGATTATATTTTTTTTTGTGTTGCTCAATTTTTTCCTCAAAATTTAAACTATAAATATTAAGTTTGTCGCCAGTTTTAACTTTTTGGAAGCTTTTTACTTTTTTTTGATTCAATTTTAATTTTCCATTTCTTAGATTTTTTTCAATTAGTCCTTGTGGAATTTTTCCTAAATGATTTCGAATAAATCTATCAACACGCATGTCATTAAAAGATTTATCCACATTAATTGATTTTTTCATTTTTATTTTAATTTTTTGCAACTATTGTTTTCTTGATCAAGCTTAAGGTCTTTGCACTTTTTACCTATAGCTATGGAGTCATAATATACAATGGTATCAGCTCTTTTTGGAGGATTGCCTTTATGCATTATATTAAACCTATTAATATTACTTTTGTATATTCCAAACTTCATATACGACTGTTTACTTATATTATTATTAGTCAATCCATTATAATCAACAACAAGTACGTTATTAGCCCAAATCTTAATAAAACTCTTATTTGGCCAGTCAACAAATTCAATGTTAATAACAAAATCATTCCATTTACCTTTTACATTATTTGCTTCTAAAATTTTATAAGTGTCAAAACCTCCAAAACTATGATTTACAAAATCTGTCCATTGTAAATCTCCATTTGGAGCAATTCTAAACATAAAATTAACTGGACCCGCTTTAGAATGTATTTGCCATATAGTATTACTTATAGGAATAGTAAATTCACTATTTTCAGGTATATAAATACTAAATTTAAACCATGTATTTTTAGACTTTAATCCTAACATGCTTACTTCAGATCTTTCTCTAAATGTATTACACTCATCTGATTTTCTTTGTTGACCACAATCTCCATCCCCATTTTTAAATTTCCAAGCATATTTGCCAGATCTAACATTTTCATTTTGAATTGATACGCCATTTTTAGGAAAGTTATATAAAGGTGATAAGTGCATTCTACATTTGGTTTTTTTTCCATGACTCCATTGGCAATCGATATTTGATAAGTCTATTAAATCTTCTTCATTATTTAAATTAAACCATGGCATGTCATCGTTATCCAAAGTATAAAATTGGAACCCATAAATTTTTTGTGGATTTGCTTTTAAATTATTAGTTGTAAAAAAAAATATTATAATTAACTGAAAAATTGTATTTTTCATCTCATTAATATAAAATATTATGTAATTGTTTTACAACATCAATTAAATAAAATATGAATTAAGGATTAGGCTGTAGCTTGCTTTTTATCTTCTACTTTTGGTGTATCTTTAGTTGGGTTTTTTTTCTTTTTATCAACTCTTTTTGCTTCAATATCTCTGTCTACAAATTCTATTACTGCCATTGGCGCATTATCACCATATCTAAATCCAGCCTTAATAATTCTCGTATATCCACCTTTTCTATTTTCATATCTCTTAGAAAGCATTTTTTTAACTTTATTTGTAGATTTGACATCCTGGAGTTTTGAGATTAGTGTTTTTGTATTAGATAGTGTATCTTTCTTGCCGAGTGTTATGATTTTATCAGCTTGAGGTTTTAAAACTTTTGCTTTTGGTAAAGTAGTTGTAATTTGCTCATACTTTATTAATGAGTTAAGCATATTTTTAATAAGAGCTTTTCTGTGTTCTGACGTTCTGTTGAGCTTTTTATAGCCCATCTTATGTCTCATTAGATTGCTTCCTCTAGTTTTTTTGATAATTCAGCAATATTATCTGGCGGCCAATTTGGAATTTCCATTCCTAGGTATAATGACATTCCAGTTAACACCTCTTTAATCTCATTTAATGATTTTCTACCAAAATTAGGAGTTCTTAGCATTTCACCTTCAGATTTTTGAACTAAATCGCCTATATAAATAATATTGTCGTTTTTTAAGCAATTCATAGATCTCACAGAAAGTTCCAATTCGTCTACTTTTCTCAATAAATTTTTGTTAAATTCAGGCTCGCTAGGTTGTTCTTTAACTAAAACCTCTTGAGGTTCATCAAAGTTTACAAACATTCCTAATTGATCTTGAAAAATTCTTGCAGAGTAAGCGACAGCATCTTCTGCTGATATCGAACCATTTGTCTCTACTTCCATTGTTAATTTATCATAATCAAGAGCTTTTCCCTCTCTAGCTGTGCTTACTGAATATGAAACTTTTTTAACTGGACTAAATAAAGAGTCTATTGGAATTAAGCCTAAAGGTGGTTCCTCAGGTTTATTCATATCTGCTGATACATAACCCTTGCCTGTTCCAACTGTCATTTCCATATGAAACTTAGTATTTTCATCTAAATTACAAATAACCAAATCTGGATTTAGTATTTCAATATCAGCAACTGGGTTTAGATCAGATGCTTTAATTTCACCTGGGCCTTTAGCATCTAAAATTAATTTTTTTGGTTCGTCTGAGGAACTCTTTAAAGCTAAAGATTTAATGTTAAGAACTATGTCAGTTACATCTTCTCTAACACCTTTTATTGATGTAAATTCATGTAATACACCATCAATTTGAACTGATGTAACTGCAGTGCCTCTAATGGAGGACAAAAGAATTCTTCGCAATGAATTTCCGAGTGTTAAACCATAACCTTTTTCTAAAGGTTCGGCAGTAATTTTTGCAAATGTCTTATCGTCACTTAATTGAACATCTAATTTTGCAGGTTTAATCAATGACTTCCAATTTTTAGAATTTACTTCAGTTTGTTCCATTAAACTCTCCTTTTTTTTGGTGGTCTTGTACCGTTATGTGG
>CABZTP010000019.1:0-15869 GCA_902528735.1 uncultured Pelagibacteraceae bacterium
AATGTATTGTAACAGGAGGTTGCGGTTTCATAGGTAGTCATGTTGCTGAGCGATTAGTAAATGAAGGTTTTGACGTTACTGTTTTAGATAATTTAAGTAATGGAAGCTTAAAAAATATAAAAAAAATTAAGAATAAAATAAAGTTTATTAAATGTGATATTTCAAAAAAAGGTATTTGGTGTAAAAGTTTTAAAAATGTTCAATATTTATTTCATTTTGCAGCTCTTGCAGATATTGTGCCAAGCATACTTAAACCAGAGAAATATTTTGATGCAAATGTAAAAGGGACTTTAAATATTTTAGAAAATTCCAAGAAATATAAAATAAAAAAAATAATATATGCGGCATCATCCTCGTGTTATGGAATACCAAAAAGTTACCCAACAGATGAAAAAGAAGCTGTTAATCCAGTTTACCCTTATGCTGTTACAAAGAAAATTGGGGAAGACTTAGTTCTAAAATGGAGTGATATTTATAAATTAAATGTAATCTCATTAAGATTTTTTAATGTTTATGGATTAAGGTCAAGAACTTCTGGAACATATGGTGCAATGTTTGGAGTTTTTTTAGCACAGAAAATTAATAATAAGCCATTAACTATAGTAGGTAATGGATACCAAAAAAGAGATTTTTTAAATATAAAAGATGCAGTAAACGTAATAGTTAAAGTATTAAAAATTAAAGACAGAAAATTAATTTTGAATATTGGTAGTGGAAAATGTTATAGTGTTAATTACATAGCAAATTTAATTTGTAATAAAAAAAAAGTGAAGATTCCTAAGCGTCCGGGTGAACCGAATAAAACATGGGCAAATATTAATAAAGCAAAAAAGATATTAAAGTGGAAACCTACAATTACTATTGAAAAAGGTGTTGAAGAGTTGCTTCAAAATATAAATTACTGGAAAAAAGCACCAATCTGGAATAAAAAAAAAATAAAAATAGCAACTAAGTATTGGTTTAAATATTTATCATAGCAAAGAGTTTGATTTGACAAGCAAGGTTCTGAAATATTCTGATTTAGAAAAAAAGATCAGTAGGTTAAAGACTCAAAAAAAAAAAATTGGTCTTTGTCATGGTGTTTTTGATTTAATTCATGTTGGACATATAAAACATTTTAAGTCAGCAAAAAAATTATGTGACTATTTAATTATATCTTTAACAAAAGACGAGTTTGTAACCAAAGGACCTAACAGACCTTATTTCAACGAAAAATTAAGATTAGAAACTTTATCTGAACTATCATGTGTAGATGCGGTATTTTTGGCAGAAGGAAAAACAGCGGAAAATGTTATTAAATTATTAAAACCAAACTTTTATTTTAAAGGAGCTGATTACAAGGACAATAAAAAAGACGTTACAGGAAAAATAAAAACTGAAGCAAAATTAGTAAGAAAGTATAAAGGACAAGTTATTTATACAAAAGATGAAAAATTTAGTTCATCGGAAATATTAAATAATACATTTTCAATTTTGTCTCCTGAACAAAAAAAGATAATAAATTATATTAAAAAAAAAAATGATTTTGCTAAAATAAAAAATATAATTGATGCTTTTTATGAAGTTACACCTCTGGTGGTGGGTGAAACAATAATTGATCAATATTTTTTTTGTGAAGCATTAGGAAAATCTGGAAAAGATCCTTTTTTAGCATTTAGAGAAATTTATGATGAGAAATACTTAGGTGGAACTGGATTGATTGCAAGAAACTTGTCTAGTTTCTGTAGAAAAACTTTCTTATTGACTTCTATCGGCGGAAAAGGAGATAATTTAGGCTTTATAAAAAATAGAATTCCAAAAAACGTTGTTACATTTTTTTTTAAAAAAAAGAATTCTCCAACAATTATGAAAAAAAGATTTTTAGATTTTAATACAAAATCAAAATTATTCGGTGTATATGATTTGAATGATCAATTAATATCTAAACTTGATGAAAATAAGTTTATTAGCTTGTTCAAAAAAAATGCAAAAAAAACCGATTTTACTATTATTGCAGATTATGGTCATGGTGTTATTACGAAGAAAATTTCAGAAACAATTATAAAAAAATCAAATTTTTTAGCTGCCAATGTTCAAATTAACGCAGCAAATAAAGGCTATCACAGTCTTTTAAACTATAGAAACGTAGATTGTGTTATTATAAACGAAAGTGAGTTAAGAAGTGAAATGAGAAATAGGGAAGATAACATCAAGATTTTAATTAAAAATTTATCGAAAAAATTATCTTTAAAATACCTTGCTGTAACAAGGGGATCCAAAGGGATAATATTATACGAAAATAAAAATAAAAAATTTTACTATTCACCAGCGTTTGAGAGTAATGCAACTGATAAAATTGGGGCAGGTGATACTGTTTTATCATTGTTATCTATTTGTATATTTAAAAGAATAGATTTAAATTTAGGTCTTTACATTAGCTCATTAGCAGCAGCCTTATCTGTCAGAATTATTGGTAACAAGCACTCAATATCGAAAGATAATTTGTTAAAATATATATCTCACACATTAAGTTAAGTTTTTATTTTTTTCCAAATTTTTTCGATAACTTTTAAGTCTATTAAAGTATCTTGAGCACTAGATCTTGAATTTTTACTATATTTAATTGATTTGATTAAATCAATATATTGATTTTTAAATGACCAGCTCCAATCAAATTTAGGTTCAAATTTTTCCTTAATACCATTGTCATAATATATTTTGACAGATGCTGGTTGGTTTTTTAAAAATGCTGGTGGTAAGTTAATTTTTACTTTTCCTTTAGTAAAGTTAATTTCAAAACCTTCTCTCCAAATTTTATTTTCTGAATATATATAATCAAAAGATCCATAAAATTTTTTATAATCAAAAAATATATTTCCACTATTTTTCCTAATAGTTCCGTTAATTTCAAAATTGTCACCAAAAAAATACCTTATTAAATTTATATCATGTGAAAAATAATTTAAAAATTTCTCAAATTCCGCTCCCTCATTTTTAGATTTAATCCAGGTAGGATATTTAGGCCAACGTGCACTGGTTGGGGGTGGTTCTTTAGTTTTAATATCTCCATCTATATTGCAGTAGTCATAACCCGCGTGACAAAATGATCTAAAGGAAATTATTTCTCCTATTTTTTTTTTTAAAGATTTATTATTTAAAAAGTTATGCAAATAAGAAACACCAGCATCGAATCTTCTCATGTTACCAATTACATATTTTAAATTTTTTTTTTTTGATAAATTTACAAGCCTAATAGCCTGAGCATATGAGGGAGCCATTGGTTTTTCTGTAAAAAGATTTACTCCTTTTTTTAATACTTCGTGAGCTACTTCTGCTGTATGGTATCTCCTTACAATAGCAACTACTAAGTCCAGTTGATTTTCATCAATCATTTTTTTGAAATCTCTATAAAATTTTTCTATTTTAAATTTCTTACAAACTTCAATACCCAGTTTTGTTCTTAGTTCAGAAAGCGCAACAATTTTAACATCTTTTATTGAAGCTAAAGAAGAAATATGAGCAACTTGTCCTACAAAACCTGAACCAATTAATCCAACTTTAATTTTTTTTTTCAAAATTGTTTTTTTAAATAGTTTTTATAATTTTTTTTATTTAAAATCTTTATATTGGGTAAAGGCAAAATAAATTTACCACCCTGATTTAGATAAGATATATTTTTCTTAATAATTTTTTTTGCATAACGCCAAGCTAATATTAAAACGTAATCTGGTTTGTCTTTTAACAATTTTTCTGATGCATAAACTGGTATCTTAAAGCCAGGACTATATAAATTTATTTTAGCCTTAAAATCATCAACAAGATAATTCAAAATCTTATTAAGTTTATAATGGTATATTAATGTTGTTGAAGTCGCACTCGCGCCATAGCCTACAACTTTGTATTTTATTAATTTTTTAGAAAAAATCTGAAAATTATTTTTTGATTTTTGAATTCTTTCAGAATATTTTTTTATTCCAATAATAGAGTTTAGTTTAGATTTTTTTTCGTCTCTAAGGCATTTATAAACATTTTTGAAAATTTTTCTTTTTGCTCCAATTTTTTGAATCACAACTCTCATGGATCCACCCTTAGTATTATTTTTAACAACATCTATTATTTCAAGATCAAATTTTTTAAAGTATTGAATTAATGGCCCTATAGTAAAGTAAGAATAGTGCTCATGATATGTGAAATCCCATACAAAATTTTTTACCTGAGAGTAAAAATAAAAGGTTTCGAAAAAGAAAATAGTATCATTAGTCATTAATTCCTTAACGCCAATTACAAAATCGTCTAGATTATCAGTGTCTGCAACTAAATTATTAGATGTTATAATTTCAGCACTACCAAATTTTTTTTTTATTTTATTTGCTTCTTTTTTGTTAAAAAATATTTCTAGTGTCTTAACACCATATTTTGCTGCTTTTTTTGATATGCCAGGCATAGGATCAACTCCAAGAACCCTCATTCCTTTTTTTTTGAAAAAATGAAGTAATATTCCATCATTACTACCAATATCAACAACAAGACCACCTTTTTTAGGTTTATATGCTTTATAAACTTCATCAGCACATTTTTTAAAATGGTTATCTAAACCAAGAGTGCTTGCAGTTTCATAAATATAGTTTAAATAAACCTGTTTAGCATTAATGACGTGACTTAACTGTGAATGGCCACAATCCTTACAAAGCATTACAGTTAAAGGTATTTCTTTTAAAACTTTAGAAAAATCATTTTTTTTTAAATAAGAATCAGCTGGCGGAGTAGGAGTTAATTTGACTGCAGCAATTAATTTTTTTGATCCACACAGTCTGCAATTAGTTTTTTTATAATTTTTCATTTTTTACAAAATAATTTATATTATCTGTTATGTATTTTAATTGATCTTTTAATAACTTTTCATTTAAAGGCAATATAATTATCTTCTTTATTAACCTTTCAGCATTTCTCATATTAAATGATTTATAATTTTTTAGATAAAAAGGTGACTTATTAATTAAAGGTAAATGAAAAATTTTTGTCTCTATGCCTTTTTTTTCCAAATAACGCCTTAGCTTGTCTCTTTTATTTACAATAATAGGATAAACATACCTGCCGTTTTTCTCGCCTTTATACATATAGTCATCTTGTTTAATTATTTTTGAAGACAAATTTTTATTGTAATATTCAGCAATGCTATTTTTTTTTTCAATTTTCTGTTTAAATTTTTTAAAAGAAATTAATAAAAGAGATGCATTAATAGTATCCATTTTATGATTTAAAGATGTGTCATTGCAAAAGTTTGTAATTTTTTTTTTAGGATCTGAGGTTGTGCCAGCATGTCTCAAAGTTTTTAACTTATTAAATATTTTTTTATTGTTTGTAACCACTATCCCATTTTCACCATAGCCTGATAACGTTTTCATTGGATTCATACTAAATGAGGCTGCTGAAGAAAAATTTCCGCTTTTAATTTTATTTAAACTTGCACCAAAAGATTGGGCAGCATCCTCAATTATTTTTAATTTATATTTTTTTGCTATTACTGAAATTTTATTCATATTACACATATGGCCAGCATAATGCATTGGCACAATTGCTTTTGTTTTTTTTGTGATAGACTTTTCAATTAAATCAGGATTAATATTTAAGTCATCTGCGACATCTACAAATACTGGTGTTGCCCCACATTCAATAATTGCGTTTGAGGTAATTATCCAACTTAGAGGCGTGGTTATAACCTCGTCGCCTTGTTTAATACCACATGCTTTTAAGGCTAAATATAATGCGCTGCTTCCCGAGCTTACACCAAGAGCATATTTTACATTAAGAAATTTTGCAATTTTTTTCTCAAAATCTAATACCTCCGGCCCCATAAAAAACTGGCCATGATCAAACAAACGGTTCAAAGATTTTATTAGATCTATTCTTAATGACTTATTTTTAATTTTGAGATCAAACATCTTAACTTTCATTTTTTTTTATCCTTCTGAGCATTTTTTTGTAAAGTGTATTTGCATCTAAATTAAAATATTTTATTAATTCCTCTTGCGATCCATATTTTTCAACAAAGTTATTATTTAAGCCAAACCTATTTATTTTTGGTAAATTAATTTTTATATTGTCACTACAAAATTCTAAAATAGATGAACCAAATCCCCCATTTAAAACATGCTCTTCTAAAGTAAAAACTATTCTTGAATCAGATATATTTCTTTTTAAAGATTTTATGTCTAGAGGTTTTATAGTGCCTAAATGAAGTACGCTACATTCAATTTTTTTTTCAAGGAATTTTTTTCTTATTTTTAAGGCAATTTGTGTCATAATACCAGTTGAAATTATTAGAATATTTTTTGTTTTTCCAAATTTGATCGCTTTACCTAAATTAATATTTTTAAATTTATTTGTTACAATTTCATCTCCTCCTTTTGCCAATCTTATATAAACTGGTCCTTTAGTATGAACTGTATCTCTCATTAATTTTTTCATTTCATTAGAGTCGCATGGGCAAATAATTTTCATATTAGGAATAATCCTCATAATTCCAATATCATCTATTGCTTGATGGGTTGGGCCTAAAGGTGCATATACTAATCCACCACCATTCCCAATAAGTCTGACCGGCAAATTATGCAGTGATAAATCAATTATAACCTGCTCATAACATCTTCTAGTTATAAAAGTGCCAATTGTATTTACATAAGGAATAAATCCATTTAACGCCATGCCTGCTGACATTCCTATTATATGTTGCTCCGAAACACCTTCCATAAAAAATCTATCTGGTATCTCATTCTTAAAATTATCCAGTACTCCAGGTCCTAAATCAGATCCAATAAAAATTATTTTTTTGTTTTTTTTTGCAATTTTAAAAACAGATTCTAAACAGGTTTTTCTCATTTATTTTATTTCTTCTCTCATGTTAATTATTTCTTTATAAGTGAAAAAATTTTTATGATGCCAATTAGGGTTATTTTCAGAAAAACTAAAACCTTTTCCCTTAATTGTATGGCAAATAGTTAATCTTGGTTTACTTAATTTGGTTTTTAAAAATGATTTTTTTAGTTGTTTTAAGTTATGTCCATTTACTTCGGTTACGTCAAAATTAAAACTTTCCCACTTATCTTTTAATGGTTCTAAATTTAATACTTCGCTGGTAAATCCATAAGATTGAATTTTATTATAATCTATTATTACATGTAAATTATCTAATTTATGTTTTGCTGCAGAAAGTGCTGCTTCCCAGTTTGAACCCTCATTAATTTCACCATCTCCCAAAATGACAAAAACTTTATTCTTTTTATTTTTAATTTTATATGACAATGCGCTTCCAACGGCTATTGATAGACCATGACCTAGAGATCCGGTTGAGGCCTCTATTCCTGGAATTTTATTTTCAGGATGGCCAGCTAGTGTTGAGTGTAAATGACCTACTTTTTTTAATTCATTTGTTCCAAAAAATCCTTTATCAGATAATATCGCATACAAACCTAAGCATCCATGCCCCTTGCTTAAAATCATGATATCTCTATCATTTTTTAGAGGTTTTTTAGGGTCAAATTTTAAAATATGATCATAGAGGACTCTTAAAATTTCGATTAGTGACATAGCTGATCCAAAATGTCCTCTTCCAGATTTAATTAACCCCTCTACGATTAAAGACCTAAGTTTTTTTGATCTTTTATCAAGTTTTATTTTTTTTGAGTTGTGTACAAGTAATTTATTCATGAAATTCATTTACAATTTTACAAACATACAAGATATCTTTTTTTTTTAGATATTGGTTAATAGGCAAAGTCAAAATTTCTTTTGAATGTTTTTCAGTAGTTGGAAAATCACCCATTTTATATTTTAATTTTTTTGCAGCTGGCTGTAAATGTATTGGTATTGGATAATGAATCGCCGTTTCGATACCTTTTTTTTTTAAATAATCTTTTAGTTGATTTCTTTTTTTTGTATGTATTATAAAAGTATGGTATGTGTTAAATTCATTTCTTTTCTCATTTACTAACTTTAATTTTTTTTTGTTCAAGTTTTTGAAATATATTTGAGCAAGTCCTCTTCTTATTTTTATAATTTTGATAAGTTTCTTAAGTCTAAAATCTAAAATTTTTGATTGAAGTACGTCCATCCTTGATAAATATCCAAAATTTTTAACAATATTTCTATTTTCAATACCATTATTTCTTAAGCTTAGTGCTTTTTTGTAAATTTTTTTATCATTCGTTGTCAAAAATCCTCCATCTCCTGATGCATTTAAGTTTTTTAAAGGATGACAAGAAAAACAGCCAACTTTACCAAATGATCCGGCTAACTTTCCGTTATACTTAGATCCAATAGATTGTGCTGCATCCTCGATAATAGGAATTTTATGTTTTTTTGAAATTTTTGTTATTTTTGACATATTTGCAACTCTTCCAGTTAGATGAACTGGCATTATTGCTTTCGTCTTTTTAGTAATTGCTTTTTCAATTAAATTTGCGTTTATATTCTGATCATTCTCTACATCAACAAAAACAGGTTTTGCACCTATATGAATTATGCTACTTGTAGATGAAATAAATGAATTAGGAGGAGTAATCACCTCGTCCCCTCTTTTAACTCCAATTAATATTAAGCCTAAAGTTAATGCATCGGTTCCACTATTCAGGCAGACAGCGTATTTAACTTTACAGAATTTTGCTAATTTTTTTTCTAAATGTTCAACTTCTTTTTCATTTACAAATTGACCATTTTCATAAACTTTTTCGATAATTTTGAACAAATTGGATTTTTCATCTGACCATTGTTTTTTAAAATTAGTATAAGGAACAATCATTTTATTGATAAAAATTTTTGACAGTTCTTATTATATAATCTAATTGATTTTTAGCTAAGTGTTGATCACAAGGAAAAGTTATAATTTTTTTTACATGTTCATCTGTAACAGGAAAATCCCCTTTTTTGTGCTTTAAGTTTGATAAAGATTTCTGTAAATACATAGGCTTGGGATAGTGAATTTTTGCCTCAATGCCTTTTTTTATGCAATAATTTAGTAAACCATCTCTATTTTTTGCAAAAACAATATATAAATGAAAAACTGATCTAATTTTTTTTAATCTTGGTGGTATGGTTATTTCATTTATTTTTGATAAACCATTATCTAAATATTCTGCGTTTTTTATTCTTTTTTTTGCTATATCTTTTGCTTGAGGTAAAATCCAATTTCCTACAACAGCTTGAAATGTGTCTAATCTTGAGTTAAACCCACTTATCTGAACAGTATCTCTATCGGAAAGACCGTGATTTCTTAATAATTTAAGTCTTTTATAAATTTTTAAACTATTTGTTGTTATAATGCCCCCATCTGACCAAACATTAATATTTTTTAAAGGATGCAAAGAAAATGCTCCGGTAATTCCCCACGTTCCTGCATTTTTGTTATTGAATGAACCCAGTATTGACTGACAAGCATCTTCAATTACAGGAATTTTATATT
Source organism: uncultured Pelagibacteraceae bacterium (assembly GCA_902528735.1). Taxonomy (GTDB): domain Bacteria; phylum Pseudomonadota; class Alphaproteobacteria; order Pelagibacterales; family Pelagibacteraceae; genus Pelagibacter. The sequence goes on from CABZTP010000019.1 coordinate 9,437, forward strand.
TTTTAGATATTCGTCTAATTTCTACCATATCAGGCATATATCCAGTAAAATGAACAGGCACTATAGCTTTCGTTTTATTTGTAATTGATTTCTCGATTAATTTTGAATTAATGCAAAAAGTATCATCACAATCAACAAAAATAGGTTTTGCTCCAATTTCAACTATAGCTCCAACAGTGGCTACAAAAGTATTTGCAGCAGTTATTACCTCATCACCAGGTAAAATTCCAATTGATTTAAGAGATAATTTAAGTGCATCAGTTCCCGAATTAACACCTACAGCATATTTAGTTCCTATGAGATTTGCAAAATTTTTCTCAAATTTTTTTAGTTCTTTTCCTAATGTAAAATCAGACGTTGCCACAAACTTCTTTAAATTCTCCCATAAGTCTGGGCAATTTGAAAACTGTTGTTTTAAATATGAGTATCTAACTTTCATTTTATTTTAATTTAATATCATTCATTTTTTTTACATTAAAATAATTAGAATTATTAAGTGGATCACTAAAAATCTTTTTTTCAAATTTATCTACTAAATCTAATACAGCATTTGAGATATTTTTTTTAGGCAAAAAATTTAACTTATCTAAAATTTTTTTTGATGATATATGATATGATCTATTATCATTACTTTCAATTATTTCTTTTGTAATCTTAAAAGGCATATTTTTCTCTACTATATCAGCTATTACATTAACTGTTTTATTTTCAAAACCTACATTAAATATTTCACCAGATATTTTATTTATATTTGACTCTAATATTTTTATGTAAGCATCTGCCATATCCTCAATATGAATATTTGGTCGTAACTGTGCACCGCCCATTATTTTTATATTTTTTTTATGATATGCTAGGTTTGTCAAAATATTGACAACTACATCCAATCTTTGTCTAGGAGAATAACCACAAACTGTAGCAGGCCTTATAATTGTTGTGGTGAAATTTTTTGAATTATATTTTTGTAAAACTTCTTCACATTTCACTTTATATTTAGAATAATCTGTTAAAGGTTCTAAAGACATTTTTTCATTTACGTTTTGCTCATTTTTTATTCCATAAACTGAAGATGAAGATGCATAAATAAATTGTTTAATTGAAGAATTTTCACAAATTTTTACGAGTGGTTCAAATGCATCAAAATTAATAGATTTACCCAAGTTCGGATTTAATTCAAAACTTGGATCATTTGATATGCAAGCAAGATGAATAACGGAATCAAAATCTTTGATTATATTTTTTAATAAGATTTGATCTCTCATGTCTCCTTTAATTATTTTTAAATTTTCGTTTTTTTGCAATAGATTTTCGCCATAAATCATTAAGTCAAAGCAGGTAACTTTATAATTTCTTTGTAATAATTTAGGAATTAACACTGAACCAACATAACCTGCACCACCAACTATAAATATATTTTTCATATTGAAAGTTTCTATACAAAAAATAAAAAAAAGATATAGTTTAGAAATGCTATATCAGTCCAAAAATGAGAAACTAATTACAAAAAAATTTATAAAGAATGGCTATATAATTTTAAAATTAAAAGATAAAAAATCTTTAAATTACATAAAAAATAACTTATTAAATTCAATCAACAATTTAATTCCAAAAAAAAAAAAAAATATAAAAAATTTAAACTATATTCATAATTCAATAAAAATTGACCAACTAAACAATTTTAGAGTTAAATTAATAAAAAAATTAAATGATAATAAAAATTTACGCTTTCATTATTTTAATCTTGCAAGAGATTGTCTCTATACATTAGTAGGAAATGAATTATTGATGCAAAAAAAAATTAACTTAAGCATTCAATTTCCTAATGACGATTCATCTCTATTACCAATTCATTCAGATGTATGGTCGGGAGACTCTCCTTTTGAAATAAATCTGTGGGTTCCTTTTGTAAATTGTTATAAAACAAAATCAATGTATATATTGCCAGAAAAAAATAAAAATTATTTCCACCAAATTATGAAAAAAAAAAATATTAAAAGTAGTTTACAAATGTATAAAATTATTAAAAAAAAACTTAAGTGGCTAAAAGTCAATTATGGTGAGGTTTTAATTTTTAATCAAAACTTACCACATGGAAATATTGTGAATTTAGAAAAAGAAACAAGATTGTCAATGAATTGCAGATTTAAATCTTATTTCTCCCCATTTGGAGATAAAAAAATTGGTGAATTTTTTGATCCAATTACAACAAGAGCAATGACAACTTTGGGTCTAAATTATAAGTCTCCATTTGAGTAAAATGAGGAAAGTCAAAGGTTATATATTCAGTAGATCTTTTTACGGTGAAAGAGTTCCTCAACATATTCAAAATCTTGTTCTAAGAGAATATTGCAAAAGTAAAAAGCTCCATTTTATTTTAAGTTCGACTGAGTATAGACAAGACAATTCAACTTATATTCTTTTTGAAATTTTAGATAATATTAATAATTATCATGGAATTGTAATGTATAGTGTTTTTCAATTACCTGAAAAAAAAGTGTTGAGAAATAAGCTTTATTCAGAAATTTTAAAGAAAAAGAAATCTATATTTTTTGCAGTAGAGGATTATGAACTCAATAACAATTCACATAAAGATAAAATAGAAGAAATTTATTTAGCAAAACAGATATTAAATAATAACAAAAAATTTACACTAGGAAGACTTAGGAAATTTGTAACACCTAATCACTTAAAAACCAAAAGAAATTATATTAAAAGAATGAATGATGACAAAATTCTATCGATGAAGATATCAAAAAAATATTCTTATGATTACTGGGACGGCAACAGAAAATTTGGCTATGGTGGTTATAAATATATAAAAGATTATTTTAGACCTTTGGCAAAAAAACTTATTAAAACTTATAACCTAACAAATAACTCGAGTGTTCTAGACATAGGGTGTGGAAAAGGTTTTTTATTGTTTGAAATCAAAAAGATTCTCCCAAATATCAAAATTTTAGGTTGTGATAATTCATTCTATGCTATTAATAAATCAAAGCCCGAAATAAAAAAATTTTTGTTTAAACACGATGCAAAAAAAACTTTGGGTTTTAAAGATTTAAGTTTTGACCTCGTCATTTCAATTAATATGATACATAATTTAAAAATGCCAAATATCGAGGTCTGTCTTAAAGAAATTGAGAGAATAGGTAAACAAAAGTTTATTTGTTTCGAATCTTATAGAGATGAAAAAGAACAATTTAATGTTTACTGTTGGGCTCTCACAGCTGAAACACTTATTGATACGGATGGATGGAAATGGATTTTTAAAAAATGTAATTACAGAGGAGATTATGAATTTATTTTTTTTTAAATAAATTATAAATAAAAAGTCTCGCTATCGTTTTTGTAAATTCAACACAAACACTAATTTTCACAACATTCGTATCTTTGATGGTTTTAATTCTTACATAAACAGGAACTTCAACTACAGATACCTTGTGATTTAATATATGATTTATAATTTCTATTTGCCCGTCATATCTTTTTGATTTAATTTTTTTTTTTAAAAATTTAGTTTCACATATATATGGGCCATGAAAATCTTTTATTTTGGTATTTGTTAAGATCTGCATTAAAATAATTAGTGTTTTAGACAACATCCATCTAAGAAAATTGATTTTAGAGTGATAATCTTTTCTGTAACCAAGAATTAATTCTTTATCTCCGGTATACTTTATCAAATTTTTAATACTTTTTTTTTGAAAGCTATCGTCACCAGGAAAATGTGTTATATATCTATACTTAGAATTTTTTGCTCCAACATAAATTGCATTTTGCACACCTTGATTTTTATGGATCGTAATTGTCTTTACTAATTCTTGATTTTTTTTTAAAAATTTCTTTAATATAGAATTTGTATTATCTGTACTGCCATCATCAATGATTAATATTTCGCATTTTCTATAATTTTTTAAAACACTTTTAACTTTTTTTATTGTCATTAAGATATTGTTTTCCTCGTTAAAACAAGGAATGATCACAGATAAGTTTATTTCTTTTTTCAATATTTTCTAATACTAGTAGATTAATTTCTATATTATGTTTGAAATATTTATAAAGTTTTTAAAAGTTACATTGTTAATATCAATATTTTATTATTTATACAATAATAATTACTTTGATTTATCTTTATTTGTGAATTTTATAAAAAATCCTTTATTAAATTTTATACTAATTTTTTTAACAGCTTTTACAATTTTTGTAGGAGGATACAGATGGTATATTATTTTAAAATCATTTGATGTTAAAATATCTTTATTTAAGACATTGAAGATTCACTATATAGCAAGTTTTTTTAATAACGTTTTATTTGGAACTATTGGTGGAGATGTTCTTAAAGTACATTATATTTTAAAACATTCTGATAAAAATAAATTAAAAAATAATTTTACAATTCTTATAGATAGAGTTTTTGGATTTTTAGGGTTATCTTTTTTAGGTTTGTTTTCTGTTATAATAATTATTATTCAAAGTGATCAAATTAAGTTTCTATATTATTCATTTTATGTTGCCTTGGCTTTTATAATTTTTTTTATTTTTTTATTTTATATAATTAGAAAAAACTCTTTTTTTTTAAAAATAAAATATTTTTACTTAAAACATTATAAAAAATTTGTTTTGGCATTTATTTTATCAATTTTAATATTTTTTATAGTTCACTTCTCAACTTTTTTAATTTCAGAATATATTTTCAAATTTAATATAGATTTAAATGAAATATTTTTTTCCAATTTTATGAGTACTATTGTTAGCGCTGTACCAATAACTCCAGGTGGAATTGGACTCAGTGAAATTACATTTGCTTTTACAAACAAATATTTTTTTGAAAATTTATTAAACAACTTAGCAAATGTTGTTATTTACCTAAGAGTAATTGATTTTATTGTTTCTCTACCTAGTTTATATTTTTATTTAGTATATAAAAATGAAAAAAATGAAATTTGATCATCTAACATATTATATTAAACACAAAATTTCTCCAGTTGGTCAAAATATCTTCAATAAAAAAAAGCATTTTCAAAGAAGAGAATCTCTTTATAATCATTTAGGAATAACAAAAAAAACCTTAAGTAATTTAGAAATTTTAGAAGTAGGACCTGCTGAGGGACATAATGCAGCTTATTTGGCATCTTGCAATCCAAAAATACTTCATCTTGTAGAGCCAAACCCAAATGCGAACAAAAATATTTTCAAAATTTTTAAAAAATTAAAAGTCTCAATAAAAAAAACTAAAATAATCAAACAGAAATTTGAAGACTTTAATTTAAAAAAAAAATACGATTTAGTTATTTGTGAAGCTTGGTTGGGAATTAACAAAAAAGAAAGGAGACTCGTTGCTAAATTAGGTACTCTAGTAAAAAATAACGGTATCTTGATAATAACATCGTCTTCCTCAATATCATTTTTATCAAATATTATCAGAAGGTTTATTGGTTTAAGTTTAACTGCGAAAATCACTGACTTTAATAAAAAAACTAATTATTTAGTTAAGTTTTATAAAGACCATCTTAAAACAATGAAAAATATGTCGTGCCCGTACAAAGATTGGGTGCAAGATTGTTTAATTGGTGCTGGATTTTTAAATATTCATCCTAATCCTCAAGAAATCTTTAAAGATCTTGGTAAAAAATTCAATTTTTATAATTCTTATCCAAAATTCTATAATGATTGGAGATGGTATAAAGATTTAATAAATGATCAATTTGATGCTAAAGATAATTTTTTAGATCAATATAATAAAAACTCACATAATTTTATTGATTATAAATTTTTATTTCCAGAAATTCAAACAGATCAAAATATAAAATTATCTTATAAGTCAAGAGAATTACTAAATCTACTCATACAAAACGAAAATGCTTTAAATCCAAAAAATTATAAACTATTTTTAAATAAGCTCGTCGAAATTAATAATTTATTAAAATCGAATAAAATTATTCTAAAAGGAATTGATGAAGTTATCGATATATTAAGAAAAAAAAATTTTTTAAGAGTGTCAAAATTAAAATATTTTAAAGCAAACTTTGGGAGAGAGTTGTTTTATATATCATTAATTAAAAATTTATAAATGGATAACCCAAAAAAAATTTTAAATAGATTGGGATTAAAAAAAAAAAATAATAGAGTTTATTATTTAAAAAGTATTTATTCTAAATTTTCTGTAAAAGATATCTATGCACTAAAAAAATTAACTCCAAAAGATACAAAACTAATTAGAGTTTGCTTACACAAAAATGACAGTGAAAAAATACAAGAGATGATTATTATGCATAAAATCCCCCAAACTATCGGCCCTCTTAAACAAAAAAAAGAGTCAATATCTTATCATGTTATTAATGGCGAGTTACAAATTGATCTATTAAAAAAAAATAAAATAATTAATTTTAAGTTAAAAAAAAATAATAGTCTAAGAATACCATGTAATCTTTTT
>CABZTP010000020.1:0-13290 GCA_902528735.1 uncultured Pelagibacteraceae bacterium
TGAAAGATTTGATATTCATAATAAAATTAAATCAAAAATATCTCCATATTCAAAAAATAAAGTTAAAATAAAAGATGAAGTGGTCCCAATAAATGAAAAAATCAATTTTAAACATTTTTTTAATAAAAAATATTTATCTCCAAAAAAATGGGATGAATTTATATCTAAAAAAAATATTAAACTGATCGATGCCAGAAAAACTTTTGAATATAAGATAGGTACTTTTAAAAATGCGCTTAATCCAGAAACAAAAAACTTTAGAGATTTTAAAAATTATTTATCAAAATTTAATAAAAATCAATCTATAGGGATGTTTTGTACTGGTGGTATTAGGTGCGAAAAAGCATCAAATTATCTCAACAATAAAGGCTTTAAAAATGTTTATATGCTTAAAGGTGGTATCTTAAATTATTTTAACAAAACTGATCCAAAAAAAAGTAAGTGGTATGGTGAATGTTTTGTTTTCGATAAAAGAGTTACAATTAAAAAAAACCTAGAAATTGGAAATTATACGGTTTGTGGTGGTTGTAGAATGCCATTGCATAAAAAACTAACTAAATCAAAAAAGTATAAAGTAGGCCTATCATGTCCAAATTGTTTTGATAAATTGACAAATGATCAAATAAAACGTTTCACAATGAGACATAATCAAATGATAAATTTAAAAAAATAATATCATGAATATATTAAGTGATGACATCAAAGAATTAATTAAAAAATTAGCAATACCAGCTTCGGTTGGAACACTATTTCAGACGTTATATAACATTGCTGATACATATTTTGCTGGAAAAATATCACCTGAAGCCTTGTCAGCATTAACAAAATCTTTTCCAATTTATTTTATTATTATTGCCTCATCTATTGGTATTACAGTTGCAGGTACATCACTTATAGGCAATAGCATTGGAGAAAAAAATAGTAAAAATGCTTCAATTTATTTCTGCCAATTAATTTTCTTTTCTTTTTTGATAATTCTATTGATTACTTTTATTGGTTTAAATTATGCATCAGAAGTTTTTTCCATCATGGGTTCAACTAACGAGGTAATAAACCTCGGCTTACAATATACAGATATCATTTTTCTTGGTTCGTTTATTTTTATTTTAGTTGTTGCATTAAATTCATTACTTCATGCAGAAGGTGATACAAAAACTTATAGAAATGCCTTAATATTATCTTTTTTTTTAAACATATTGTTAAATCCAATTTTAATATTTGGCTTTTATTTCATACCGGCTTTGGGTATGAAGGGTATTGCAATCGCAACCTTAATTGCTCAAACAGTAGCTTTTTCAATTATATTTATAAAAGTTTTAAAAAGTAATTTAATAAAAAACATACTTATTTCTTATTTTATTCCTAAATTTTTTTTTTTAAAAAATATTTTTTTTCAATCTATGCCAATAATAATTTCAATTTGCGGTTATTCAATTGCTTCTGCTATTGTATTCAAATATGCAGGTTTATCAGGAGAATATGCAGCAGCTGGTTATGGGGCTGGCACCAAAATAGAACAGGTGGTTTTATTACCAATCTTAGGAATAAATACTGCAATTATTACAATTATTGCTCAAAATTTTGGAGCACGAAATATTTTAAGAATTAAAGAAACATACTTCCAAGCTATAAAATATGCTTTCATTATAATGATTATTTCTTCTTTTATTATTTATTTTGGTGCTGAAATAATAACAAAATTATTTTCAAAAGATTTAGAGGTTGTTGAATTTGGAAAATTATATTTAGAAATTTCAGCCTTTGTTCTGCCAGCTTATCCAATATTTTTTTTATCAAATGGTTTTTTTATGGCTTTAAAAAAAGCTGAAAACGCATTAATCGCAAATATTTGCAGAAATGGAATTTTTCCATTTGTTGTATTTTATACTGCTATTTATTTAAATTCTGACTTTTCTGAATTTTTTTGGTTATGGGTAATATTCAATTGGATATTCTCTTTGATGTATCTTGGTTATACTTATTTTTATTTGAGTTATAAATTAGATAAAATTAGAGCTATCAACTAACCATTCATAAAGGTGTTCCGAAAACGATCTTCTCACAAATAAATTAACATTACTCTTTGACTTGTGGTGAAGAATTACATTTATATGATTTACTAATGTTTGTGTCGATGAACCAACATTATTTTTAAATTTTTCGAAATTAAAAGGTGATCCAGATGATAATAATTCAAATATATTTTCTCCTTTTATATTTATGCAAATTAATTGTGAGGAGATATCAGTAATTGATCCAAAATTTAAAGATGAAATATCTTTTTTAAGTTGATCAATAATGTTTATATTTTTATTTTCATCAAAATATATCATCCATTCATCTGGACTTAGCCATAAAACATCGTAGTTTTCATTTGATGAACTAGTATTTGACTCAGAAGGCAAAATAATTGATAGAATTTTACCTACTTTGGTAAAAAATGCTTTATTTTTTCCCCTGATATTAATTTTAATTTTTACTTCAGATAAATTAATATCGATGTTGTTTTTATTATTATTCAAAATATTCGGATGTAAGATTTCAAGCATTTAATCTTTTATTCTCCTTATCTAAAAAAGTTGTGTCAGAGACAGTCACATTAATATTTTTATTTTCCATCGGAATAATTAACTTTTGACCTTTCATTGTTTTTCCACTCTTAACTACAGCCAATGCTATTGATTTATTAAGGTTTGGACTAAAATAACTGGAGGTTACATGTCCTAGCATATCTATAGGCTTTGATTTAATATCCGAAACTATTTGAGCACCTTCTTCTAAAATTTCTTTTGGATCATCTGTTAGTAATCCAACCAATTGCTTTCTATCTTCTCTAATAGTATCACTTCTATATAAAGATCTTTTACCAATAAAATCATATTTCTTTTTACTTACAATCCAATCCATCTGTAAGTCAGATGGAGTCATTGTGCCATCTGTATCTTGTCCAACAATTATGAAACCTTTTTCAGCTCTAAGTAAGTGCATTGTTTCAGTTCCGTAAGGTGTCAAATTGAATTCCTCTCCTGCCGCTATACACATTTTCCATAATGAATGTCCATATTTTGATTCTATATTAATCTCATAGCTTAGTTCACCAGTAAAACTTATTCTCATTATTCTACAATTTATATCTTTTAGTTTAGCTTCTTTAAATGACATATGAGGAAAGTTTTCATCATTTAGTTCTAAATTTGGAAAAAGTTTTTTAAGAATTCTTTTTGAATTTGGACCACAAATACTTGCTGTAGAATAATGATCTGTCACTGATGTTAAATAAACATCTAACTCTGGCCACTCCGTTTGTAAATAATCTTCAAGTTTACTCAATACATTTGCAGCTCCCCCAGTGGTAGTTGTCATTAGATAATGATTTTCAGATATTCTTGTTGTAACACCATCGTCATAAACCATACCATCCTCGTTTAACATAAGTCCGTATCTACATTTTCCGATTGCAAGTTTTGACCAGGCATTTGTGTAAACTCGATTTAAAAATTCCGATGCATCTGATCCTTGAATGTCAATTTTTCCAAGAGTTGATGCGTCTAAGATACCTGCACTGTCACGTACGATTTTACTTTCTCTTTGAACAGCATCATGCATATTTTCCCCATTTTTTGGATAGTACCAGGGTCTTTTCCACTGACCAACATTTTCAAATTCTGCATTATTTTCAACATGCCATTCATGCATAGATGTTTTTCTTACTACTTCAAAAAATTTTCCAACATTTCTTCCAACTAGTGTTCCGAAAGTTAATGGTGTGAATGGAGGTCTAAATGTTGTTGTTCCTAAAGTGCCCATTTTTACACCAGCTGTATCAGCAATAATCCCAAGTGCGTGCATATTAGATAATTTTCCTTGATCTGTTGCCATACCAGTCGTTGTATATCTTTTTACATGTTCAATTGATCTAAAGCCTTCTTTTAATGCTAATTTAATATCTTTAGCAGTTGAATCATTTTGAAAATCTATAAAGCATTTTGTTTTACCTAAAGGTATTTTATTTGGTAAAAGCCATATATTTCTTTTATCTTTTTCTTTAGAGCAAATAACTTTTGTTCTCTGGTAATCTTGATAATCTATATTTAAGAATTTATTAATTTTATTAACTGTTTTATCTATAATATTTTCTAAATCAAAATCTCCATTACATGAACCAACGGAAATTTGATCTTCACTATTTTCTTTTGGTAAGAATACTTGGTCATCATCTCTAAAATCTAATTTACCTCCAGATTGAGTATGCATATGCACCATAGGTGTCCACCCACCACTCATACCCAAACAGTCACAACTTAATTTAATTTTATCTCCAATAGTTGTATTTCCATCTTCAGATAGTTTCATGATTTCTACTGAATTTATTTTTCTGTATCCAAAAGTATTTGTTATAACATGATTAAATAGAACTTTTATTCCTAAACTTTCTGTTTGTTTAATTAGTTCAGAGTTAGCAGATTTTCTTATATCAACAATTAAATTCTTTATACCTTTTTTATGAAGTGAAATTGATGTTTCATATGCACTATCATTATTAGTAAATAATATTATATTTTCGCCACAGGCAACGCCATAATAGTCTAAATATTTGTTTATAGAATTAGATAATAATATTCCTGGTCTATCATTATTATTGAATACAAGTGGTCTTTCAATTGATCCAGTTGCAATTACAACTTTTTTTGCTCTTATTTTCCATAATCGTTGCCTAATTTTATTTTTCTTTTTTTCTTCTGGTAAATGATCTGTTAAATTTTCTTTTGCTAAAAGAAAATTGTATCCATGATAAGCTGCAATACTTGTTCTTGTCTTAATTGTTAGATTGCTTAATTTTCTAATTTCCTGAATTTCATTTTTTAACCATTCACTAGATAATTTATCATCAATCTTAATTGACTCATTATTTTGATAAATAGTAGAGCCACCTAGAATTTTTTTGTCGTCTACTAATAAAGTTTTTAAATCATTTTTTGCCGCCATTTTTGCGGCAATAATTCCTGAAACTCCACCACCAATAATCAATACATCGTAGTGCACAAATTTATGATCATAGATATCAGGATCTGGTTCTGTGGGCGACTTTCCTAAACCTGCAGATAGTCGTATTAGAGGTTCATATACCTTTTTCCAAAAACTCTTTGGCCACATAAATGTTTTATAATAAAAACCTGCCGGTATTAATGGTGATATAAAATTATTAATACCCCCAATATCAAATTTTACATTAGGCCAGCAATTTTGAGAACTTGCCTCTAATCCCTCATAAAGTTCTAATTCAGTTGATCTAACATTTGGTTCAGTTAAGTCTTTTTTATTGCCAATTTGACAAATAGCATTTGGTTCTTCTGCTCCACAAGAAACTATACCTCTTGGTCTGTGGTATTTAAAACTTCTACCTACTAAATGAATACCATTCGCCAAAAGTGCTGATGCTAAGGTATCACCTTCATACCCAAAATAAGTTTTATCATCATATTTAAATGAAACTCGTTTAGTTTCATCAATATATTCAGTTTTATGTATTCTAAAATTGGGCATTACTTATAATTTACAGGAGGTTTTTCACCCATTTTATAAACAGATAATATTTTATCATTAGATGTATCTCTAACTACGTTGAACCATTTTCTGCATCCATGCACATGATTCCATCTTTCAAACTGAATACCTTTTATATTTTTTCTCATAAATAGATATTCTGCCCATTCATCATCGCTCAGTTCGGTTGGTTGTTTTGGTCTAACTATATGAGCCTCACCACCTGAGGAAAATTCACTCTGATCTCTCTCTCCACAAAACGGACAATTAATTAAAAACATTATTAATGTGCAACTGCAGCAGCACCGTGTTCATCAACAAGATCACCGCTAACAAATCTATTTAAATTAAATGCTGCATTTAATTCATGTGGTTCATCATTTGCAATTGTATGAGCAAATAAATCTCCTGATCCTGGAGTAGCTTTAAAACCACCAGTACCCCAACCACAATTAAAATATAAACCTTTTATATTAGTTTTACTTATTATTGGACTAGCATCAGGACATATATCAACAATTCCTCCCCATTGTCTTAGCATCTTCATTCTACTAAAAATAGGGTATAGCTCTAATATAGCTTTTAAAGTACCCTCAACTACATCGTGACTACCCCTTTGTGTATATGAAATATATGAATCTGTTCCCGCTCCAATAACTAGTTCACCTTTATCTGATTGACTTACATAAGCATGAACGGCATTTGACATTACAACAGTGTCAATAATTGGTTTTACTGGTTCCGAGACCAATGCTTGCAATGGTTTACTTTCAAGTGGAAGTTTTATCCCCACCATATTTGCAATTACACTTGAGTGACCTGCGGCAGCAACTCCAATTTTGCTTGTTTTTATAAATCCTTTTGATGTTTCTAATCCTTCAACTTTATCTCCATTTCTTTTAATTCCTTTGACTTCACAGTTTTGAATTATATCCACACCCATATCGCTAGCACCTCTTGCATAACCCCACGCAACCGCATCATGTCTTGCTGTGCCTGCTCGTCTTTGTAACGTTCCACCTAAAACAGGATATCTTATATCAGGTGAAGTATTTATGATTGGACAAAATTTTTTAACTTCTTCTGTATTTAACCAAACTGCATCTATTCCATTAAGTCTATTTGCATGAGTTCTTCTTTTTAAATCTCTAACATCTTGCAGATTGTGAGCTAAATTCATAACACCTCTTTGACTGAACATCACATTGTAATTAAGCTCTTGAGATAAATTTTCCCATAATTTAAGTGCATGATCATAAAGGCCAGCACTAGCATCCCACAAATAATTTGATCTAATAATTGTTGTATTTCTTCCAGTATTTCCACCACCAATCCATCCTTTTTCTAAAACTGCTATATTTTTCAAACTATGTTTCTTAGCTAAATAATAAGCTGTAGCTAAGCCGTGTCCACCACCACCCACAATAATAGCATCGTATTCTTTTTTTGGCTCAGGATTTCCCCATGCTTGTTGCCAGTTTTCATGCTGACTTAAAGCATTTTTTATTAGAGAGAATACTGAATATTTGTTTTTCATATTGAATAGAAAATACTTGAATATTATTGAATATTCAATGATTTCAAGTTACACATATTAACGTGGAAGGATGGGTGAGCTGGTTTAAACCAGCGGTTTGCTAAACCGCCGTACGCTTGAAAAGGTGTACCGAGGGTTCGAATCCCTCTCCTTCCGCCATTAATAGAGTGGATTATCTCTAAAAAAATCTTTTAAAAATATCGGTTTTTGAGACAAAATGTATCTATAAACATTATAGTTCTCCATAACCCTTTGAACGTAGTTTCTGGTCTCTTTAAACTTAATAAGTTCAACCCAGTCAACATAATCGACTTGTTTCTTTTGAGGATCTTTATTAATTTTTTTCCAATACTTTACTCTTTTTGGTCCTGCATTATATGCTGCTACAGCAAAAGGGTAGGATCCATCATAGTTAAGAATTAAACCTGCAATATAATAAGATCCTAAATTTATATTATATTCAGGACTTGTTGTTAAACGTGATTTTGAATAAGAAACTTTTGCCTGCTTGGCAACTGTCTTTGCAGTGTAAGGCATCAATTGCATTAGGCCTTGTGCACCAACTCTACTTCTTGCAGATATATCAAACTCACTTTCTTGTCTTATAATAGATAATATTAAAGCTTGCTCTGGGATTTTTCTTGATCCAACTTTATTAGGCGTGCTTATTATTGGATAATTATATTTGTTATGAAATCTTTTTTGATAAGATGCTATTTTAGAAACCTGAATAGCAAAATCAAATCTAGAAATATCAGTTGCTAGTTTTGCTGCTAATATTTCACTACCTGCTAAGATGTTATCATTCGCTAGGAATCTTAAAATATGTTTTGTATATTTATCTTTTTTTACTTCATCTAATAAGTGTACTACCGCTACTAATTTATTTTTGTAAAAACTTTCAGCATAATTTTTGTCAACCTGCGTACTTTCTTTAAGTTCAAAAGTTTTATTTGGATATATTTTCATGTGAGATAATTGACCATAATAGGTTGTTAGATATTTTGAACCTTCTTTGAACCATTTATCTGCTTCTTCTTTATTATTTAGTGCTAAATTTGCTTTTCCAAGCCAATAAGCTCCTCTTGATAAACTTATCGGATATCCAACATTATTATAAAATTTTGTAAAATGACTTTTTGCTAAAATTGGATCTTTTAAGAAACTCAAAGCAATCCACCCACTCATCCATTCAGCCTCTGCTAATTCAGCTCCTTCTGAAAGTCCATTTTTACTTGTAATTTTGTAAGCTTGCTCATATCTTTTCTTATATATAAGTGATCTAGCGATTATTGATCTTTCAACCCACCATTTATCTGGTCTAATCATATAGTCTTTATTATTTTTGATACTTAATAAAATTTCTAAAGAACTATCAACTCTTCCTCTCTTTCTTCTCCATTTTAGTCTGTCATAATTTAAACCTGCATCTTTTTTTAAACTTGTAGGTACGTTTGAGATTGCACTATCAACACCGTATGATTTGCTCATTAATAACTGTCTTGCAGTGTATAAAAGTTGATAATCTTTTGGTAGATATCTCAATATTCTTTTAAGGTCCCAATATTTATTCTCCCAAGCTAAGTGATCTGCTCTTTTAATGTAATCTTGGCTATTTAGATATTTTTTAAATTTTTTTCTGAAAAAAATAAGGTCATTTTTACTCAAGTCAGCCGTAATAAACCCTTCTTTAATTAAATTTATACCTTTATCTTTATTTGATGATAACAAACTATTTCCTAGCATCATTTTTCCAAACCCACTTAGCGGGGGATATTTTGTAAACCATTCAATGATTTCTTTCTTAGAGTGATTTTTTGAATTTATTTTATGTTCGCTCAAATAACGTACCCGGTCAATTCTTGGATAATTTTTTACTCTCTCAATAAACTGTTTATACTCAGTAAATGTTACCCTATTACCAGTTGTTAGTAGATGCCTCCACTGTATAAAGTCATATATTGATGTTGCTCTTGCTTTACTTGCGGCTTTTTTTGCATCCTTCCAATTACTTTTCTCCATAAATGAAATGGCTTGTTTTGCATATTTTAAATCTCTTTCACTATAATATTTTTGCTTTTTTATTTTTCTTAATTTCTCTTTCACTATCAAAGGCTTATTTTTAGGGATTATAATTCCATTAATTTTATTAAATATTTCTGTTGTGGTTACTTTGATTTCTTTTAAATCTCTTTTCTTTTCATTATAGGGTTTTGGAAGTGGAATTATCTCAGCTAACTTTTTTATATTATTTTTTTCATTTAAATCTGGTTTTTTAACAGGAAGAATAGATTCATTTGAAAAAGCAGATTGAAACGATATTAAAAAAAGTATAATTATTGTAAATATTTTTAAATACATTTTATTAAATCAAATAATCTATGTTATAAATAATTATGTTTAAAGGATCAAATGTAGCTTTAATCACACCGTTTAAAGATAATAAACTTGATGAAGAAAGTTATATAAAAATTATTAATTTCCATTTAGAAAATGGAACAAGTGGATTAGTTCCAGTTGGTACAACTGGAGAGTCTCCAACTTTATCCCATAATGAACATGAGAGAACTATTGAATTGTGTATTAAAGAGGCAAGCGGCAAACTACCAATAATTGCTGGTACTGGATCTAATTCTACAGAAGAAGCAGTATCATTAACTAAACATGCTGAAAATGCTGGTGCTGATGGAGCTTTAGTCGTTACCCCTTATTATAATAAACCAACACAAGAAGGTTTATATCAACATTATAAATCAATTAATGATAACTGCGGAATTCCAATTATAATTTATAATATCCCAAGTCGGTCTGTAATAGATATGAGTGTTGACACAATGGCAAGATTATATGAATTAAAAAATATTATTGGTGTCAAAGATGCAACTGGAGACCTAAATCGTGTGGATCAACAAAAAGAAAAAATGGGTGATGAATTCATACAACTTACAGGGAATGATGATAATGCCTTCGAATTTAATAAAAGAGGAGGAGTGGGAACTATTAGCGTTACTGCTAATGTGGCTCCTAAATTATGTTCAGAATTTCAAAGTCTATCAAAATCTTCTAATGAAAGTGATTTAAATAGAGCAAAACAATTAGATGATATGTTGCAACCTTTGCATAAAAATTTATTTATAGAGAGCAATCCCTCTCCAGTTAAGTACGCTGCTAAATTGTTAGGTCTATGTGACGATTCTGTTAGATTGCCATTGGTTAAAATAACCGAAGGCACAAAAAAAGAAGTTGAAAAAGCATTGAAAGCAGCAAAACTGATTGATGAATGATAAATCGTCTGTAGGTATTAAAATTATAACAATAAATCGAAAAGCATCATTTAATTTCTTTTTTAATGAGATCTTTGAGGCTGGGATTGTACTTAAAGGATCAGAAATAAAATCAGTAAGAGATGGTAAAATAAATATTACAGAGTCCTATGCAGTAGAAAAAGATGGTGAAATTTTTTTAATAAATTCACATATACCAATTTACAAACAAGCAAGTTATTCAAATCATAATCCTTATTCTGAAAGAAAACTGCTACTTTCTAAAAAAGAAATAAACAAACTTATAGGTAAGATAAATGAAGATGGATTTACACTAGTTCCTACCAAAATGTATTTTAAAAAAGGAAGGGCCAAAATTGAGATTGCTGTCGCAAAAGGTAAAAAGCAATACGACAAGCGTCAAACAAAAAAAACAAGAGATTGGAATCGTGAAAAAGCAAGATATTTTAGACGCTCAAGTTAATTACTCTTATTTATCTATAGGATCTAATCTTGGTGATAGATTTTATTATTTAGAAAAGGTAAAATATTTATTGACTAATTATTCTGTAAAAATAATAAAAACTTCTAGTTATTATGAGAGCGAATCTTGGCCAAATGCTAATTTTCCAAAATATATAAATGCAGTTTTACTGATTAAGACTAAATTAAATGAATTTAGCTTGTTTACAATTCTTAAACTTATCGAAAAAAAACTTGGTAGGAAAATAGCTCCTATTAATCATCCTAGAAACTGTGATATTGACATAATAGATTTTAATGGGAAATGCTTTACTTTAAATAGCAATACAAATAATTTAATAATTCCTCATCCTAGAATGCATAATAGAAACTTCGTATTGGTACCTTTATATGAAATATCTAAGAATTGGTCTCACCCCAAATTTAAAAAAAATATAGTAAAACTCTTATCTTCTTTAAAAAAAAATAATTTAAGAAGTATTAAAGTAATCTAAATAAATGATATAATAAAATATGTTAAATTCGAACGAATTAATAAATAAGGTTAAATCATATAACAAGTTTCTTAATCCAGAAACATTGAGTAAAGCATATGATTTCGCGGTAAAAGTTCATAAAGATCAAAAGCGACAATCAGGAGACCCATATGTTATTCACCCAGTTGCAGTTGCAAATATTTTAACTGAATTAAAATTAGATAGCGCAACAATTGCAACAGGATTATTGCACGACACTATAGAAGATACATTTGCTACATACAAAACAATCGAAGAGCAATTTGGTAAAGAAGTTGCAGATCTTGTAGATGGAGTAACAAAAATTTCAGTATTTGAAAATCAAGCTGTTTCAAATTCTAGAGCAGAAAACTTTCGAAAACTTATTTTAGCAACATCAAAGGATATAAGGGTTCTTTTAGTAAAACTTGCAGACAGATTACATAATATGCGAACACTAAAAGCTATCGATAAGCAAGAAAAGCGAGAGAGAATAGCAAGAGAGACTATGGAAATTTACGCACCACTTGCTGATAGAATGGGAATGAATCGTATCAGAGATGAATTGGAGGATCTCTCTTTCGATATATTAAATTCTGATGCAAGAACAATGATTAAAAATAGATTAGATAAAATTAAAGATAATAACTTAATTAATTATAATTCAGTTCTTACTGAATTTGAAAATATATTATCAAAAAATAATTTAAAATCTAAAATCTTTTCAAGAGAAAAAACTCCTTTTTCGATTTGGAAAAAAATACAAAAAAAAAGAACTTCACTTGAACAAATTACGGATATAATTGGATTCAGAATTATATTAGATAGTGTTGAGGATTGTTATAAAACTCTTGGTGTTCTGCATAAGCAATGGAATTGTATACCAGGTAGGTTTAAAGACTATATTTCCTCACCAAAAATTAATAACTATAAATCATTACACACAGCAATTATAGGTCCAAACAAAAGACCAATTGAAATACAATTACGTACTCAACAAATGCATGAATTTGCTCAACGTGGAATTGCTTCACATTGGAAATATAAATCTTCAGAAAAATTTAATTCTTTAACTTGGAAAGAATATGACTGGTTAGCTGATTTAGTCGAAATTATGGATAAAAATGAAAACCCGGAAGACTCTTTTGAGTACACAAAATTACAAATGTTTCAAGATAACGTTTTTTGTTTCACACCAAAAGGATCTGTGATTAAACTACCTAAAAATGCCAGTCCTATCGATTTTGCATATGCTGTTCACACCAAAGTAGGAGATTCTGCGACTGGTTGTGAAATTAATGGTAAAGAGAGCCCCTTGCAATCTGAATTAATGAATGGTGACGTAGTTAAGATTATCACATCTAAAAAAGACTCGCCCTCATTACACTGGATTACTAGTGCTAAAACTGGAAAAGCAAGAGCTGCAATCAGAAGATATTGGCAATATAGAGAGGATCCAAAGCCTACAATGAAAAAATACAACACTACATTGTGGGTTTCTTTACCTGATCAACCTGGCATTTTAGGAGATGTTACAACAATGATTGGTACAAATAATGTTAATATTTCAAGTGTCGAAATGGTAGAAAAAACGAACAGAACCATTAATTTTAGGTTTAATTTAATAATACAGGATTTGAAGAACTTTACAAAACTTATCAGTGAGCTAAAACAGAAAGAATATAACTTCAAAATTATTAGACACAAAAATAAAAAATATGCTTTCTTTAAAAAATTCTTTAGCGGTTTTAAAAAAAACTGAAGCACTTTTAGAGGGACACTTTATTTTATCATCTGGTTTACATTCATCAAAATATGTACAATGCGCTAAATTACTTAGCTATCCAAAGAAATCAGAAAATTTTTGTAAATCTTTAAGTTACAAAATTAAAAAAAAATTAAAGAAAATTGATTTAATCTTATCACCAGCTATGGGTGGCATATTAATTGGATATATTGTTGGTAGATT
>CABZTP010000021.1:0-11408 GCA_902528735.1 uncultured Pelagibacteraceae bacterium
TTTCAATTGGGATGCCAGCTGCTATTGTAGCACTTATAGTAACATTGCAACCAATCTTAACAAATATTTTATCTGGTCCTATTTTTGGAGAAAAAATTTCTTGGAAACAATGGGTAGGAATTTTTTTAGGTTTTGTTGGTTCTGTAACAGTATTAGGAATTGATTTTGGAAAAGAAATACCACCATTAGGTTTGTTAGCAACAGTACTAGCCCTTTGCGCAATAACAGCTGGAACTTTATGGCAAAAAAAATTAAGTGGGAATTTGGCCTTATCGGTTAACAATGCTTATCAAGCTGTTGGTGGATGTCTTTTTAATTGTTTATTAATGCTCCTGTTTGAAAATGCTTACTTAAATTTTACAACAAGTTTTATTTTGGGAATGTCGCATCAAATTATTTTAGTTTCATTTGGAGCTTTTACTATTTTAATGTTTCTTATAAAAAGAGGAACAGTTAGTAAAACAACAACTTTATTTTTTTTAGTTCCTCCTACTTCTGCTGTAATGGCGTGGATATTTTTAAATGAACAATTAACTACAACAGATATTATTGGATTTATAATTACTACAATTGGTGTATTTATCGCAACGAGAGATAAAAAAAATGGATAAAGACTATTTTAAAAGTATAAAAATATTGGATGGTGGTATGGGTCAATTATTACTTGAAAAAGGAATGATCTCAATGGGTACATTGTGGTCGGCTAGTGCTTTATTAGAAAAAAAATATCATCAAATTCTGGTTGATGCTCATTTATCATACATAAATGCAGGATCAGATATTATTGTAACTAATACTTTTAGTAGTAGAAAATATAGATTAATTGAAAATAATTTTGGTGATCAGTTTGCTTATTTAAATGAAACCGCTTGCAAACTTGCAATAAAAGCAAAAGAAACTTCAAAAAAAAATGTACTTATTGCCGGATCAATACCAAGCCAAAGAGACACTTACATTACCGATAAAAGAAATAAGAATTTGATTTTATCAGATATGCTTGAACAAGCTAGGATAATAAATGACTATGTAGATTTTTTATATCTAGATGTAATTAGTAGTATTAATGAAGTAGAGGCAGCATTAAACCTTTCGGAAAAATTAAACAAAAAAATCTTAATAGGTATACATTTAAAAAAAAACGGTAAATTACCTTCTAATGAAAATTTAAAAGATCTTTTAAAAAATATTCAAAATCAAAATTTATTAGGTGTAATTTGTGCGTGCGTTTCTCCTGAAATTTCAATTCAAGCATTAGATAGTTTTCAAGGATATGGGGAACCTTTTGGATTTAAAGCAAATTTATGGAAGATTAAGGAGCCCGGTCCTATACAAACATTTAATACTGCAAAACCTGATGAAATTGGCACAAATCCAAATGTATCTTTCGGTATAAGAGATGATATTAGTTTGAATGATTTTTATAATTTTTCAAAAATAATGAAAGAAAATGGCGCAACAATTTTAGGTGGTTGTTGTGAAACAACACCTGAACACATTAAAAAAATATCTAAACTTAAATAAATAATTTTGAATCAGCTTTTCTTACAAAATAAATACCTATTACAACTGCAATTAGAGATATCAAAACTTTATAGGTTATAAGTTCTTTAAGGAATACATAACCTAAAACAATACCGAAAATTGGAATTAGATAGGAAACTTGTGACTGAAAAATTAAACCATTTTTTTTTAAAATTCTAAATCTTAATAGCCATGCTATACCAGTAGGTACAATACCTAGATATATTACAGAAACACTGGAATTAAATGATGGAATTATTTGCGAAGGAAATTCTATTATAAAAGTTAAAGGTAATAAAATAAGCGTAGCCCAAATTAAAATTGAACCAGTCACATTTTCATTTTTTTTTTTACTTATTTTTAATGTTAAAACTCCTCCGATAACATAACATGTGGAGCCTAGGAGAATTAATATTGCTGATAAAAAATTATTTTCGTCAATTAAAATATTATCTGAAAATAAATAAACAATACCCGCAAAGCCAATTAAGATTCCAAATGTTTTTACAAAATTAAATTTTTCATTTTTTGTATAAAAATGTCCTAGTATAGTAGAACTTAATGGAGTTGTTGACATTAAAATAGCTGCTAAATTACTCTGAACAGATTTAACTCCGTAAGCAATTAAAAAAAATGGTATTACCAAATTAATAAGACCTATTAACATAAACCAATACCAATCTTTTGAAAATGCTTCGATAGTTATCTTTTTATAAAAACATAAAATTAAGACTGGTATAGAGCCAAAAAATACTCTCAAAAAGGCAATTGTTATAGGACCAAAAGACTCCGTTGCAATCTTAATATTAAAAAAAGCGGAAGCCCATATTAAAGATAAAATAGTTAACAAAAAATAATCGGTGATATTAGCTTTTTTCATTCTGTAATATCTTTGATTACACCTTTTGTAATTTGAGTCAGTTTTTCAAAATCTATTTTGAAGATTGCATTTGGATGTCCAGCTGCAGCAAAAATATTTGCAAATCTTCCTAGAGAATTATCTATAAAGATTTGAATTTTGTTTGTATGGCCTACGGGTGAAACTCCTCCTATAGTATATCCAGTTTGTTTTTTTACTTCATCTGGGGAAGCCATTCTTATATTTTTTTTCTCACATATTTTTTTTAATTTGTTTAATGAACACCTCTTGTCTCCTGCCACGAGACAAAGTAAATAACTATTCTCAACTTTAATCAAAAGACTTTTTACAATTGCTCCAACCTCACAGTTAAGAGAATTTGCTGCTTCTAATGCTGTTTTAGCTGAACTTTCTAATTCGACGACCGACAGTATCTTATCAAAGTCTTTGAGGCTTTTTTCGGCTCTTTTTACAGGTTCTTTCTCTAATAACGTCATTTCAACTTGAGATTGATTAAAAATTCAAATTTTTCTTAAATATTACATGTTTAAATTGCATAGGTGTTATCCTCATTATATGTATGCTTTATTATACCAATATTGGTAATTAACCCAGATATTTAATTCTAGAGGAGATTATATGAGTGCAAGTAAAGTTTTAAAAATGATGAAAGACAAACAAATCGAGTTTGTCGATCTTAGGTTTACTGACCCAAGAGGTAAATTACAACACCTAACAATGGACTCAACCGTTGTTGATGCAGACATGCTAAATGATGGAGTATTCTTTGATGGTTCATCAATAGCTGGTTGGAAGGCTATTAATGAGTCTGATATGATTCTTAAACCTGATCTTAACAGACAAATTGTTGATCCATTCACCTCACATAATACGTTAGTTATATTTTGTGATATTTTAGATGCAATCAAAAGAGATCCATATGAAAGAGATCCAAGAGGAATTGCAAAAAAAGCCGAAGCTTATTTAAAAAAAACAGGAATTGGTGACAAAGCTTTTTTTGGTCCAGAGCCAGAATTTTTTGTTTTTGATGATGTGAGAATTAAAAACGACATGAATGAAACAAGTTTTTCAATTGATAGTACAGAGGGACCATATAATTCTGGAAAAAAATATGAAAATGGAAATATGGGACACAGACCTGGAGTTAAAGGTGGATATTTTCCTGTACCTCCAGTCGACAGTGCACAAGATATTAGAGGTGAATATTTAAAAGGTTTGAGAGATGTTGGAATAACTGTAGAAAAACATCACCATGAAGTTGCTCCAAGTCAACATGAACTTGGAATGCTTTTTGGAACTTTGGTTGATCAAGCTGACAATGTACAACTTTATAAATATGTTGTTCAGATGGTTTCGCATTCGTTTGGTAAAACCGCAACCTTTATGCCCAAACCTGTAAAAGGTGATAACGGATCAGGAATGCACGTTCACCAATCAGTTTGGAAAGGTAAGACACCTGTTTTTTCAGGAAATAAATATGCTGGATTATCACAAACTGCACTTTATTACATTGGTGGTATATTAAAACATGCAAAAGCTATTAATGCATTTTCAAATGCAACAACAAATAGCTACAAAAGATTAATACCAGGATTTGAAGCTCCAGTATTGTTAGCATATTCTGCTAGAAACAGATCTGCATCTTGCAGAATTCCAATTACATTAAGTAAAAAAGGCGCAAGATGTGAAATTAGATTCCCAGATGCATCGGGTAATCCATATTTAACATTTGCTTCAATGTTAATGGCTGGAATTGATGGTATTAAAAATAAAATTGACCCAGGCAAATCTTTTGACAAAGATTTATATGCTTTGTCAGAAAAAGAAGTAAAAAAGGTTCCTACAGTGTGTGGTTCTTTAAGAGAGGCAATGCAAAGTCTTGACAAAGATAGAAAGTTTTTAACTCAAGGGAATGTATTCACTGATGATCAAATTGATGCCTATATTGAGCTTAAATATGAGGAAATACACAATTTTGAACATACGCCTCATCCTATTGAATTTGATATGTACTACAGTTGTTAAGTATAATTCAAAAGAAAATTTTAAGGCGATGTTTTTACATCGCCTTTTTTTTAAATTTTAAAGGACTCTCCACACCCACATCTTTCTGTCTCATTAGGATTATTGAAAATAAATTCAGATGAAAATTCTTTCTTTTTAAAGTCCATTTCTGTACCCAGTAAATACATGACTGCTGCAGGGTCTATAAATACCTTTACTCCTTTTTCTTCAATCACTTCGTCGTTTGGATTTAGTTCCTTAGTATATTCCATTACATAAGACATTCCTGCACAACCACCAGATTTTACCCCAACTCTAACACCCAAAGAATCTTTTTCAGCGCTAGACATTATTTCTTTTATTCTTTGTGCAGCATTATCGCTTAAAGTTATAATTTGTTTTGTCATAAATTTAATTCTAATTTTGCAGCTTCTGACATCATTGATTTATCCCAAGGTGGATCCCATACTAAATCAAGGTCAACTTTTGAAACTTCCTTAATTTCCATAATACTGTCCTTAACCTCTTTAGGCAAACTTTCAGCCACTGGACAGTTTGGTGTTGTAAGAGTCATTTTAACCTTAACATCACTTTTGTTGATATCGATATTATATATCAATCCAAGTTCATAAATATTTACTGGTATTTCTGGGTCATAAATTTTTTTTATTTCAGCAATTACTTTTTCCTTTAAATCCATAATTATTCCTCAGTTTTTACAACTTGATTTGTTTGATCTAAAGCGCTTGTAAGCGTGTGCCAAGATAAAGTGGCACATTTAACTCTCATTGGGTATTGTTTTACACCAGATAAGCTCATTAATTTAGTTTTTTCATCTTCTTTTAGAATTTTATTATCCAAATTATCTTTTTCTTTTATCATGCCCAAAAAGTCAGTAACTATCTCTTTTACCTCTTTCTCTTCTTTGCCTCTTATCATATCAGTCATTATTGAGGCCGATGCCATTGAAATTGCACATCCATGACCTTCAAAAGCAATATCCTCAACTTTTTTATTTTCATTTAATCTTAAATAGACATGAACATTATCACCACACAAAGGATTATTACCTTTGGCATCTTTGTTATAATTATCAAACTTGCCTAAATTTCTAGGATTTTTTCCATGATCTAAAATTATTTCTTGATATAACTCTTTGAGGTCCATTATAGGTTAAATATTTTTTTGCACTTGTTTATTGATTCATCAAGCTTATCGATATCATCCTTTGTATTGTAAACACCAAATGAAGCTCTTGCTGTTGCTGGTAAGTTTAATTTGTCATGTAAAATTTGACAACAATGATGGCCGGCTCTTATAGCTACACCATCTTCATCAAGAATTGTTGCTATGTCGTGTGGGTGAACACCCTCTATTGTAAAGGATATAACTCCACCTTTTTCTCTTGGATTTCCAATTATATTTACTGAATTATTTCTTCTAAGTTTTTCTAATCCATAATCCAATAATTCTTTTTCATGTTTCTCAATGTTTTGAATACCAATCTTTTCCATAAATTTAATTGACTCATTAAAAGCAATAACTTGAGCGGTTGCCATTGTGCCAGCCTCATACTTATTAGGTAATTCACCATAAGTAATACCTTCTTTTTTTACTTCATTAATCATTCCGCCTCCACCTTGATAAGGTGGTAGATCTTCAAGCCACTTTTTTTTAGCATACAAAACTCCAATACCCGTAGGACCATACATTTTGTGACCAGATATTGCATAGAAATCACAATCTATATCTTGCATGTCTAACTTTAAATGTGGAGCTCCTTGGCATCCATCAATCAATACAGGAATATTTTTTGAGTGAGCTAACTGAACAATTTCTTTTATTGGAAGTATAGCTCCTGTCACATTTGAAAGATGCGATACACTTATAATTTTTGTTTTGCTGGTAATTTTTCTTTCAATAGCCTCCAATGTTACTTCACCATCTTCATTCATTTCAGCAAATTCTATTTTTATATTTTTTGCCTTTCTTAAGAAATGCCAAGGTACATAGTTTGAATGATGTTCTAATTCTGTAAGTAATACTTCATCTCCCGGAGACAAATATTTTTGACCAAAAGTATTTGCAACTAAGTTGATTGCTTCAGTTGCACCTTTGGTAAATACAATCTCATTTTTATCTTTTGCATTTATATATTTTTGAACAGAAACTCTTGTTTGTTCATATAAATTAGTAGCTGCTACAGCTAGATAATGGACACTTCTACCTACATTGGAAAATTCTTTTGTGTAAAAATCATATATTCTATCAACAACAACTTTTGGTTTTTGAGAAGAATTTGCACTATCTAAATACACCAAATCATTATTTTGAATTTTATCATCAAAAATTGGAAACTCTTTTTTTATATCATTTATATTCATTGATTTAATCCAATAATATTTTTTATTAATTTTTTAATTTGCTCGTCTGTAATTTTTTCTATAACATCTAGAAGAAATCCATTGATCAGCAGCTCTCTTGCTGCTTTATAATCTAACCCTCTTGTCATTAAATAAAAAATTGAGTCTTCATTTAAGCTACCAGAAGCAGAGCCATGAGAACATTTAACATCATCAGCATAGATCTCTAACTCTGGTTTTGCATTAAATTCCGCTTGTTCATTTAAAAGGACTGCTTTACTTAATTGATAACCATCAGTTTTTTGAGCTTCAGGGTCTACAAATATTTTTCCTTGATAAACTGATTTTGAGTTATCATCAATAACACTTTTAATTAATTGATAACTCTTAGTGTTTTCAAATAAATGATTTGTGGTTGTTCTTATCTCATGATGTTTATTATTAGATAGAAAATGTATTCCATTAATAAATGCAGACGAATATTCACCTTGTAAATCACAATTAATTTCATTTTTCATAAATTCAGAACCAGATGAAAATATAAATGTTTCAGAGATACTATTTTCTTTTTGAATAATATTATTGAAATCATATTTTACATTAGAATTCATTTTTTTATCTATTTTATAATTTTTAAGTATAGCGTTTCTCTCTAATTTAAAATTGATCATAATATTGTTAAAGTTTTTCTCTGAACTATCATCAAATATATTAATTATTTTAATTGTGCTGTTTTCCTCAAGCTCGAAATTTAATCTTAAATTAACATTGGTGTTATTTACTTTGTTGTTTGTTACCTGATAAATAATCAAAGGTTTTTTTAATGAATAATTATTCTTAATTAATATTTTGTATGGCGTATTTGAAAAAATATTATTTAAATTATGTAGTGAGTTTTCGTTAATTTTTCTTTCTTTTTCAAAAATTTTTACTTCAATTTTATCACTTTCTTCGTGTTCAAAACTTAATTTTTCTATTTTACCGTTAACAACTACAATTTTATTGTGTTCAATATTTTTAATAAAAATGGTTTCGTCAACTTCATTTTTTACATTGTAATCATTGTAAAATGAGAGCTCTCCTATATTTTTTTTTATTACCTGGCTAAAATCTGAAAATTTCCATTCCTCTAATTTTTTGTTTGGAAATCCTTTTTTTAGAAAATTATTAAGAGACACTCTTTTTGTATCTTTTTCATTATTAGAAAAAGTAGATTTGTGCAATAATTTTTCAAAGTCTGATTTTATATTCTGTTCCATTTAATTAAAATTTTCATACCCTTTTTCTTCTAACTCTAATGCTAACTCTGGACCACCTGATTTAATTATCTTTCCCCCCACAAGCACATGGACAAAATCAGGCTTTATATAATCAAGCAGTCTTTGATAATGGGTAATTATTAAGAAAGAATTATTTTTTTTTCTTAAAGCATTTACTCCATCTGCAACAATTTTAAGGGCATCGATATCTAATCCAGAATCTGTCTCATCCAATATGCATAATTTTGGATCTAAAATTGACATTTGTAAAATTTCATTTTTCTTTTTTTCACCTCCAGAAAAACCAACATTTAATTGTCTGTTTAATTTTTCTTCATCAAATTTAAGTTCTTTAGATTTTTCTTTTACTAATTTCAAAAATTCGATTGCGTCGAGTTCTTTTTCTCCTCTTGCTTTTCTTATTGAATTAAGAGAAGTTTTTAAAAATATATTCGTATTTACACCTGGAATTTCTAATGGATATTGAAATGCTAGAAAAATACCTTTATGTGCTCTTTCCTCTGTTTCGAGATCAAATAAATTTTTATTCTCGTATAGCACTTCACCTGTTACCTCGTACCCTTTTTTTCCTGATAAAATATTTGATAAAGTGCTTTTTCCTGATCCATTGGGACCCATTATTGCATGAACTTCCCCAGGTTTTATTTCTAGTGTAAAACCACTCAGGATTGATTTTTCCTCTATTTTTGCATTTAAATTGTTAATTTTAAGCATTAACCAACACTTCCTTCTAAGCTAATTCCAACTAATTTTTGAGCCTCTACCGCAAACTCCATTGGCAACTGTTGTAATACTTCTTTGCAAAAACCATTAACGATCAAACCAACTGCCTCCTCTTGGTTTAATCCTCTCTGTTGACAGTAATGTAATTGGTCTTCACTTATTTTTGATGTTGTTGCTTCATGTGCAATATTAGAACTTGAATTTTTATTTTTAATATAAGGGACAGTGTGTGCTCCACATTTATTACCCATTAATAATGAGTCACATTGAGTATAATTTCTCGAATTAAGTGAATTTTTTGAAATATCTACTAGTCCTCTATAGGTCATATCTGATTGGCCAGCACTGATACCTTTTGAAATTATTTTACTCTTAGTATTTTTTCCTAAATGAATCATCTTTGTGCCTGTATCTGCTTTTTGATGGTTATTTGTAATTGCAATTGAGTAAAATTCACCAACCGAGTTATCTCCCTTTAAGATACAACTTGGGTATTTCCATGTGATTGCTGATCCAGTCTCAACCTGAGTCCATGAAATTTTTGAGTTTTTACCCTTACATAAACCTCTTTTAGTAACGAAATTATATATTCCACCTTTTCCATCTTTATCTCCAGGATACCAATTTTGGACTGTAGAGTATTTAATCTCTGCATCATCTAGAGCAATCAATTCCACATTTGCAGCATGTAATTGATTCTCGTCTCTCATCGGTGCAGTACACCCTTCAAGATAACTTACATAACTACCTTTATCAGCAATGATTAATGTTCTTTCAAATTGTCCTGTGTCAGATGCATTAATCCTAAAATAAGTTGATAATTCCATTGGACATTTGACATTAGGTGGTATGTACACAAACGATCCATCTGTAAAAACTGCTGAGTTTAATGTCGCAAAAAAGTGGTCTGTAATTGGTATGACAGAACCTAAATATTTTTTTACTAAATCTGGATGTTTTTGTATTGCTTCTGATATTGAGCAAAAAATAATCCCTTTTTTTGTTAAGGTATATTTAAAAGTTGTTGCGACTGAGACAGAGTCGAAGACAGCATCAACAGCAATACCATTTAATCTTTTTTGCTCTTGCAAAGGTATACCTAATTTTTTATAAGTTTCCAATAATTTAGGATCAAGCTCATCAAGATTTTTTGGCTTTTCTTTAAAACTTTTAGGTGCAGAGTAATAGTATAAATCTTGATAATCAATTTTCGGATATTTTGGTTTTTGCCAATCTGGTTCTTTAAGTACTTTCAATCTTTCAAATGCTTTTAGTCTCCATTGAAGTAACCATTCTGGTTCTTTTTTAATATTTGATATGAATTTGATAACTTCCTCGTTCAAACCTTTTGGGGCTTTAAAACTCTCAATATCCGTTGAAAAACCATATTTATAATCTTTTAAATTTTCTATTTGTTTATCTCTCATTATATTCTATTTTCAGTTTTATTTATTAAGTCACTAAGATTTTTTTGTTGAAAAAATATATTTATATGTGTTTCAAGTTCATCCCATAAATTGTGAGTAATACATTTTGCAGATTTTCCATTACATCCTTTTTTAGAATGTTTTTGACATCCAATAGTTTTAACTTTCTCTTCCACTGCTGAAAGAATATCTGAAATTTTAATTTCATTTGGATTTTTATTCAAAGTGTATCCACCTTTGTTACCTCTAATACTTTTTACAATTTCGTTTTTTTTTAGTTTTAAAAACAATTGCTCCAAGTAAACTAAAGATATTCCTTGTCTTATAGAGATATCCCTTAGAGATATTGGCTGATTATTTTTAAATCTAGCAATGTCAGCAAGAGCCATTACTGCATATCTGCTTTTAGTCGATAGTTTCATATTTTCCGCAATTTACGGGCTTTATATATACCTGACTAAAATAGTCAAGATTGAGTATATTTAAAGTTCTTGCATTTTGTCGCTCAATTTTGATAGAAAAATATAAATTTTTTTTTGAGAGTGATAATCAATGCCATCTACTGACACTAAAATTACTGAAATATTTATACCTGGTCCAGCAGGAAGATTAGAGGCAAAATATTTTAAAAGTAAAAAAAATACATCGCCAATAGCTTTAGTTCTTCATCCTCACCCACAATATGGAGGCACAATGAATAATAAAGTTGTTGTAGATACATTTCAATCTTTTGTGGATAGTAATTTTTCAGTTTGCAGATTAAATTTTAGAGGAGTAGGAAAAAGTGACGGAGAATTTGATAATGGTCAAGGGGAATTAGCTGATGCCGCTGCAGCTTTAGATTGGCTCGAAAGAGAAAACTTTGACAACTCACAATGTTGGATATCCGGTTTTTCTTTTGGCTCTTTGATAGCAATGCAACTTCTAATGAGAAGACCTGAAATAAATAGATTTATTGCTATTTCTCCACAACCCAACGTATATGATTTTTCATTTCTATCCCCATGTCCAACTTCAGGCCTAATCATTTACGGTAAAAAAGATGAATTAGTTCCTGTGGAGCATATAAATGACCTTGATAAAAGATTGAGTGCACAAAAAGGTATCAAGGTAGAATTTGATCATATTTCAGAAGCAAATCATTTTTTTTCTAGGACCAGTGAGAATTTAATAAAATCTTTAAGTAAGTATATTAAAAAAGAAACAGCTT
>CABZTP010000022.1:0-8904 GCA_902528735.1 uncultured Pelagibacteraceae bacterium
AATTAAATTATTTGTAAATATGTTCTCTTGGCATTCCATAATCCTCGTATGTTTAGTTTTAATTAAATTTTTTCCCAAAGTTATTTCTTCAGAAATTTTTTCACCCTTTTTTAATCCTGTTATTTTAATTTCTATATCGCCACTTTTATTTTTTTTATTTTTGATTGTATTTCCACTCAATCTAATTATTCTTTTTGCAATTTCATAAATATTAATTTGTTTTCCCATGTCTAATGCATAAATCTTTATACCTTTTTTGTTAAAATAAGACGCATTTATAACCAATTGAACAGCTTCTGCTATTGACATAAAATATCTTTCTGCTTTTTTATTAGTGACAGTTAAAGGAGATTTATTTTCAATTTGATTAAGAAAGATTGGGATTACAGACCCACTTGATCCTATGACATTTCCAAATCTAACAATAGTAAAATCAGTAATAAAATTTTTATTATTTAAACCTTTGTGATAATGATAATTTATTAACTTTTCCCCAAATTTTTTTGTAAATCCTAGTAAACTTTTTGGATTTACTGCTTTATCTGAACTTATAAATGTAAAATGCTTTATCTTATTTTTTAAAGACAATTCAACAAGTATTTTTGTTCCAAATATATTATTTTTAACAATTGAATATGGATTATTTTCTCCAAAAGTCACATGTTTATAGGCAGCCGCATGATAAATTTCATCAATCTTTTGATCTTTAAATATATTATTTAAAAATATACTGTCTGCACAATCACCCAAAAATGGCTTAACTTTTTTTAACGAATAATTGCTTTTTTTTATTTTATTTATCACATTAAATAAATTTATTTCAGAAATTTCAATTATTAATAATTTTTTTGGATTATGCTTTAATATTTCCAAACATAACTGACTACCAATTGATCCACCTCCTCCCGTAATTAAAATTATTTTATTTTTAATTTTATTAACTAATATAGTTCTATCTACAAGTATTTTAGGTCTGTCAATTATTTCATAAAAATTTACCTTTGTAGATAAAGATGTTTCAATAAATTTATTTTGATAATTATTTTCATTTTTAAGGTTTTTAAATCTAATATTTTTTTCAGAAATATACAAAAATAAATCACCTATTTCTTTTTTGTTTAAACTCTTATTTCCAACAATTACCTCATTTATAGACAAATCATCTATAATTTTTTTTATTTTGTTTTTTTTGAAAATTTTTATTCCGTTCAATTCTCTTTTTTTATAATTACCAGATGAATCAATTATTCCCATTACTTTTCCATAACTTGGGTTTTGTCTTATGCTTTTAATTATTTCTACATTATTTTTATTAATTCCTGTTATCAATATATTATTATTCTTTTTATTTTTGGAATTAAGATTTATTAGAAAATTTACTAAAATTCTATGAAATATAATTAATAAACCTATTATTACTGGTGCTATGAATGATATTGACCTTGGAAAATAAATTATTTTGTATAAATAAAAATTTATAGGAACTAAAATTAATATACAAATTAAGATAGACTTTATTATTTTAAGAATTGAATAGTTATCAAAAAATCTAAGCAGAATTTGGTAAATATTAAAATAGTAAAATACACCTATTATAATTATTGAAAAAATTATAAAAACATAAGAATTAATTTTCCAGGTTGGATATAAAGTTTCTAATCTTAAAGAGTATGCTGCTGATACTGAAATGAAAATAATTAATAAATCGCTTAAAATTAAAAATATTTTTTTTTTGTAATTTGACAAAATATTTGGGGATATATGTTTCATTTATTGTAATTTAATGAGTTACACCTTTTTTTGTAAATACAACTTTAATTGTTTTAATCATTATTAAAAAATCAAACATTAAATTATTTTTTTTTAAATATTCATATTCTAAATCAATTTTTTTCTCTAAAATTAACAAATCACGACCATTTATTTGAGCATATCCTGTAATTCCAGGTTTTAGTTTATTTATGCCTAATTTATTCCTTTTTCGGAGCAATTCTTTTTGAGTAAATAAAGCTGGTCGAGGACCTACTATTGACATATCGCCTATTAAAACGCTGTAAAATTGTGGTATTTCATCAATACTATATCTCCTCAAATATTTACCAATTTTGGTAATTTTTTGTTCGGTATTCTTTAATTTATCTGTTTCGATAATTTCTGTATTTATATGCATTGTTCTAAATTTAAACATTTTAAAACTTTTATCATTTTTACCAGCTCTATATGAAGCAAAAAATATTGGACCTTTAGAATCCAGCTTTATTAAAAAAAAAGTTATTATTATTAATGGTATTAAAAAAAACAAAATTAAAATACTAAGAGTTATATCAATAGATCTTTTCAAAATTTAAACTTATTTTTTTTAAAATTAATTAGTATTAAAATATATGATATAACTACATAGCTTAAAGATATATATTTATTTTCAAAAATATAAAAAGATAAAATATTTGCTATTATAATTACTTGTATAATAATAAAAGCATAAAATTTTCCATGTCTAGCTGAAATTAAATGATGCATATGATTGGTATCTGGATGAAAAGGATGCTTATTTATTAATATTCTTTGAATAAATAAACGAAACATATCTAAACCAGGAAATGATAATAATATAAATATTTCTTCAGGTGAAATTAAATTATTTATATTATGAGATTTAATTAAAATATATGAAATTATGAATGCTAATACTTGTGTTCCACTATCACCCAAAAAACATTTATTTAAAAAATTAAATATTAAAAATAAAATTAGACACAATATTAAAATAATTGAAAAAAAAGCGTACAAGTCTTTGATTAAAAAGTAACAAAAAATTAATATGCAATAAAAACCAGCTTGGAAATTAATACCATCAAACATATTTAATGCGTTAATAAAAAGAAGTATGCATAATATTGAGAAAAAATATGACAAATTTTTCAGTTCTACTGGACTATTAAATATAATAAATTTCAAATTACTTATCAGTAAATTATCATCTGCAAGTATTATTGATAAAATAATAAAAAAATTGAAGAATAGTTTTTTATTAGCAGATAAATTGTATTTATCATCATAAATTCCAATCAAGAATAAGAAAACAAGTCCAACATAAAAAGAAAAATATTCTCTAATATTAAAAAAAAAATCGTCAATATTAATTTCTAGGAATTCGTTAAAAAATGAAAAAATTATAACATTGTAAATTATTATTATACCACCAAAAAGTGGTACTTTATTTTTATGAAGTTTTCTTATTCCATCTGCATAGTCAAATATATTTAGTTTATTTACAATTTTATTGTAAAAAAAAATTATAGGTAAATTTATGGTTAAAAAAAGAATAATTACTTTTTCATGCATAAAATTTTTTCTCTTTAATTATATATAATAGAAAAGTTAGAGGATAATAAATAATTATAGATAACCAATTGTTAAAAAAATTTCCAGATGGTAAAAATGGAAATAAAGTAATAAAAATACTAGATAATAGGCAAACAGCTAAGTTTGACAGGTATTGTTTTTTTTGAAAAATTTGAAAGTAAAAATTTTTTAAAAAAAGAACTATTGTTAAAATAAATATTGAAGATATTGTTATAAAACCAAATAAACCTAATTCTGCCAGCATCTGTGCATAAAAATTATGTGGATGGGTTGTACAAGCATTTTCAGCAACATAATTCTCTTCTTTAGAGCAATAAAATCTAAACGCCTTTGGGCCATGACCAAATAGAGGTTTTTCTTTAAACATATTATAAGATATTAAATAATGACCTTCGTAAGTTGGGCTAAATATGACTAATCTGTCGCTTTCAGTATTTAAGCCTAATTGTTTAATTGTAGTAGTCACTATCCTGTTTTTAATTTTCTCACTAAAACTTATTGAGATAATTGACACAATAATTATTAAAACTATCGGTAAAATAAAAATCTTTCTCATTTTAAATGAAGAAAAGAAAATGAAGATTAGACACAAGATAAACAATGCCAATGATGTTCTTTCGCCACTTAATAAAACAACCGTAAATGAAGTTACAGTGAGTGATGTAATAATTAATTTGTTGTATTTTGAAAAAATATAACTTTCGTTATAAATTATTAGAAAAATTAACAATGGAAACAATCTAGCAGTATAACTACCGAGAACTTCGTCTTTTCCAAAAAAGCTTGTGATACGAAAGTTTTGTTCATTAATATATTTAAAACCTAATATATTTTCAGAAAAAAAAAATTGATAGATGGTATCAAAAAACAAGATGATATAAATTATTATAAATAATGATAACAGATATTTCAGTATTAGTTTGTTTGATTTAATCAAATAATATGAGGCAACAGTAAATAAACCGAACCTAAAGTAAAATAAGCTACTTTTAATCGAGAAATAGTTTGAAGATATTAAAGAAATAATAGTAATTACAAAGCAAAAAATTAAAAAAAAATAAAAGTATTTTGTATTAAAATGATTTAATTCCTTATTTGAATACATTAAGAAAAGTATATTAAGTGAAATAATGGTTAAAAATAGATCTGGTAAAAATGGTCCAGAAATTAATGCTATTGGAATTAAAAAAAATAAAATAGATGATATTAAAATATACTTATTTTCTTTTTTATAATTTATCATTTTAATATCATTTGAATAAGTTTCATAGGAAACCTCAACATTATTAAAAACCAATTAGAATAAATTGAATTATCTTTAAAAGATCTCATAATTTCCTTTGATGCAATTAAATTACTTCGAATTGAATTTGTGCTTTTGCCACCGTATAACATAATTATATAGTTTTTATCTAAAGTCTCAAATTTTATTTTATTTACTAAAATACATCTTAGAAAAAAATCAAAATCTCCTGCAATAGAATAATTAACATTATAATTTCCAAATTTATTATAAATTTTTCTTTTAATAAAAGTTGATGGATGAGGTGGAGAATAACCCAAATAAAGCATCCATTGTTTAAAAAATTCTGGATTATATTTTCTTAATACAGAATTAATATTTTTTTTCTTTATTAAAGTTGTACCTATTAAACAATCTAAATTGTTATCTATTCTGAATTTATCGGCTACATCAGATAAAACATTATTGTTATAAAAACTGTCGTCAGAATGAATTATTGAAATAATTTCGCCATCAGATAAATTTATGCCTTTATTTATAGCGTGAAAAATACCATGGTCTTTTTCAGATATAAGCTTACTTATATGTTTTTTATATTTACCTATAATTTCTAGTGTTTTATCAGAAGACCCTCCATCTACTATTATGTACTCATAATTATTATAATTTTGAGAAACAACTGAATTAATTGTATTCTCAATGGTATTTTCACTGTTAAAGCACACTGTGATCACAGATATTTTCATTTTCTAATTTAACTTTAATTATAAATTAAAGATAATTACCTCATTTAGTAAATAAATGCATTGAGCATTTATATTAATTAATTATATGTTTAATTGAACTAATTGTCTTATCGTAAGTAAAATTAGATATAATTTTTTTTGAATTTTTCTTCATTAATTTTTTTTTTTTATAATTAAATTGAATTTTCTTAAAATTTCTGGATAGATCTTTCAAGTTACCATATTGATATATATATCCTGTTACACCATTAAGTACTAAATCTTTTGAGGAACCACATTTATTAGATGCTAAGATTGGTAATCCTGAGGCCATCGCTTCATTGATAACAAGTCCCCATGTTTCATATGCAGATGTAATTACGAATAAATCACTAGACTGATAAATTTTTTTTAGATTTTTTTGATTTTGAAAACCTAGCATAGATATATTATTTATATTATATTTTTTAATGTATTCTTTACAAAAATTCTTAAGATGACCGTCACCGATAAGCAAAAAGTGAAGTTGTTTAATATTTTTAAACTCTTCTGCTAAATTTATAAAATGCTGTGGTTTTTTTCTGTCTATTAGCTTTCCAACAAACAATATAAATTTTTTGTTTTTTAATTTTAACTTATTAGATAAATAATTGTGTTTATTTTTTTTTTTAAAAAAATTATTATCTACAAAGTACGGGGCATAATATAGTTTACTTTTTGGGACACCATGTTTTAAATAAAAGTATTTATTTAAACTGCCAATATATAGAAATGCATCAATAAATTTAAATAAAATTCTTAGAATTAGATATTTTAGTATTTTTTTTGTAATGCTTATATTGGTTTCAAGATTAGTTTCTACTCTTAGAATTGTTTTTATTCCAAGTTTTTTACCAAAATATATCGATTTTAAGTAAAGTAAATTATTCCACCCAAAAATAATAATTGCTTCATATTTATTTTTTTTTAAATATTTTTCAAGATCTTTAAATGATAAGCGAAAATCAAAAATTGAGTATTGTTGATTTTTTGAAAAAAAACTTTTATACCCACTCAACGGTTTTTTATAATTATCCCAATTAAATTTAATTTGAAACTCTCTATCTTTATTTTGTGATGAAATACCATGTGAAGATGCAAAAAAGACATGGGCTTCTATGTTATTTTTGTAAAAATTTTTAAATAAAGGTAACTGATATTGAATAGGATGAGTAGTAATAATTGCAATTTTTTTCATAAATATATCAATAGTAATTAAATTTCATTTCTTGAAATAAACAAATTTTGCAAAACTAATGCATCCATATTTGTTCTCTCGAAACATTTAATTGCCTCAATTGGATTATTTACAATTGGTTCATTTTCATTAAAAGAAGTATTTAAAATTATTGGGACCTCAGTAGATTTATGAAAACACTTAATTAAATTGTAATATTTCTTGTTATTCATCTCATCTACTGTTTGAAGTCTTCCAGTTCCATCGACATGAGTTACGCCTGGAATAATTGATCTCTTGTTTTCTTTAATTGGATAAACCTCGCTCATAAAAGGAACATTTCTATCTATTTCAAACCATTCATTTACTTTCTCTATAAGTATTGATGGTGCAAAAGGTCTGAAACTCTCCCTTCTTTTGATTTTTTTATTGATAATCTCTTTAATATTTGGATTTCTAGCATCAGCGAGGATAGATCTATTTCCTAACGCTCTTGGCCCCCATTCCATCTTATCTTGAAACCATCCAACTATATTTTCGCTGATTAAAAGTTTTACTACTAGTCTATATATTTCATCATATTCTAAATATTTCACCTTAAATTTTTTATCAATTTTGTTGTTTGATATTATTTCTTTAATATTTTCATTTTTAAAAGAACAACCAAGATATCCATAATTTATATTCTCAAAACTATAATTGAAATTTCTTTTTAAAAATAAAGAACTCGATCCCACTGACCCACCTGCATCTCCAGGATTTGGATTAAAATATATGTTTTTAAATTTGGTATTTCTAATTATTTTACCGTTAGCAACAGAATTCATTGCACATCCTCCTGACAAAGTTAAATTATTTATATCTTTACTCTCTTTTTGAGCTAAATTTAAAATGTGGAAAAAAATATTTTCATAAACTGTTTGGGTAGATTTCGCTATATCCATGTGCGCTTGAGTAATTTTATCACCTGGATCTCTTTCAAAATCAATTAATTCATTTAATTTACTTGAGTACAGGTTTTTGTAAACAAATTGTCCTATATCATTTACATTAAAAATTTTTTTTTTGTGGTGTAGAAAATATTTTAAATTTAATTCGAAACCGTTTTTTGTTTTATTTATTAACTTGGAAATTTCATTTACATATTTGGGTTTGCCATAAGGAGAAAGTCCCATAACTTTATATTCATCTCCATATGATTTAAAACCCAAAAATTGCGTCATTGATTGATAAAATATTCCAAGTGAATGAGGAAAGTATATTTTATTTTTTAAACTATAAAGATCGTTTATTTTTGTTCCCCAAGCACAACTTGCAAAATCACCAAAACCATCAACTGAAACGTTTATTGATTTTTTAAAACCACTAAAATTTGAAGAAGATGCAATATGGGACTCGTGATGATCTAAATATCTTATTTTACCTCTAAATGTGCTGAGCGCGTCAATTTGTGAGACATAATCTTTTAAAGAAAGTTTATTTTTCGTATTTTTAAGAGATTGAAAAAATATTTCATATGAAAGAGGATTTTTTAAAACAAAAAGAATTTTTTTCAAAATTGAATTATATGGATTTGAATTAATAGTTATATTATCTACATCTGATAAACTTATATTTGCCTCGTTTAAGCAAAATTTTATAGCATTAAATGGAAAAGTGCTTGTATGTTTAACTCTTGTAAATCTTTCCTCCTCAGACGCTGCAATCAAGTTATTGTTTTTAAAAATGCATGCTGCAGTATCAGAATGAAGAAAATTTATTCCAATAGTATAATTATCTTTCATAGATCCAGTCCTTTGAGGTCTTCGTTCCACACATTATATCTTTGTAAATATGAAGAACTCTTTCACTGCAATCAATATTATCAAATTTATTCTCTATTAGTTTCCTAGCATTTTTTCCCATTAATTCTATGTCATCATGGGAAATTTTAATTAATGCATTGTAAAGATTTTGAGCACTAAGTTCGAATACAACGCCTGAATTTGTTTTTTCTACTATACTCATTCTGCACTGACTTGAAATAATTACAGGTATTGACATTGCGAGCGCTTCCTTTAGTGCAATTGAATCACCTTCCTCATAAGAAGGTAATACAAATATACTTGCTTCAGATAAATATTTAATTTTATTTTCTCGATCAACAAAATCTTTAAACTGTAAC
The DNA here is from genome assembly GCA_902528735.1 of uncultured Pelagibacteraceae bacterium. GTDB lineage: Bacteria > Pseudomonadota > Alphaproteobacteria > Pelagibacterales > Pelagibacteraceae > Pelagibacter. The sequence goes on from CABZTP010000022.1 coordinate 8,715, forward strand.
TTATTTTTAAAATCGTTTTTATTTATAATTTGTTTGATAAAATTAACATATTTTTTTTCACCAGGGCCACATATTTCAAAAAAATATTTTTCGAAGTAAGTTTCTGGGAGTTTTGTGATAGCTTCTAATAGAATCTCTATACCTTTTTTTTTATGAATTCTTCCAAAAAAAACTATTTTTTTTCTTTGAA
>CABZTP010000023.1:0-8433 GCA_902528735.1 uncultured Pelagibacteraceae bacterium
AATTAATGACAACGTCTCATCAAGATTTAACTCATATTGACTACCAAGTTTTGATTTTATTACTTGATAATCAGTATATTTGCATGCAGCATTTAAGATAATTAAAAATCCATCAGATGTTTTGGTTATTATAAGATCGTCTTGAATACCCCCTTTATTGTTCATTAAAAAAGAATACTTGCTTTGATTGGTTTTCAATTTTTTTAAATCCGCAGGAAAAATCTTCTCAAGATCATTTGTTAAATCATCTCCGCCAGATACAAATAATTGACCCATATGTGAAACATCAAAAATACCAGAATGTGAACGTGTGTATTTATGCTCTTGTATAATTCCATCTTTATATTGAATTGGCATTTGATATCCAGCAAACTCAACAAGCTTTGCACCATATTTGATGTGAAGATTATATAATGATGTTTTTTTAATATTCATATTAACTCTTTAAGCCCCCTCTGTCTTTTTGCCTGAGAGATTTGCTCCTTCGGCGAGAATAATTCTCTTTCCAGAGTTAATATGTACGGTCCTTTTGCCTGAGAGTTTCCGGGGTGGTTGCTCCTTCGGCAGGATTTATTTCAATCCATTCTCCCGTGTGTAATTTATATTTTAATTATACTGATTTAGCAACTTTTCTTTTGCCTTGATAAACTCATCTTTTGATAGCACTTTTGACTTATAAAGCTCATTCAATTTTTTAAGCATATCAATCAATTCGTCATTATTCTTTTTTTTGTCATATTCAATATTATCTATTCTATTAAATTTAATTTTATACTTCCCTTTTATTTTTAATCCATTCTCAACACTGTTATGATACTGAGCCATATAATCTATCCATTTATCCATTACAATTTTAGCTTTTTTGCTCTGTTTTATATTTTGTGGATGAAACTCACTTTGGGCTTCTGAGCTAAATAGCGGACTATAATTATCGAAATTTTGAGGTGACTCTAAATAAGTAAAAGAAAGATACCTATCCGCGATTCTTGGAATATAAATTGAAACATCATAAGCTAAATAAACATCTGAAAAACTTAGATTATTTTTTTCTGACCAATTAATTAAATAGCCTAAATTAATATCAGGATCGTCATTTTCAAATAATTCATAATTTGTATCTATGTGTTTTATTGAAACACAGTTGTGTGTAATCCCTGATGATTTATAATATTTTAATATTGTGTAATATTTTCTCTCAACACAACCATGCCTCTTTGGTTTAAATACAGTTTGAATAATTAACGGTGTCATATATCCTAAAATTGCTGATAGACCTTCGACTTTTTCAATATCAAATAGCTTAATTACATTATTATTTGATACTTGTGCTAAAGTGATAGTATAAGCATGAATGCCTCGGAAAATATGCTCTCCATATCTATAAATAACTTTCCATTCACCATCTGGTAATGGTATTGAGACCCTATTCGTTATATTAAAATCTCCATAAATTTTTTGTCCAAGTTTATATTTAAATGCTGCCTCTGTTGTATTTATATAGGACATAAATATAAATATAAATAATGAAAAAGGTTTTATTAAAATTTCTAAGAAAAATTTATAATACATGTAATAATCTTATCTAATTTAACTTTGCTTTAGAAGTGATATGAATTGAATTAATACTGCAAATATTATTATAGAACCACCTATTAACACTGAGCTTGGTGGATTTTCACTTATAAAGAGCCACGCCCAGAAAGGTCCCAAAACTGCTTCAGATAACATTATAATTCCAACCAAAGCCGAAGGTGTTGATCTTGCACCGATTGTAATAAAAATAAAACCAAAACCAAGTTGAAAAAAGCCAGCTAAAAATCCTAAAAAAATATCGTTGAAAGATATAAAAATTGTTTTTGACATTAAATATCCTATTATCAAAGCAATAACGCCTGCAATAAATTGCAGTGGAACCATATCGACACTTGGAAATTTTCTAACAATCAAAATTAATGTAGCAAATGATACTGGCATTATAAAAGCAGCAATATTTCCACTCATTTGTCCAACTGTTAATGAGCTTCCAACCATCAAAATTATACCTGAGATTGCTAAAATTATAGAAATTAATGTGATTAAATTTATTTTTTCTTTTAAAAAAATATATCCAAAAATTGCTAAAAATAATGTTTGAGTTTGAATTATAAAATTAGTATTTGCAACAGAGGTATTATACATGGCAAAAACATAACCACTGAAACCACAAGCAAGAATAATGCCACCTATAAGACCTGGTATTCCAGATTTATAAAATGCTGAAATAAAATTTTTTTTGTAAGTAATAATTAAAAACATCAAAACTACTATTATAAAAAAAACTGACCTCCAAAATAGAATTTGCCATAAAGTAGCACCTTCAAAAGATTTAACTATCAATCCTCCAAAACTCAAACTGAAAGCCCCTAAAAAAATTAAAAATGGTCCAGGTAACTTTGTTATAAGATTCATTTAATTTGAGAAATTAGATTATCGGTCTCCATGTTATAAAGTTTATATAATGTTTCTGCGTCTTCTAAACTTACATCTTTAAACTTAATGTTCGATCCAGGAGTTAATTGGACTAATCGATCATAGTCAGCAGATATAACAGTGGCAATCTTAGGATAACCGCCTATTGTTCCATGATCTGATAACATAATTATTGGATCTCCAGCAGATGTGATTTGAATTACACCTTTTACCAAACCTTCAGATTTTATATTAGGATCAACGATATTTTCAATTTTTGGACCTTCTAATCTCATGCCCATCCTGTCTGAAAGTTTTGTAATTTTAAAACTTTCTTTAAAGAATTTATTTTGTGAAGACTTAGAGAAATAATCATAGTTTGTGCCTCTAATGACCCTTATATTTTCAATAGTGCTACCCAAGTAATTAAGTTTTCTTTTGTTAAAAGAATTATTAATCTCAATTATTTCAATTTCTAAATCTTTAGAAAATTTATTCCCGTTATTTGGTCCAATTTGAGCTTGTGTATTTATTGAACAGCTTCCCCAATAATAATCAACACCAAAAGTTCCATTAATCGAAAAATATCCATAAACAGACTTGTTGGTTGAATGTATATCGACTTCATCACCATTTTTTAACAAATAACATTGGTAGGAATTACCATCAATAACACCCTCTTTTGTTATAATCTTAAATGATACATTTCCAGAAATACAAAAAAAAATATCTTTTCCAAAATACCTCAAATGCGGACCTTGGTAAGCAAATTCTATTACAGGTGAATTGTAATCATTTTGTAGAAGTGAGTTTAACAATTGAAAATTTCTTTTATCCATCACACCACTAAAAGGAATACCAATATGGTATAAATTATTTCTTCCTAAGTCTTGATATGTGGTGTTGATACCAGCTCTTAAAATTTTAAAGTAGTTTCTATCTTTTGATTTCATTATATTGATCTAAAGTTATTCTATAAAATTTTATTGTATCACCTGGATTAACAAGATTAGGGTTTGATTGATTAGATGTGTCGAAAATATTTAGTGGTGTATTTCCCAAAATATTCCATCCCCCAGGTGTTTCAAAAGTGTATATGTTACAAAATTGTTCTGTTATTCCAACTGAACCTTTTGGAACTTTAACTCTTGGTGTTTCTAATCTTTTTAATCTCATTTCCTGGCTAAGATCGCCAAGAAAAGGCATGCCAGCCACAAATCCTGTCATATAACAAAAGTAATTTTTGCTAAAAAATTTTTCTAGGATTATTTCTGATTTTAATTTTAATTTATTTTCAACCCTTTTAATATCTAATGCAAAATTATTATCACAACACACAGGAATTTCGATTAGGTTTTTTTCTAATTTATTGTTTTCTTTAATCTCTACATTTTCAATTTTTTTTTTTAAAGATAAAAATGAATGTATATTTAAATCATATGAAATTATTAATTTATTATAAGATGGAGTTAAGTTTGTAATGCCTTTTAAATTTAATTTTTTTATATGGTAAAAATATTTGATAACATTTGAATTAATTTCTTGATTTACATCACTTCCAAAGTCGCAATACAAAGCTGCGTCACCAAGATTTAATATATTTTTTATCATACCATGTTATACTTATGATTTATTAGTATGGAAATTAATATCAATTGTGATTTAGGTGAAAAATCAAAGCATCATTCAGATGAAAATGATCCAAAATTACTAGAAATTGTTAATTCAGCTAATGTTGCTTGTGGTTATCATGCTGGTGATAAAGAGAGCATGAACCAAGTTGTAAAAATTTGCAAGAAAAACGGTGTTAGCATAGGCGCACATCCATCATTTAATGATCCAGAAAACTTTGGACGTAAAAGACTAAATTTATCGTCAGAAGAAATAAATAAATTATTAATTGATCAGTATGAAATTTTACAAAATATAGCCGAAAAACATGGTGAGATAGTTACACATATTAAACCACATGGTGCATTAAATAATATGGCTTGCGAAGATATTGTGCTTGCAACAATCATTGCAAAATCGATCTGCAATTTTAATAAAGATTTAATTTATTTAGTGCCTACAGGTTCAAAGATGGAAGAAGCAGCAAAGAAATTTGATATGAGGATAGCATGTGAGATTTTTGCAGATAGAAATTATGAAGATAATGGAAACTTAGTATCTAGAAAAGAGCCTCATGCAATTATTATAGATCCAGATAAAGCAAAAAGTCACGTTTTAAGCATGGTTCAGAACCAGGCCATTAATTGTCACAGCGGAAAGCAAATACCTTGTGAAATAGACTCTGTGTGCATACATGGGGATAATGAAAGTTCTCTAGCTACAGCTATATCTATAAAAAATAATTTAATAGATAATGGCTTAGAACTAAAAACACTAACTAACTTAAGGAAATTTAAATAATGATAAAAAAAATATTTCTTTCAATGTTCTTTTTAATTTTTTTAACAGGAACATCTTTTGCTGCTGGCTCAAGTGACTCGAGCTCAAAGGAAACTTTATATGATAAAGCTGTACAACAAATAAAAATGGCAAAAAAATTAGAAAAAAAAGGTAAAGCCGAGAAAGCAATTAAAAGATACGAAAGAGCAATTAAATTTTTGGTAAAGTCAAATAAGATGAAACCAAATAAAGCAGATACTTTAAACTATCTTGGATTTGCAACAAGAAAAATTGGTGATTTTGAAAAGGGTGAGAAATATTATCTTCAAGGTTTAGCTATTGAGCCAAATCACATAGGAATTAATGAATATTTAGGTGAATTATATGTTGCAACCAATAGGATGAATTTAGCAAAAGAAAGATTGAGTGTTCTAGAAGGATGTAATTGTAAAGAATATAATCAGCTAAAGGGTGTGATAGACGGGTCTAAAAAATCAAAATATTAATTTATATTTTTTATCATTTGCTCAGGCATCCAAAGCGCGATTTCTGGAAATATCACAACTAAAATAACAGCAAAAATCATTAGCAAGAAGAGTGGAAACGCACTTCTTGCTATATACCCCATATCCTTATTAGCCATACCCTGAAGAACAAAAAGATTAAAGCCAACCGGTGGCGTGATCTGAGCCATTTCTACAACAATAACTAGAAAGACACCAAACCAAATCATATCAAAACCTGCTTGTCTTATCATTGGTTCAATTATAGCCATTGTTAAAACTACAGCAGATATACCATCAAGAAACATTCCAAGAATTATATAAAAAATCATTAAAACAAAAATTAAAACATATGGAGAAAGTTCCATACCTTCGATCCATATAGCTAGATTTCTTGGCAATCCTGTAAAGCCCATTGCCAAAGATAAAAAAGTAGCTCCTGCTAATATAAAAGCTATCATACAAGAAGTTTTAGTAGCACCCAGCAATGATTCTTTAAAAGTTTTTAAAGATAAACTTTTTTGAAAGTATGACAAAATTAATGCACCAACTACACCCAATGAGGCTGCTTCAGTTGCAGTTGCTATACCAGTATATATTGAACCAATAACTGAAACTATTAATAATATTACAGGTATCAGTTTTCCTGATTTCCTTACCTTTTCCATAAGTGAGAAGTCTTGTTTAAAAGTAGGCATGGATTTTTTATTTATTAATGACCAAATCATTACATATGTCATAAAGATCAACGCAATCATTATTCCTGGTATAATTCCTGCAATAAATAGTTTTGCTATCGACTCTTGGACAGTCACACCATAAATAATTAAAATAATTGAAGGTGGAATAAGAAGGCCCAGCGTTCCTGAACCAGCTAAACTTCCAAGCAAGATGCTTTCTGGATATTTTCTCTTTCTTAGTTCTGGAATAGACATTTTTCCTACTGTAGCAACAGTCGCTGCAGATGATCCAGAAATAGCTGCAAATAAAGCACATCCAATTACATTAACATGAACTAGTCCACCAGGTAATTTTTGCATCCAGGGCGATAATCCCTCAAATAGGTTTTCAGAGAGTTTTGTCCGAAATAATATTTCTCCCATCCAAACAAACAACGGCAAAGCAGTCAGAGTCCATGAGGAGGAGGCACCCCAAATTGTGGTAGCCATTGCATCTCCAACTGGCCTTGTTGTGAATAACATCATACCAATGGATGAAACACCGATCATACTTATTGCAACCCAAATTCCAGATCCTAAAAACAATAAAAGGACAGTTATAAAAAAAATAGTTAGAAATATTTCAGTCATTATTATTTAATTTAATTTTTAAAATTAATTGATGAGAAACGCATATAAAAAATATTAATGAACCTAGAGCGACACTCGTCTGTGGTATCCAGATTAAAATTTCATCAGCACCTTCGCTTCGTTCTTGAAATTCGTAAGATATTTTTAACATTTTTGAAAAATAAAATGCTAAATATGCTGAAAAGATTGTAGCAACTGTTAAACTCCATAGTTCTAAAAATTTTTTTTTAATTCCAGTTGCTTTTTCTAAAAATAAAGTAATTCTGATATGTCCACCTTCTACAAATGTATATGAAAGAGCAAAAAAAGATGATGCGGCCATACAATAACCTGAGTACTCTGCTAGACCTCTAATATAAAAACCAAATATCCTTGATGAAATTCCTACTAAAATAAAAATTGCAACTAATATAAGAAAGAAAGCAGCTATATAGCCTGAGTAACTATAAAGGTTATTTAAAAATTTATTAACTTTTGCAAACATAAAAAAAGGCCGTCTTAAACGGCCTTTTTAATTATAATGAATTAATTATAAGCAGCAAGAACGCTAGCACCTCTTTCGCCAGCTTTTTTCTTCCATTCTTCTGCCATTGTAGCACCTACTTTTTTGAAATGACTTTCTAGGGCTGAATTTACCTTGCCTACACTCATCCCCGCATCAGCCAAAGCTTTTTTATCAGCGACATTTCCTTTTTTTGAAAGTGCCCAACCTTTTTTTTCAGCAATAGCAGCTTCATCCATAATCATTTGCTGAGTGGCTTTATCTAATTTATTCCAAGATCCTCTATGAGCTACAACCATATTTTTTGGAAACCAGGCTGCTATATCATAAAAATACTTAACTCCATTTTCCCATATTTTTTTATTTTTACCTGTAGTTGGTGAAGTTATCATACTTTCTACAGCTCCAGTTGAAAATGCTTGGCTAATTTCAGCTGCCTCAATTTTTGTTGGAGCCATACCTGTTAGTTCAGCCATTCTTATTGTTGCAGAGTTATATGCACGGAATTTTAAACCCTTTAAATCTTCAACACTTTTTATTTCTTTTTTGCTATATAGACCCTGTGCTGGCCATGGTACTGCGTATAAAAAAACCAAGCCTTTCTGATCTAGTCCTTTTTTTATTCCTGGTTTAGAAGCTTGGTATAGTTTCATTGCATCATCATAGGATGTTGCTAAAAATGGTTGTGAGTCGATTTCTAGTAGAGGGTCTTCTTTACCTAAAGCAGACATAAATCTCTCTCCTATTTGAGCTTGACCAGTTCTCACAGCCCTAAATATCTCTCCACCTTTAAATAGAGATCCACCAGGGTGAGTAACGATTGTTAATTTACCCCCACTTTTTTCTGAAACGTTTTTAGCAAATTCAGCTGCATTAGCAGAATGGAAATTACTTGCACCATAAGCTAGTGCCATATCCCACTTTTCGGCTGCAGTTACATTAGCAGTTAAAAGAACAGAAAATAAAATAGAGACAAAAATTTTGAAAAGTTTCATAAATCCTCCATATTTCTAAAAAACATATCTCATTATGTATTAGATATTAAATCAATAAAAATTTTATAAGATTTATTGAAAAATAATAAATAATTACTATTATAATAACCTTGATCGAACAATCCCTTATATTGCTGCAAATCGTATTTATAGATATTATTCTCGCTGCAGATAATGCGATAATAATTGGTTTAATCGCAGCCAATTTTGTTCCAAAAAACAGAAAAAAGATAATATTTTGGGGTGTAGTAGGAGCTTTAGTCTTCAAAGTTATTTTTGCAATC
>CABZTP010000024.1:0-7751 GCA_902528735.1 uncultured Pelagibacteraceae bacterium
GTATTCCATCACTTCTCTGGACATAATGATAATTTCTTACAGTATTTGCTATTTTTGTATAGTGTTTAATTTGTTCAATTCTGACAAAAACTTAGGTAGCGCATCAAATAGATCTGCTTCTAATCCGTAATCTGCGACACTAAAAATCGGAGCCTCTCCATCTTTATTAATCGCAACTATAATTTTACTCTCTTTCATGCCTGCTAAATGTTGTATAGCGCCCGAAATTCCAACTGCTATATAAAGATCTGGAACTACAACTTTACCAGTTTGACCTACTTGATGATCATTGGTGATATACCCAGCATCAACTGCTGCTCTTGAAGCTCCAATAGCTGCATTTAATTTGTCAGCTATGTCACTTATCAATTTAAAATTTTCTCCATTCTGCATACCTCTTCCACCCGAAATTACAATTCTAGCTGTACCAAGTTCTGGTCTATCAGATTTAACTTCTTCTTTTTTAAGAAATTTTGTAGATGCACTAGCATCCGCTGGATCAGATTTGATTATTTCTGCAGACCCACCACTTTTTTCAGATGGATCAAATGAGGTAGGCCTTATTGTAACACATTTTTTTTTATCATTACTTTTAACTGTAGCAAATGCATTACCCGCATAAATTGGTCTTAAAAAAGTATCTTCTGAAATCACTTTTATTATATCGCTTACCTGCGAGGTATCTAATAGAGCTGCAATTCTAGGCATTAAATTTTTACCGAAAGTATTTGCCGAACTTACAATGTGCGAATAATTTTCTGCATGCTTGACTATTGCTGAGGTATAATTTTCAGCTATGTAATTCTTATATATTTCATCATCTACATGTATTACTTTTTTTATGTTTGGAACTTCAGATAAAGATTTTACTACATCTTCAGCTTGATGACCTAAAACAAGAACATGAAGATCGTCATTTATTTGAGAAGCAGCTGTAATTGCATTGAAAGTAAATGGTTTTACTTCTTTATTATTATGTTCTGCAATTAATAAAACTGACATTTAAATTACTTTAGCCTCATTTTTAAGTTTTTGCACTAACTCTTCTACACTAGCGACTTTTATTCCAGCTTTTCTTTTGGGTGGTTCTTCAACTTTAATTTGTTCGATTCTTGGATTAATATCAATTCCTAAATCTGAAGCATTAATTTGCTCAATAGGTTTTTTCTTAGCTTTCATGATATTTGGAAGTGACGCATATCTAGGCTCATTTAATCTTAAATCACATGTAACAATTGCTGGAACATTTACCTCAATAGTTTCTAACCCTTCATCAATTTCACGAGTTACTTCTAAAGAATTATCTTTAACCTCGATTTTTGATGCAAAAGTCGCTTGAGGCCAATTCAATAAAGCTGCAAGCATCTGACCTGTCTGATTGCAATCATCATCTATTGCTTGTTTACCCATAAAAACTAAATCGGGATTTTCTTTTTCAACAATCTTTTTTAATATTTTAGATACTGCTAGTGGCTCGATTACACTGTCAACTTTAACATGAATTCCTCTGTCAGCTCCGACAGCAAGAGCTTTTCTAACAGTTTCTTGTGCTTTTTCTTCACCAATAGTTATTGCAACAATTTCTTTTGCTTTGCCAGCTTCTTTAATTTTTACAGCTTCTTCGATTGCATTATCATCAGGTGGATTTGTTGACATTTTAACGTTATCAGTAACAACACCTGAGCCGTCATCTTTAACTCTTATTTGTACGTTGTAATCAATTACTCTTTTTACCGCTACTAATATTTTCATTATGCTCTTAATAAATTGTTTTCTGGATCGTAAGGACTTTCTTCTAAAATTGTAGCATCATATTTTTCACCTAAGATTTCAATCTTCAGTTTTTGTCCAATATTTGCCAATTCTGGTTTAACCATACCTAAAGCAAGTGATTTGCCAATTCTAAATCCAAAGTCTCCTCCTGTGGCTCTTCCGATTACATTCCCATTTTCATAAATTGGATTATTTCCCAATACATCTGCATCTTTGGGATTATGAACTTCTAACGTCACAAGTTTATTATTAAATCCTTTTTCTCTCCATTTATTTAATGCATCAAGACCAATAAAACTTCCTTTATTAGGGTGTATAAATCGATCAAGTCCACTTTCGTATGGAGAGTATTCAATTGATAATTCTGTTCCAACTAATTTATAAGATTTTTCAACTCTCAAACTATTCATTGCTCTTATGCCATAAGGTTTTATTCCAAGATCTTGTCCAGCATCTATCAGTTTATCAAAAATGTGATTTTGATATTCGATTGGATGATGAAGCTCCCAACCCAACTCACCTACAAAATTAACTCTCATTGCATTAACTGGTGCGTAACCAATATCAACCATTTTTGCACTTAACCATTTAAAGTTCTCATTTGAAAAATCATCTTTAGAAACTCTTTGCATTAGCTCTCTAGCTTTAGGACCAGAAACTACCAAAACACCATTGCTATTGGTTAAATTTTCAAATTGCACTGAACCATCTGAAGGCATCCATTTTAAAATCCAATCGTGATCTAATCTTTGAAATGCACCGGCTGATACTAAATAAAAACTATCATTTGCCTCACGCATAATAGTAAATTCAGAATGAACACCTCCCTTGGTATTTAATGCATGACATAAATTAATTCTACCAACTTTTTTAGGTAATTTGTTTGCCACTAAACTATCTAAAAATTCTTCTGCACCTGGCCCTTTAATTCTACATTTTGCAAATGCTGTCATGTCTAAAAGACCAACATTATCTTTTACATTTTTGCATTCTTTTTCCATTGCATTGAACCATTTAGATCTTCTAAATGACCAATCATCTTTTTGCTCCATGCCATCAGTTGCAAAAAAATTAGGTCTTTCCCAACCAAATTTTTGACCAAACACCGCACCTAAATTTTTCATTCTGTCATAACAAGGCGCTGTTCTTAACGGTCTGGCTGCTGGTCGCTCTTCGTCAGGAAAATGAGTGATAAAGACGTGACTGTATGCTTCTTCGTTTTTGGCTTTTAAATATGTTTTTGAACAATAATCACCATATCTTCTTGGCTCTACACCAAGCATATCAATGGTTGGTTCACCATCAACTATCCATTCAGCTAGTTGCCACCCAGCTCCACCAGCTGCAGTAATCCCAAAACTGTGTCCTTCGTTAATCCAAAAGTTTTTTAATCCCCAAGCTGGACCAACAATTGGATTGCCATCAGGTGTATAACAAATTGCTCCATTATAGACTTTTTTAACTCCAACTTCTCCAAAAGCTGGTACTCTATGTATCGCACCTTCAATGTGTGGAGCTAATCTATCTAAATCCTCTTGAAATAATTCATATTCAGAATCTTTTGAAGGTCCATCAACATAACAGGCTGGGGCACCATCTTCATAAGGACCCAAAATTAAACCGCCAGCTTCCTCCCTCATATACCATCTACTATCACTATCTCTTAAAACACCCATTTCAGGTAATCCATCTTTTTTCCTCTTTTGAATTTCAGGATGAGGTTCTGTAACTATATACTGATGTTCTACGGGAATGACTGGAATATCTAAACCAACCATTTTACCAGTTTGTCTTGCAAAATTTCCTGAACAAGAAATAATATGTTCGCACTCTATAGATCCCTTATCAGTTTCAACAACCCAACCATCCTTTGTTTGTTTCATTCCATTAACATTTGTATTTCTATAAATTTCAGCACCTCTATTTCTTGCACCTGTTGCAAGTGCTTGAGTTAGATCTGCAGGCTGAATATATCCGTCTTCTGGGTGTTGTATTGCTCCAACTAAATCTGAAGTATTGCATAGTGGCCAAATTTCTTTTACTTGATCTGGCGTTAAAAAATTTACATCAACTCCAATTGTTTGAGCGACACCAGCATATTGAAAGTATTCGTCCATTCTATCTTTGGTACTTGCTAGCCTAATATTAGATACAACACTAAAACCAACATTTTTACCAGTTTCCTCTTCTAAAGTTTTATATAATTTGACTGCGTATTTATGTAGTTGACCTACAGAATAACTCATGTTGAATAATGGTAATAATCCAGCTGCGTGCCATGTAGAGCCTGAGGTTAATTCTTTTCTTTCAATTAAAACTACGTCTGACCAACCTTTTTTTGCCAAATGATAAAGTGCGCTAACACCTACTACGCCACCACCTACAACTACTACTTTTGCTTTGGATTTCATTAATCGATTCCTACTAAATTTTAATTATTTACGAAACAAAATTCTATTATTCATCATCTGCGTCACGCCAGCCCATCATGAACATTAAATAAGCCGCAACTACAACACAAATAGTGCCAACAACCATGCCAATATTTATACCAACTTCACTTCCCCAAAAATACCATCCCAGTTGAGTGGATGAAATTGTTGGAAAGCACAAAATGAACATCAAAATACCATACCTTATGTACATTGGAGGCTTCTTCATTATATTGATGATCCCATTGGTATAGGTTGTGAAACTGCAGTGGTAAGCCAGCAATTTAGAAGTTTTCCATCTAAATTATTTTTTTCAACCTTCCACTTAAATTTGAAATATTTCTTTTCTTTATCTAGCACAACTACTTCATAGGTTGCCGATGTGTTTGACTTATACAATTCTGTTACAGTATTTTCTGTATGATCAATTAACATTGAGTAAGATGCACCTTTTAGCATATTTTTAAATCTATTTAATGGTCCTGTAATTCTTTGATTGTTTGGGTGAGCAAATTCCCATGTTTGTTCAATTCCTCTGTCTTTATATGGACTGTCGTTTTTCATCAATGCATTTAACTGTATTAAAACTACTTGTTTAGGATCTATCTCTATACTCGGTTTTAAAACATCAGCTAAAGAAGTATTGAAATAAAAAATTGTTATAAAAAATAATATAATTTTGGATTTCATATCTTAAATTTATCTTAAATTTAAAATGAAATAAAAGGTCTTTATATCACACTTAATATTGCTATTAGATAGTTTTGAACAATCTATTATACTCATTCTTTATACATTTATTAGAGACATAATAAATTTTATTTTGAGAGACTATTTTTGCAGCATTTTCACTGTGAATTCCTAGTTGTAACCATAATACATTTGCACCAATTTCTATCGTTTGTTTTGCTATTTCCTCAGCTTCGTCACTGGGTCTAAAGACATTAACAATGCCAACGTGATCTTTTATGTCAGTTAATTTTTTATTAACTGGTTCGCCATGTATAATTTTATTATCAGTAACAGGATTAACAGGATAAACTTTATATCCTGTATTTCTCAAATACTTCATTATAATGTTTGATGTTTTTTTTGAGTCAGGACTTGCTCCAACAATAGCAATAGTCCGATAACTTAAGTAAAGTTCTTTTAATTTTTCATCTACAAGTGTCATATCCATAATTTAAATTAAATTTTTAGATCAAGTCGAGGTTTCCAGAAAGGTCGAAAGAGTTCAATTTTTGGACATCTATTCATAACTACTTTTAAACCTGCATCTTCTGCAATTCGTGCTGCATCATGATTGATAACTCCAATTTGTCCCCATAATACTTTTGCTCCTATAGAAATTGCTTCCTCAGCAATACCATAAAGGTCTTTTGATTTTCTAAAAACCTCAACCATGTCCACGGGTCTATCTATAGCTGATAAGTTTGGGTAAACTTTTAAATTTCTAATTTCATTTATATCTGGTTTAGGATTAACTGGTATCATATCATAACCTGTTTCATGTAAAACTCTAAGAACACCATAACTAAATTTGGTTTTATCTGGGCTTGCACCTACCATCGCGATTGTTTTAACAGAACTTAATATATTTTTTAAATATTCTGCGCTGTATGGTTCATTATGATTCATTTCATTCTTTGATATTTTTTTTACTTGCAATATCAGCTTTTAATTCATGTGGTTGAAGAGGATCAAGAAAAGGATTGCGGTAAAGTTTATCATGGCTTTCAACTCCAATTTCAATTGTACAATCTGTTTTTGCTTTTGCCACACACAAAATAATATAACCATCATTTAATTGTCTATTATTTAATGCAACTTGAGAACGTTGGTCTACTTCACCATTAATGAGTTTGGCGGCACATGTAATACAGCCTCCATACTGACATCCATAGGGAAGATCAACTCCTTGGTCCCTTAGTTCTTGTAATAAAGGTTTTTGTCCATTGACTTCAAATGCACTGTTATTTCTGTTCGAAATTGTAATCTTTGTCATAACCATATATCGCTAGTGCAATCTCCGCCTGGATATCTGCTTTCATGACATCTGCTTGGACCATTAGGTTCTTTACCAAAGTCAATAATGAAGTCTTTGTTAATTTTCATTCCACCATTTTCAACATCGCAATCTATCATGATCATTGCTCCACCTTGTTTTCTTATATCAGGGTAGAATTGATTGTCCCATGTAGAAAATAATGATGTAGTTACATACATCCTCTTTCCATCTAGAGAAAGTTGATACATTTGAGGACCACCAGCTATTTTAACTCCATTAACAGTTGGTGCTTTACCCAATAGACCTCCCATCCAAACTTGACCTGTTAATTTCGGTTTATGAGGATCTGAAATATCATATTGTCTCATATCACCGTGAAGCCAATTATTAATGTAAAGATATTTATCATCCATGGAGACTAGTATTGCTGACATTACTCCAGGAATAGGGATTGGCC
This sequence comes from uncultured Pelagibacteraceae bacterium, assembly GCA_902528735.1. GTDB lineage: Bacteria > Pseudomonadota > Alphaproteobacteria > Pelagibacterales > Pelagibacteraceae > Pelagibacter. Next base: position 6,671 of record CABZTP010000024.1, read on the forward strand.
ACTCAGGATGTGGTTCATTTTCAACATCAATAATTTTTTCCCATTCCCATTTTCCCTCTTGCGTTTTCCAAAAGTGAATAACATTTGCACTTAAAGCAGCTCCACAAAACCCATGACTACTATCTGGATTGTGCATGAACTTTACCTCTAAAGGTATTAGTCCATCTTCTCCAAGATACATTGTTTGGATAGGTTCCTTCTTTTTAAAATCCCATACATGCAACCTTCTTCCATACTTTAAATGGCCTACCTCTTCTAGATCGAAACCAGGCATAAATGTATTTGGCGCAGCCCATTCAGAACTCACCATTACATTATGTCTTGGCTGATACCAAAAATCATAACTAAAAGGTATATCACCCATTGAATTTTCCCATCTCCCAACTATTTCAAAATCTTTATTTAAATGTAAATATCCTCCTGGAGCTTCTCCTCTTGCATTACCGAGAAATGAAATAATAATCTCTGATCCTAAACAATGCACGGTGTGAGGACCTGACAAATTAGTTTTTTTTTTTATTTCATCACCTTCAACAACTTTATGAATTTTAGGAGCTCTAGGATCTGACGCGGTATCAACAACATAAATGTTATTTGATCTCACTCCTGGAACTAAAAGATACTTTCTACTCATTTGAGAGTCGCCATGACAAGAAGAGCAGGCGTTCCATCCTGTATGGTGTAATTCATCCCCAATACCTGGCATTTCTAGTCTGTGTATCACTTTTGAATATGTAGGACTTTCTGGATCAACATCTATAGTTGCTAAATAGTCTGGCTTTTGTATTCCTGTCCCTGTGTAAATAGCAATCGTGTATAAAAGCTTCTCTTTAGGCGCTTTTATAGCTTCTTTAGGACTAGAGTATCCTGGACCACAACATGTATCCATGTTTGTTTTTCTCCTTCAATTACAACTTAATCTTTTTTCTATTTCAATTCAACTTAATGCTTATTTGTTTTTCCAACTTGGATTTCTTTTTTCAATAAACGCACTAATCCCCTCTTTAGCATCATATGAAGACATATTAAGAGTCATCATCCTGCTAGTATAATCGTAAGCTTTGTTGAGTGGCATTTCTAA
>CABZTP010000025.1:0-7380 GCA_902528735.1 uncultured Pelagibacteraceae bacterium
AATTTGCTCTTTCTGGCGCTATGCCTGAGCCATTATATGAAACAGGGTCTTTGCCATTCATTTTAATTATAGCGAAACAATCTCCTCCTATACTAGTAGCATTAGGTTCTGCGACTGATAATACAACTGAAGCTGCTATTGCAGCATCTACAGCATTTCCACCTTTTTGCAATATTCTCAATGCTTCCTCGGTTGCAATTGGATGTGATGTTGCGGCCATGCCATTTGAAGAAATGGCATCTTTATCTTTTGTTGAATGATTATTCATAATAGAACTTTAATTTCATAAAAAATATAAATGATCAATAAAAATAAAACTATTCTCATTTTTTGTGTATTTGCCTTTGGCTTTTTCATATCAAATTTACTTAGATCGATTACAGCAACTCTAACACCTGCTCTTTCCTCCGAATTCAATTTAAGTGCTGGAAATCTCGGACTTCTAGCCGGAGGATATTTCCTTGGGTTTTCAATTATGCAAATTCCGGCTGGAATTTTGCTTGATCGATTTGGCCCAAAAAAAGTTATAGGCTATTTTTTAATTATTGCTCTAATTGGGACTATTTCTTTTGCATTAGCAAAAAGTTTTACAGGATTATTAATTTCAAGGGTTTTTATTGGGGTTGGAGTTGCTGCCTGTTTAATGGGTCCTCTAACAGGATATAGAGTTTGGTTTGAGAAAAAATATCAACAACGTTCAAATTCTTGGATGTTAATGGTTGCAAATATTGGTTTTGTCACTTCAACTCTGCCAGTTCAAATTTTAATTCCTGTGATTGGTTGGAGATCAATTTTTATTATTATAGCTGCTTTAATTTTAATAAGTATAGTTTTAATATCTCTTTTCATCCCTTCATGGAAAACTCAAATTAATAAAGTTGAAAATACCAATATAAAGAGTCTTTCTCAAATTTGGAGAAGTAAATTTTTTATCAGTCTGATACCATTGGCATTTTTTAATTATGGTGGAGTACAGGCTATTCAGACATTATGGGCTGGCCCTTGGATGTTAAATGTAACAGGTTATAATGCCATACAAAGTGCAACAGGTCTATTTTGGATAAATGTTACTATGCTTTTTTCTTTTTTAATATGGGGATATTTTTTACCAAAGATTTCTTCTACTAGAATTGAAAGTATGAAAATTGTAAAGCTCGGTCTCCCTATCAGTTATCTTATTTTACTAATATTAATTATTATGGGAGAAAAAGCTGGTGCTACTATGTTTGCTTTATATATTTTATCTTCAATCGTTATATCTTTAACCCAACCTGCGATAGCTTTAAATTTCCCTTCTCATCTTGCGGGAAAATCTCTGACATCTCTTAATGTTTTTTTATTTTCAGGAACTTTTTTTGTTCAATGGATTATTGGTCTAATGGTCGATTTTTCAAGGAGATTAGGTGCTAATATTGTATTGAGTTACCAAATCTCATTTTCAATATTTTTATTTGCATGCATTTTAAGTTATTTATTTTTTATAATTTTAAATAAAAATGAATAAAAGCATTATTGGATATTTTCTATTGTTATTTCAGCCACTTTTCATGGCTAGCAATCTAATTGTTGCAAGAGCAGGGGTTGATGATGTGCCACCTATTTCCCTATCATTTTGGAGATGGTTTATTTTTTTTCTTATTTTATTTATTCTTAATTTCAAATATTTAACAAAAAACTTTCAAATAATAAAAAAAGAGAGCAAAAGAAGTTTTTTTTTAGGTCTAATGGGTTGTGGTGTTTGTGGTATCTTTCCATATATGGCTGGCTCATCCACAACAATAGTGAACATGGGTATACTCTATACATCATCACCTATATTTATAATATTAATCTCATTCTTTCTTTTTAAAGATAAAATTAATATTTTACAATTTATTGGATTGTTATTTTGTTTAATTGGTGTTTTTTCTGTAATACTTAAGGGAAATATTAATTTACTTCTGGAATTAAAATTTGCATCAGGAGATTTCTGGATGTTAGGAGCCGCACTTGGTTGGGCAATTTATACTGTAATGCTTTTCCAATGGAAATCAGAGCTTTCTTTTTTTCCAAGATTGTCACTAATATCATTTTTTGGTTTTTTATGTATTTTGCCCTTTTATTTTATTGAGCATATCTATTTTGAAAAAACTTTGTTCAATGAAGAATTTTATTATTGGATTTTATTTGCCGCAATTTCACCAGGTATTATAGCTTTTTCTTTATATACCCTTACGATTAAATATTTGGGACCATCTACAACTGGATTTACACTATATCTTTATACAATTTATGGTGCTTTTTATGGTATAATATTTTTTTCCGAAATTTTAGAAAATTATCATTTAATAGGTACCATATTAGTATTTTTTGGGATTTATTTGGTAAGAAGAAAAAGTAAGAATGAAATTAAAGCCTAAAATGTTATTTGCAAAAATACTATTTTATATTTTTATTATCTATTTTGGTGTTTCATTAATTGTGTATTTTTACCAAAGAAACTTACTGTATCACCCTGGAGAAAATAATTATTTGGACGAAGGTCCCCTATCTCATAAAATCGAGAAAGTAAATATTCAGTCTGATAATGATTTAGTAGGATGGTACTTCAAAAAAAATGATAACTTTAAAACATTATTGTTTTTTCATGGAAATGCTGGAAAACTTGATAACAGAATTTATAAATTAAATGAGTTTGCAAATTTAAATTTGAATTATTTAATTTTTGCTTACAGAGGTTTTAGTGGAAATCAGGGCAAGCCAACAGAGGCTGGACTATATCGAGACGCACTTAGTGCAATAGATTGGTTAAAACAAAATAAAGTAAATAATAAAAAAATTGTACTATATGGAGAGTCCTTGGGAACTGCAGTAGCAATAGAAACTGCAACTAAAGATACATTTGCAGGTATAATTTTAGAGTCACCGTTTACATCCATGGAGATATTAGCACAAAAATATTATCCATATCTCCCAGCAAAAATAATTTTAAAAGATAAATATAAATCAATAGATAAAATTAATGGATTGAATATTCCTATGCATGTTATGCATGGTAAAAAAGATAATATTGTTCCATTTAAAATGGGTGAAGAAATCTTCAATAAATACAACGGTTCTAAGTCAAATTATTTCAATGATTATGATGACCATATGATGGAATTTAATAATGATCTCATTCAATCGATTGATAAATTTATTAAAAGTTTAAATTAAGACACATTTCTAACAAATCCGTATCACTTTTAAAATTTAATATCAGATATGTTTAAATTCTTTTTATTGGTTTTTTTTCTGTTTTTACCAAATAAATTATATTCAGAGATTAAGAATGAATACCACGATAATCATTATTTCTATGTTGGAAAAATGAACTCCTATAACAGTGAATTTACTTTATATTTTAAAACAAGAAAAAAATCTATCCTAGCAAGAGGTGAAAATTCTAATTATATAAATGATTATCCGCAGGATTTATATTTATATGATAAAAATCTAGATAAAGAATACCCACTTATATCTTATGATTGGTTTCCTAAAAGCGTTAAAAGAATATCAAAAAATTATAATTACCCACTTTTTCCTGAAGACTTTGCCTATTACTTATTAAACGACAACAATACATTAATTTTAATAAGTGCCAAAAAAAAATATTTTGAAAATTTAAAATATGACATTAAGAATAAAAGACTAGAAATTGCAAAAACGTCAGGTAGATTAAATTTTATAATATCCTCATATGCTAAGAATTGTGGGTACAAAACTTTAAAAGATAATTATAACTGCAACATTTATAAACCTTTAATTTCAAAAAATTTACTTAATTAATTTGAGTAAACGCATTAGCAAATTTCTCTGCTTCAAAAATTTGTAAGTCATCTTCTTTTTCACCTAATCCAAGTCCCACAATTGGTACCTTATATTTCTTTGAAATTGCGATTAATATTCCACCTTTCGCAGTTCCATCAAGTTTAGTCATTATTATACCTGTTACTGGTAATAATTTATTAAATTCTTCTAACTGGTTGATAATGTTTTGTCCTGAAGTAGCATCTAAAACTAAAATCACTTCATGAGGTGCTGTATCATCATTTTTTTTAATAACATTTCCAATTTTTTTTAATTCATCCATTAAATTTTTTTTATTTTGAAGTCTTCCAGCAGTATCTACAATTACCTGATCAATACTTTGATTTTTTGCAAATTCCATAGCTTTGAAAGCTACTGAGGCTGGATCGGATCCAGGATTTGACTTAACGATTTTTGCATCAACTTTTTTTGCCCACTCCTCTAACTGATCAATTGCTGCAGCCCTGAACGTATCGCAAGCAGAGAATAAAACTTTATTATTATTTTGAATAAATATTTTACCTAATTTTCCAATTGTTGTAGTTTTACCAACACCATTTACACCTGAAATTAAAATTACATTTATTTTTTCTTTTTTTAAAAAAAAATCTTTTTTTTCTAAAGGTAACATTAACTCTAAAATATATTTATTAAGTATATCATATACCTCATTGATAGGATCATTTTTAGGATCAATTTTTTTTTGAGAAATTATCGATTTTATATCTGATGCCGCATCAATGCCTACATCTGAACTGATCAAAAATTCCTCAATTTTATCTAAAGTTGCATCGTCAATTTCTTTTTTGACAATTATTTCTTTAAGTCCAGATGCAATATTGATTGCACTTTTTTTAAATCCAATTTTAAATTTTTCAAAGATTCCCATTAAATTTTTACTTTAATTTTTTTTATTTCAGATACAGGTCCTCTCATTCTGATATTCGTTTCATCATCGATAAAAATATTAAGTATCCCAGTAGAAAATTCTATTTTTGTCTCACTATTTTTTAATGAATTCAAATTAGCTGCAACTGCGGTAGCACATGCAGCAGTACCACAAGCTTTTGTCAATCCAGCTCCTCTTTCCCATACTTTTATTTTGTAATGATACTCATTAATTTTTTGAGCAATAGTAACATTGCATTTTTCTGGAAAAATTTCGTGATTTTCTATTGAAGGTCCATGTTTTTTTAAATCAATTCTTTCTATATCATTACAAAAAAATATAATGTGAGGATTTCCAACATTCACTGCAATGGCTCCTCTTACTTCCTTGCCATCAATATCTAATAAACCAAGTGATAAATTTTTAGTATCTAGATTACTAGCCAAAGGTATTTTACTCCATTCTAGACTGGGAGCTCCAATTTTGGTTTCAACATCTTTGTCATCAAAAATTTTTGAATATAATTTTTTTGAGGACACTATTATTTCAACTTCTTTTTTATTTTTTTCAATGCCAAGAAGGTAAGCAACACATCTGGTTCCATTACCACAAGCATCTGAGCTACTTCCATCAGAATTAAAAAATGTGATTTCACCGTCTGCATTTTGACTTTCATTTAAATAAATCAATTGATCACAACCAATAAAATTCCTGTCGCAAATTTTTAATATCTGATCATTGGATAAAATTAGGTTATTTAATCTTTGATCAATGATCACAAAGTCGTTGCCTAAACCGTCCATTTTAATAGCTTCAAATTCCATATAGTTGATACTTAACTTATTTATTGACTTTTTGAACCTCTAATATAGTTTACGTGCACTTCCGCAAAATACAGTAATTTGCGGTGTCTTTGGAAACAAAGAGATCGACACCAGTCAGCGAGGGTTCGCCCACTGGTGCGATACTTGCTGTGCTAAATTATGTTTGAAAATTTAACTAATAAATTTGAAGAAATTTTTTCTTCTTTAAAAAAAGCTCCTTCGTTAGATGAGAAACAAGTTGATGAAGGTTTAAAAGGTATAAGATTGGCTTTACTAGAAGCTGATGTTTCATTAGATGTAGTAAAAGAATTTATTAGTAGAGTAAAGCCAAAAGCGCTTGGCCAAGAAATTATTAGATCCACATCTCCTGGAGATATGGTCGTAAAAATTGTTTATGACGAAATCGTATCTTTTCTAGGTGATAAAAATTCAGAAATTTCATTAAATGCCATACCTCCAGTTCCAATTATGTTAGTTGGTTTACAAGGCTCTGGAAAAACAACTACAACGTCAAAATTGGCAAAATTTTTAGAGAAGAATAATAAAAAAAAAGTAATGATGGCTAGTTTAGATGTATACAGACCTGCGGCTCAAGAACAGTTAAGACTTTTAGGGGAACAGAATAATATTGAAACATTGCCAGTTATTGATGGTCAATTGCCAGCTGATATTTGTAGAAGAGCGTTAAGTGCAGCGAACTTAAATGGTTCGGAAGTAGTTTTATTTGATACTGCAGGAAGAACACAAATAGACTTTCAAATGATGAACGAAATTAAACAAATTGAGTCTATAATTAATCCTGCTGAAACCATATTAGTGGCAGACTCTCTAACAGGTCAAGTTGCAGCTAATGTTGCTAAAGAATTTAAAAACACTGTAAATTTAAGTGGAATTATACTTACAAGAGCTGATGGAGATGGAAGAGGTGGAGCAGCTTTAAGTATGAAATATGTTGCTGAAGTTCCTATTAAATTTTTAGGAATAGGAGAAAAAATTGAAAATTTTGAAGTCTTTTATCCTGACAGAATTGCAAATAGAATTTTGGGGATGGGAGATATTGTCTCCTTAGTTGAAAAAGCATCTGAAGATTTAGACGAAGAAAATATAAAAAAAACAGAGGAGAAATTAAAAAAAGGCCAATTCTCAATGGAAGATTATCTTTCTCAGTTACGTCAAATGAAAAAAATGGGTGGGATTGAAGGAATAATGTCATTTCTCCCTGGAGTATCGAAAATTAAGTCACAAATGGATCAAGCAGGAGTTGATGAAAAAATAGTAACTCAAAACGAAGCTGTTATTTTATCAATGACAAAACTAGAAAGAGAAAATCCAAAAATTATTAATGGTTCAAGAAAAAAAAGAATTGCTAATGGCTCAGGTACAGATATTGCCACTATCAATAAATTGTTAAAACAATTTAAGATGATGTCAGAAATGATGAAGAAAATGTCTAAAGGAAACATGAAAGGCATGGCGGATAAAGGAATTCCACCAGAGCTATTCAATCAATTAAAATAGGAGAAATAAGTAATGCTAAAAATGAGACTATCAATGGGAGGTACTAAAAAAAGACCAGTATATAAAATTGTAGTGGCTGATAGTAGATTCCCGAGAGATGGAAGGTTTATAGAAAAATTAGGTTTCTATAATCCTCTATTACCAAAGGAAAAAAAGGAAAGGATCGGTCTTGATATTGACAGAATAAAGTATTGGTTAGGTGAAGGTGCCCAACCAACCTCGAGAGTAGCTAGACTACTAGGAGAGAATGATTTAATGCCGATGCCTGAAAAAGGAAATAATCCTCTAAAGGCAATTCCAAAAAAAGATAGGAAAAAATCA
>CABZTP010000026.1:0-6797 GCA_902528735.1 uncultured Pelagibacteraceae bacterium
TTGATACAAAGCTTAAACCAAATGCTATTGGTATTCCTGAAAATAAAACTATTAAAGTAAAAACAGCAACTATTATGGCTATGAATAGAGGATCCATTAATTTTTATCCTTTTCATCATAAAGTTTGATTATTTCAGCGATGTATTGAAGTATCATTAATCCAGCACCTATCATCATGGATGAGTAAGGTATCCATAAAGGTGGGTCCCAAACTGTTCCTGTAGAATAGTTTTTAGTAAAAGCTTCTTCAACCATTAAAAAACCAAAATAGAAAAGAATAAGAAAGAACAGTAAACTCAGTAATGATGTAAAAATTTTTAGTCTTAAAATATTTTTTTGTGATAAAAAATCATAGATCCACTCCATGCTTACATGCGCTTTTTCGCTTAAAACATAGGCACTTCCAATAAAAGTAGAGGCAACTAAAAGCATTGTTACAAGCTCTGTTTGCCAGGTTATTGCTCTTTGAAAAAAGTATCTTTCAAATACCAACTCAACAATTACTAATATTGATAAAAGTAAGGCTGCAACAGCAAAAGCACCACATGCTTGTGCTACTAGATCACAAAATTTTAAGTATTTATTTTTCATAAAAAAAACCCCTACTTACATTAAATAAATAGGGGTTCTTTATATATTATTTTATTTAACTGCTAAAGCCATTTCCATCAGCTTGTCGCCACCTGGGACTTTTTCAGCAAAAGCTTTGTGTGAAGATTGCTTTGCAATCTCTACCCATGCAGCATGATCGTTAGCATCCATATATACTAACTTAACGCCTGCAGCTTTATATGCGTCCTCAAACTTTTTATCTAAGTTTTCTACTTGAGCTGTCATATATTTCTCAGCAACTTTACCTGCTTTCATTAAAGCAACTTGTTGGCTAGAATTAAGCTCATTGTAACTTTTCTTAGACATTAAAATTGGCTCATACATAAACCATAAACCAAATTTTCCTGGAGGTGTTGCGCATGAAACTTGCTCGTAAATTTTGTAACTTACAAAACTTCCAGAACTTGTATTTGCACCTGTAAGTACACCAGTTTGTAAACCAGTATAAATTTCAGATGATGGCATACTTTGAATACCTGCGCCTGCGGCTTCTAACATTTGATTAAATGCTTTTCCTGCTGCTCTCATTACTTGACCTTTTGCATCGCTAGGATTTTTAATACATTTAGATTTTGAAGCAAATCCACCACCTAACCAAGCATCAGATAAAACTACAACACCAGCTTCACTTATAATTCTTTTAATCTCGGTCATCATCGGACCTTTGTTGAATCTTAAAGCATGCTCGTGATTTTTTACAGTTCCTGGCATTAAAGTAGCATCAAATTCTGGATGGAATTTTGATGCGTATGCAAGTGGAAAAGCTGAGATATCTAATTGACCTGTTGTCATCGGCTTCCACTGTTCTTTTGGTTTGTAAAGTGATTTTGCAGGATAAATTCTTATATCCAAATCAACATTTGCTTTTTTTACTTCATCAGCAATAATTTGTACCATTTCATGACGAGGGTCAAAAGAGCCATCAGCTCTTGGAGTTCCGGGCCATTGGTGACTTGCTTTTAATGTAACTGCATATGCAGATCCAATTATTGAAAAAGCTAAAATTATTGATGATAAATAAAAAGATATTTTTCTTAACATAGTTTCCCCTTTTTAATTTATATTTGTGATATTAAATTGAACTTATTAAGAAGAGTCAATATAAGGAAATGACATACTATTTATTATGGATGGTCCATTAAAAAATTTATTAGTTATTGATCTTACTAGGGTTTTGGTAGGCCCTTATTGCACGATGATTTTATCAGATCTTGGCGCAAGAGTAATAAAGGTTGAAGCTCCAGAAATAGGAGATGACTCAAGAAAATTTGGTCCATTTGTTAAAGATTATTCAGCATATTTTATGTCTCTTAATAGAGGTAAAGAAAGTATAGCTCTTAATTTAAAAAATGAAGATGATAAAAAAATTTTCGATAAAATTTTAGCAAAAGCAGATATCTTAGTTGAAAATTTTAAACCTGGAACATTAGAAAAATGGGGTTTTGGTTGGAAGGATGTTAATAAAAAATATCCTAAATTAATATATGCATCTGCATCAGGTTTTGGACAAACAGGTCCTTTAAAAGAATTACCAGCTTACGACATGGTTGTTCAAGGGATGGGTGGACTAATGAGTGTTACTGGACATCCCGATAGTGAACCAACTAGAGTTGGGACATCTATTGGAGATATTACAGCAGGTCTTTTCACGGCCATTGGTATTAATGCAGCATTATATGACCGACAGAAAACTGGTAAAGGAATGTTTATTGATGTTTCGATGTTAGATTGTCAAATTGCTATTTTAGAAAATGCTATAGCAAGATATTTATCGAAAAACGAAATTCCAAAGCCAATGGGATCTAGACATCCATCGATTGCTCCATTTGAAGCTTTTAAAACAAAGGATAGTTATATAATTATTGCCGCAGGAAATGATAAATTGTTCGAAAAACTTTGTGAAGTTTTGGGAATTAAAGAAATGGTAAATGATAAAAGATTTAATACTAATTCACTAAGATGTGAAAATATGAATGAATTAAAATCTATATTTGAAAATAAACTTTCTTCAAAAAATACCTCAGATTGGGTCAGTGAAATGGAAGCTTTAAAGATACCTTGTGGTCCAATATTTAATATAAAAGAAGCAGTAGAAAATCCACAAATTGAATCTAGAAATATGATTGTTAGAGCTTATCACAAAGTTGTTGGAGATTTTAGATTAGCAGGAAATCCAATAAAAATGTCAACTTATGAAGATAAGACTACAAGAGGTGATATTCCTGATTTAGATGAACACAGGGACAAAATATTAAAAGAATTTTCTAATTAAGAATTATTTTCTTCTTCAGCTACACTCTCTGATGCTTGTTCTTCTGCTTCAGAAACTTGATCTAATGAAACGTCATCACTTTCCTCTGTTTCATTTGATGTGTCAATCTCAACATCTGGCTGAGCTGATGGAGAAAGTTCTGCTAGATCATCTTTTGAAACTTGAATTTTTTCTGGAATTTTTCGAGCTCTTTTTGATGGAAGTATTGGAACACCACTTTTAGAAATCTCACCCTTATAAAGATTTTCAAAGTCGTCACCTACATCCTCGTCTTCTTCAGCTGTATCATCTACTTGCTCGACGTGTTTTCTTAATTTGTATACTGCAGCTTCTGTTAAATCTGGAACTTTTATTGTCTCTTCAGCAATCTCTCTTAAAGCAATAACAGTGTGTTTGTCGTTATCTCTTTCTAATGTCGGTTCAATTCCTGAATTAAGTTGAGTAGCTCTTTCTTTAGCAACTAATACTAACTCGTAAGGACTATCTACTTTATCTATACAATCTTCAACTGTAACTCTTGCCATGCGCGATTACTTATACTTCAACATCAATAAAATCAAGCATTTTTAAACTAAAATAGGATTTAATTTTTTTCTAACAAATAAAAGAAGAATAAAAGAGGTAAGTATATAAAGTGCAGAAATTATAGCAATTTTTTCAATTGAAAATCCAATATCAATTAAAATGCCAAAAAGAGCTGTGCCAAAGGCAGTAGAAAATACCATTAAAGCAGTTGTTAAAGCCTTTATTGAACCAATATGTTTAACACCATAAATTTCAGCCCAAGTTGAGGACCCCAAAACGTTAGCTAAACCATTTGATATGCCTATCAGACCTAAAAATACAAATGCTGTCATAGGAGCATTAAAATATATAATTACAAAAGTTGATAGAAATAATGGAATATTCATAAAAATTAGAAGTTTTCGACTTGTAAACTTATCAATTAAAAAACCAGATATTAAGAGGGTAAGAACTGAAAACACTGAATAAGACATAAATGATTGTGCAATTACAAAGGGTCCCCAATTTTTTGAAGATGATATGAATGATTGGTAAACAAATACTCCAGTTGCAATCCAAGGCATAGCAAGCATATTCATACTGACAATGTAAAATTTATAATCTTTTAATACTTCAATTCTTTTCCATTGTTTTATATTTTTCTCTTTAAATTCTTCACCTTCAGTTTTTTCTCTTGTATCGAGATTAACTTTTTTGACTAAAAAAAAAGATGCAATGGGAAGAAAAAATAAAATTATAATTGCAATTATGGTCCAAATATTTTGCCAAGTTGTAATTGACAACAAGAAAACCATTAAAACGGGCATAATAAATTCAGCACTAGATAAACCAAACCAACAGATGCTTAATGCCCTACCTCTTGATTTGGTAAAATATCTTGAAACAGTAGTTGTAGCCGTATGAGACATCATACCTTGACCTGAAAATCTCATTAAAAATATAGCTATAAATAAAAATACTACCGAAGAAATTTTAGAAAAAAAGAAACAAGAAAACGATAGAAGCAATGTTACATAAATTGCAAATCGAAATATGTTTATGTCATCAATTTTTTTTCCTACCCAAATAAGTAATAAACTACTAAGTAATGTTGCCGATGCGTATATTGAGCCAAATTGTCCATGTGTGATTGAAAGTGTTTCTCTTATACTTGTATTAAATATTCCAAGAAAAAAACTCTGTCCAAAGCTTGAAAAAAATGTAAATATAAATCCAAATACGATTACTTTTAAACTTAAATTTTTAAACATAAAATAAATATGGCTTCTAAAGTTGCTTTCATAGGTCTTGGTGTAATGGGTTATCCAATGGCAGGATATATATCAAAAGCAGGACATAATGTAACTGTTTTTAACAGAACAAAATCAAAAGCGGAAAAGTGGATTGGTGAATACAAAGGTAATATGGCTGATACACCATCGGAGGCTTCTAAAGATGCCGATTTTATTTTTACGTGTGTTGGAAATGACGATGATTTAAGACAAGTTTCTTTAGGTGATAATGGGTTATTTCATAATGCTAAAGAAGGATGCGTATATATAGATAATTCAACAGTGTCTGCTGAAATTTCTAGAGAACTTTATAAGGCCGCAAAAGACAAAGGATTTGGTTTTTTAGATGCTCCTATATCAGGAGGACAATCAGGTGCTGAAGGTGGAATTTTAACTGTGATGGTTGGTGGCGATGAAAATGATTTTAAAAAAGCAGAGCAAATAATTGATTGTTATAGTAAAAAAGTAACTTTGATTGGACCATCAGGCAGTGGACAATTGACTAAAATGGTTAATCAAATGTGTATTGGAGGTTTAGTTCAAGGATTATCAGAAGCAGTAAATTTTGGTATTAATGCTGGTTTAGATATGGACAAAGTTATGGAAACCATTTCTAAAGGTGCAGCTCAATCTTGGCAAATGGAGAATAGATATAAAACTATGGTTGCTGATAAATTTGATTATGGATTTGCAGTTGATTGGATGAGAAAAGATTTAAAAATTTGTATTGAAGAAGCAAAAAGAAATGGTTCACCTGTTCCAGTAACTGAAATTGTAGATAGCTATTATGAAGAAGTACAGAAAATGGGTGGAAATCGTTGGGATAGCTCAAGTTTAATAGCTAGATTAAAAAAGAAAAAATAATTGTGTCTACCACTGTTCCCTACTACGAGGATTTTACCGAAATAAAAAAGAAAATTTGGTTAATGTTAACTGATGCAGTAACCAATAGATCATCTCCTTTTAGAATACCTGTTTTTTCGTGTGGAAGTGAGAACGATATCGAAAGTAGAATTGTTGTTCTTAGAAAATCAGATGAACCAAATAATTTAGTGCAATTCCACAGTGATATTAGATCTGATAAAATTAAAATCTTAGAAAAAAATCCTAATTCATCTATGTTATTTTACGATAAAGATGAAAAAATTCAGGTTAGATTAAAAGTTGAAGCTATTATCAATCACAATAATGATATAACAAAACAATCTTGGGAAAAAACTCAACATATAAGTCGTAAATGTTACTTAGTAGATAATGGACCAGGTACAGAGTCTGATATTCCAACATCTGGTTTAAAACCTGAATTAGATAATTTTGATTACACAAAAGAACAAAGCGAAGAAGGATATAAAAACTTTACTGTCATACAGTGTAAAATTAAATCTATAGAATGGTTATATTTAGCTGCAAAAGGACATCGTAGAGCTAGATTCGATGTTGATAATAATAAAGATACTTGGCTAGTTCCTTAATTATTTAGTGATCTTTTGGATTTCGATTATACTCTCTCTTAGCTTGTTCTTTATTAAATAATTTCATAACCCCGGTACCGTTTCTGTCCCAATAAGTAAACTTACATCCAGATCCACCACTCCTATAGTTCCACTTACCTTTTTTAAGATCGCTTGATTGTTTTTCTCTAAGTTTAACAAGTTTTTTATGATTATATTTTCCCCATTCATTCAAACAGATTAACTTAAAAGGATCGTAAGGGTCTTTTGACGTTGGTGTTAAATAGACTGTGTCTTCTCCTTTTGGACAGCCTTCGACATCATGAAAATAAGCTTTTCCAAAAAACATTTGCTTTGCATCAGTGTCTTGTCCACTTTTAAAATGTGCTTTCTTACTCATTCCAGGAACGCAAGCAAAACCTCCTCCCATTGCATGATGCACTTCGTGAACAGCTGTTTTAACCATACTATTTATATTTTTATTGTATTTACTCTTTAGAAAAATTGATGCCATTCCTACACCACCTTCTCCACCATCTTGGCTAGTTACATCAGCAAAAGTAAAATATACTTTTTTTGGATTATTAAATCCATTTAGCCAGAGGTAAGCACGATAGTTATTATTTATATGTTTGTGGAGTTCTTTTCTTTTTTTATCTAATCTTA
>CABZTP010000027.1:0-5739 GCA_902528735.1 uncultured Pelagibacteraceae bacterium
TCATGTGATCCAATGCATGGAAATACAATAAAATCAACTAGTGGTTTTAAAACAAGACCTTTTAATGATGTTGTTAATGAGGTGAAAAATGTTTTTGCGGTTCACCAGGCAGAAGGTTCATATGCTGGAGGTCTGCACGTAGAAATGACCGGTCAAGATGTGACAGAGTGTACAGGAGGAGCCAAAAAAATATCTGATGCTGATTTATCAAGCAGGTATCATACTCATTGTGACCCTAGATTAAATTCTGATCAAGCTATTGAGTTAGCATTTTTGATTTCGGATGAGATAAAAAAGAATAGTTTATATTCCAAAACTGCAATAAAAGCGGCATCTTAACAGTTTAAAAATTAAATTTAATTTATATATAATTAATATATGACACCTAAAGATAAAGTTATTCATATTAAAAATTGGATTAGCAATTACGTAAATACAATGCCTAAAAAGGCTAAGTCATTGGTAATTGGTATTTCGGGTGGTATTGATTCTTCAGTATCAAGCACGTTAAGTGCTATGACAGGTTTAAAAACTATAGTTTTATCAATGCCAATTAAACAAAAATCAGCTCAGCATGATTTAAGTTTAGCTCATCAAAACTGGTTAAAAGAAAAATTTAGTAATGTAGAAGGTCATACTTTAGAGTTAGACTCATTATTCAAAACCTTTGAAAGTACTCTTTCAGATTTTGGTAGTGAACATGGAATGGCAAATTCAAGAGCAAGACTTAGAATGTCAACTTTATATCAAGTAGCTGCAGCAAATAATGGAATAGTAGTTGGAACTGGAAATAAAGTTGAAGATTTTGGAGTTGGTTTTTACACAAAATATGGTGATGGAGGAGTTGATATCTCTCCTATAGCCGATTGCAATAAAACTGAAGTCTGGGAACTAGGTAAGGAACTTGGAATTCTAAAAGAAATCATAGATGCACCTCCAACAGATGGATTGTGGGACGATGGACGAACAGATGAAGGCCAACTGGGTTTATCCTATAAAGAGCTTGAAGAGGCTATGGATAACGAAAATTCTACAAACAGAGAAAAATATAATTCTATTAGAAGTACAAATTTGCATAAAATGGAACCTATTCCAGTATGCAAAATTCCAAATTAATCAAATAGATTCACAAATCTATAATTTAAGTATATTCCTAGTTGTATGGCTAAAGATATATTTTTAACAAATAGTCTTGGTGGAAAAAAGGATAAATTTATTCCTAAAAATGAAAAATCTATAGGTATGTATGTTTGTGGTCCTACTGTTTATGATGATCCACACATCGGAAATGCAAGGCCATTGGTTATATTTGATATTCTTTTCAAAATTTTAAAAAACAAATATGGATCACCATCTGTAAAATATATTCGAAATATAACAGACATAGATGACAAAATTATTAAAGCATCTAATGATCAAAATATTTCAATAAATGATTTAACTTCAAAGATTACTGAAAATTTTCATAAAGATTGTAATTACTTAAAATGTGAAACCCCAACAAACGAACCAAAGGCTACAGAAAATATTAAACAAATGATTGAAATGATAGTAGATCTAGAAAAAAAAGGTTTTGCATACTCAAAAAATAATCATGTTTATTTTGAGGTTAAAAAGTTTAGAGATTATGGAAAACTTTCTAATAAAAGATTAGATGAATTAATAGCAGGATCAAGAGTAGAGGTTTCAGAAATAAAAAAAAATCCTGAGGATTTTGTATTATGGAAGCCATCAAAAGATAATGAGCCTTCATGGGATTCTCCTTGGGGTAAAGGAAGGCCAGGTTGGCATCTAGAATGTTCGGTAATGTCTAAAAGATTTTTAGGTGATGAATTTGATATTCACGGTGGAGGTAGAGATTTAATTTTTCCTCATCACGAAAATGAGATCGCTCAGTCAAGATGTGCAAATGAAACAAACTCTTTTGCTAGCTATTGGGTTCATAATGGATTTATTAACCTTTCTAATGAAAAAATGGCAAAATCCAAAGGAAACATTTTAAAAATTAAAGATTTTAAAAATAAATATAATGGTCAAGTTCTACGTTTAGCATTAATAAGTTCTCATTACAGACAAGGATTAGATTGGAATGACAAACTTATATCAGAATGTGAAAAGACCTTAAGTAAATGGTATTCAGTTTATGTAGCAGTCGATAATAGTACAAAATTACCAGAAAAAGTATTAGCGCCTCTATATGATGATCTAAATACACCTGGTTATATTGCCAATTTACATTCTTTATATAATAAAGCCTTGACTGGAACTGGTGAGGACAAATCCATTTTTGTTAAAGCATGTAATTTTATAGGTCTATTAACTGATGATTCTGAAGAATGGTTTCAAAATAAAAAAGATATGATTTTACTCTCGGAAGAGGAAATTAATTCAAAAATAATTCAAAGAAATAAAGCAAGAGAACATAAAAATTATCAATTAGCTGATAAAATCAGGCAAGATCTTTTAGACAAGGGTATTTTAATTGAGGATAAAGATGGTACAACCACGTGGAAATTAAAATGAGCAAAGAGAAGATCTATATATTTGATACAACACTTAGAGATGGGGCACAAACTCAAGGAGTTGATTTTTCTTTAAATGAAAAAGAAAAAATAGCTAAATCTTTAGATAACCTAGGAGTAGATTATATAGAAGGAGGTTGGCCTGGAGCAAATCCAACTGATACAGAGTTTTTTAATAAGGATCAGAAATTTAAAAATGCTAACCTTACAGCTTTTGGTATGACAAAAAAATCTGAACATAGTGCAAAAAATGATCCAATGTTGTCATCTTTAATAAATTCAAAGAGTACTTCGGTTTGTTTGTTTGGTAAAACTTGGGATTTTCATGTCGATGTAGCTTTAGGTATTTCAAATGATGAAAATATTAAAAACATTAGTGAGAGCACAAAGCATATTGTGAATTCAGGTAAAGAATTCATGTTTGATGCTGAGCATTTTTTTGATGGTTATAAATCAAATCCCGAATATGCAATATCGTGTTTAAAAGCAGCATATGATAATGGAGCAAGATGGATAGTTTTATGTGATACTAATGGAGGGACATTACCTCACGAAATTTCAAAGATTGTTGAAGAAGTGATAAAACATGTTCCTGGTAAAAATCTTGGAATACATGCACATAATGATACTGAAAATGCAGTTGCTAATAGTTTATTTGCTGTTCAAGCAGGAGTTAGGCAAGTTCAGGGCACAATAAATGGATTAGGTGAGAGATGTGGGAATGCAAATTTAATGTCCTTAATTCCAACTTTTTTTTTAAAGAAAGATTTCTCAGAAAAGTATGAAATTAATATAAAACCAGAAAATATTAAAAATTTAACACAATGCTCAAGATTGTTAGACGAAATATTAAATAGAAAACCAAATAAACATTTACCTTATGTTGGTGCTTCTGCATTTTCTCATAAAGGTGGAATGCATGTTTCAGCGGTACAAAAAGATCCAAAAACTTACGAGCATATTAACCCTGATGAAGTAGGTAATGCCAGAAACATTGTTATTTCAGATCAATCTGGCCAATCTAATATTATGTCTAGATTAAATGCAATTGGTATTGATATTAAAAAGAACGATCCAAAAATAAGAAAACTTCTTGATGAAGTAAAAGATAGAGAGTTCATAGGATATAGTTATGATGGTGCCGACGCATCTTTTGAACTTTTAGCTAGAAGATTAATGGGCGAAATACCGAGATATATTTCGATTAATGAATATGATGTTTCAGTTAAAAAAGATTCAACTGGTGAAGTAATTTCATTTGCAAAAGCAAAACTTGAGGTAGATGGTCATAAAATATTATGTGAAGGAGAAGGAAACGGACCTGTCAATGCATTAGATAATGCAATTCGGAAAAACGTAAATAAACTTGAAAAATATTCAGAATATTTAAAAGATCTAAAATTAATTGATTATAAAGTTAGGATATTAAACACTGGTACTGGAGCTGTTACTAGAGTTTCTATAGAAAGTGCAGACTCAAAACATGGCAATTGGTTTACTATAGGAGTTTCTCCAAATATTATTGATGCATCTTTTAAGGCTTTAGTTGATAGTTTAGATTATAAGTTATTTAAGGATAATGCCCCCGCAAGTACTTGATGTCATTTAAAAATATATCGTTCATTTTACACAAACCACAACTATCAGAAAATATAGGAGCTTGTGCTAGAGCTATAAAAAACTTCAATTTTAGCAATCTATCAATTGTTAGTCCAAGACCCGCATTTCCAAATGACAAAATTATCGCAACATCTGTAGGTGCAAAAGATATAATTAGAAAAGCAAAACTACATGAGAATTTAGAAACATCATTAAGTAATTTAGATATATTGGTTGCCACATCTGCAAGATTTAGAAATAAGAACATTAAACATATTTCAATAACTGATCTTAATAAAATTAATTACAAAAAAAAAGTTGGTTTTCTTTTTGGATCAGAGGCATCTGGATTATCGAATAATGAAGTTAGTTATGCTGATTATACTTTGCAAATCCCAAGTAATAAAAATTTTAGATCTTTAAATTTATCTCATAGTTTAATTATTGTAGCACAAACAGTGTCCGGTCTAATTTCAAACAAAAAATTTACTTTTGATAAATCAAAAAAAATAAAAACTGCAAATAAAAATGATATTCAAACAATGATAAATTTGTGTATCAAGAATTTAGAGAATAAGAATTTTTTTCACCCACCTGAAAAAAAACCTATCATGATAGAAAATTTAAGAAGTATTTTCTTTAAACTTAATCTTTCAGAAAAAGAAACTCGCATTTTATCGAGTGTATTTGCTGGCTTAAGCAAGGAAAAGGTTGATTGACAAAACATAACTTAGGCTTATAAAGCCAATATCAATGACAAAAAGATTAAACTCTAAACACAAAGTTGACAGAAGACTTAAGGTAAATTTATGGGGAAGACCAAAAAGTCCTTTCAATACTAGAGCATATCCTCCAGGACAGCATGGACAAGCAAAAGCAGGAAAACTTTCGGATTATGGAATTCAGCTTCAGGCAAAGCAAAAACTAAAATCATACTATGGTAATATGAACGAGAGACAGTTTAGAAATGTTTATAAAAAAGCTATAATGAAAAAAGGTGATACTGCTGAAAATTTAATTGGATTGTTAGAGAGAAGATTGGATGCTGTCATCTATAGATCAAAGTTATCAAACACAATATTTTCATCAAGACAGCTAATTAACCATGGTCATGTAAAAGTGAACGGAAAAAAAGTTAATGTTTCAAGCTATCAAGTAAAAGAAGAAGACACAATTGAAATTAGAGATAAATCAAAACAGTTAGCTTTAATTGATATTGCACTTGCAAACAAAGAACGTGAAGTTCCTGAGTATCTTCAATTAGATGAAAAGAACAAAAAAGTTAAGTTTGTAAGAATACCTGCTTTTGAAGAGGTTCCTTATCCAGTTGTAATGGAACCAAACTTAGTGATTGAATATTACTCTAGATAATTAATTCTTAGCTTTAAAGTTTATTCCTTTATTTTCAAGAAGTTTGGAAAGTTCTCCATTTTCGTACATTTCTTTTACGATATCACATCCACCAATAAACTCTTTTTTAATATATAATTGAGGAATGGTTGGCCAGTCACTAAATACTTTTATACCTTCTCTAAGTTTTTGATCCGCTAAAACATTTACACCTTTAAAATTTACTTCTAGAACCTTTAATATATTTGAAGTTGCCATTGAAAATCCA
>CABZTP010000028.1:0-5558 GCA_902528735.1 uncultured Pelagibacteraceae bacterium
GTAATTTTAACAAATATGGTAAAAAATCAGATTTTGAATATCAAATCTTTACCAATGAGGTTAGTTGCTTCTACTCCATGTTTTAGAAAAGAGGCTGGTAGTTATGGTAAAGATACAAAAGGTATGATCAGACAACACCAATTTTATAAAGTTGAATTAGTAAGCATTGTAGAAAATGATAAATGTACAGATGAATTAGAGAGAATGACTAATTGTGCTACAAAAATTTTAGATGATTTAAAATTACCATATAGGAAGGTAATTTTAAGCACAGGTGATATGGGTTTTAGTGCTGAAAAAACTTATGATATAGAAGTATGGTTACCTTCAGAAAATAAATATAGAGAAATATCTAGCTGTTCTTCTTGTGGAACTTTTCAAGCTAAAAGAATGAAAGCTAGATACAAAAATAATAATAATGAAAATGAATTTGTTGGAACTTTAAATGGCAGTGGGCTTGCCGTGGGTAGGACTTTAATTGCAATCTTAGAAAATTATCAAATTGAAGATGGTTCTATAATCATACCAGATAAACTAAGACCTTATATGAACAATATAGAGAAAATAGGTATCAATTAAGAGTTGTCTTCTAAAACTAGATAGTATAAATAATCGATAACTTTAAAGGACATATATGGACGCTGGAATTGGACAATTTATACCACTAATATTAATCTTTGTAATATTTTACTTTTTCTTAATCAGACCTCAGCAAAAGAAAGTTAAAGAACATAAAGCGATGGTTGAAGCTTTAAAGCGCGGTGATAAAGTTATTACCTCTGGAGGTATAGTTGGTACTGTTGAAAGAGTTATCGATAACGAAAAAGTTGAAGTTATGATATCTGAAAATGTTAAGGTAGAAATAGTAAGGTCTACTGGAATTCAGGGATTAGTCACAAAGGCAGAGCCAAAAAAATAATTACTTTTTAAAGTGTTATATTTTTCTAAATTAAGAGTTTTTAGCGTTTTAATTTTTACTCTTATTATTTCATATTTTACTTTATCTAATTTTACGAAAATTGATGATGAATATTTTTCTAAAAATATAAAATTAGGTTTAGATCTCCAGGGTGGATCGTACTTACTCCTAGAGATAGATAATGAACCAGTTATAAAACAAAGGTTACAAAGCAAAGTATTAGAATTTAAAAAATTTTTTAAACAAAAAGATATCAAAGTTAGAAATTTTGTAATTGAAAATAAGGCAATCATATTTGATGTTGAAAATTCTAAGATTGAGGATGTTAAATCTTTGTTAGATGACGATAAAAGTGAGGTAAATCCTTATTTTCAACAATACAAATCTCACCAATTTAACTTTGAAAATATGGACACTTCATTCAAATTAAAATTTTCTGATTATGGATTGGTTTTATTAAAAAATTCTTCCTTAGATCAAGCAATTGAGACAGTAAGAAGAAGAGTTGATGAAGTCGGAACAAATGAGCCAAATATTTTAAAAAGAGGCAATGATAGAATTCTTGTTGAATTGCCAGGACTGGATGATCCTGGTAGAATAAAATCGTTACTTGGAAAAACTGCGAATTTAACTTTTCAATTTGTCACGAATAATCAAGAGGAATCCTTTGGAACTGAAAAACTACAGTTTGAAGATGGATCGGGAGAAACGATTGTTAGTAAAAGAATTATTTTAAGTGGAGATAACTTAGCAGATGCAAAACCTACAATGAATAATCAAACAAATGAAACTGTTGTTTCATTTAATTTGGATAGAGTAGGTGCAAAGAAATTTGGAAAAGCCACTTCATCAGGTGTAGGAAGATCTCTTGCAATAGTATTAGATGGAAAAATAATTAGTGCCCCTGTAATAAGAGAACCAATTGTTGGTGGCTCTGGGCAAATATCAGGTAATTTTAATTTTCAATCAGCAACAGATTTAGCTTTATTATTAAGATCTGGTGCATTACCAGCCCCACTAAATATAATCGAAGAAAGAACCGTCGGTCCTGAACTTGGAAAAGACTCGATTAATGCTGGAATTATGTCATTGATAATAGGCTTTATCCTAGTTGTTGCTTTCATGTTTTATAAATATAGATTTTTTGGTTTGATTGCGAATTTAGCTTTAATAACAAATTTATTTTTATTAGTTGGAATTTTAACTTTATTTGAAGCAACACTTACACTCCCTGGAATTGCAGGAATTATCTTAACTGTTGGTATGGCAGTTGATGCGAATGTTCTAATTTTTGAGAGAATTAAAGAAGAATTAATAAATGAAAATAACTCAATTATTGCATTTGACTCTGGTTATACAAAATCACGAACAACAATTTTGGATGCTAATATTACTACTTTAATCGCTGCAGTGATCCTTTTTTTCATGGGTTCTGGACCAATCAAAGGTTTCTCAATTACTTTAGGTATTGGAATACTTACAACATTATTTTCTGTCTATTTTATTGCTCGTTTGATTACAGCTTACTATGTCATCAAAAATAAACATAAGGAAAAATTAATTTAATGAGAACAATCTATTTTAATAAGTTTTACAAAAGCTTTAATATATTGTCTGGTATATTAATTGTTGTTTCATTACTTTTTTTAATTTTCAAAGGATTGAATTTTGGTGTTGATTTTAAGGGTGGTACTTTAATTGAACTAAGAACTGATAAATCTACTGCTAATATTACAAAAATCAGAGATAGTTTTAATCAAATGAACCTTGGTGATGTTTCGGTGAAAAATTTTGGTAATGAAACAGACTTTGTGGTAAAATTTGAAAAACAAAATTCAAATGATCCAAAATTTATAGAAGAAATAAAGATAAAATTATCAAATTCAATAGGCTCAGTTGATTTTAGAAGAGTAGAAAACGTTGGACCAAAAGTTAGTGCCGAGCTATTGAAATCTGGTGTAATAGCAATAGTTTTATCATTAGCAGCAATGCTTTTGTATATTTGGATCAGATTTGAGTGGCAATTTAGTCTAGGAGCTATTTTGGCATTATTTCATGATGTTATAATCACACTAGGAATATTTTCTGTATTTTCTCTAGAAATTAATCTTTCTATAGTTGCAGCAGTTTTAACAATAGTTGGATATTCAATGAATGATACCGTTGTGATATTTGATAGGGTAAGAGAAAATTTACGTAAATATTCAGATGTAAAAATATTTGAACTTACGAATATTTCAATTAATGAGACATTATCAAGAACAATTATAACTTCAGTGACAACGCTTTTAGCGTTGTTATCTATATTTATTTTTGGTGGAGAGATATTAAAAGGATTTTCATTAGCTATGATATTAGGAGTAATATTTGGAACATATTCTTCTATTTATATAGCAAATCCGGTATTGGTGTCTCTAAAAGTTAGTCAAAGAACTATTGTTAAAGAAGAAAAAGAATAATTAATAAAGATTTTGTGCGGCTACCATTGTCAACAACATTGGCAAAGATAAAAGAGTATTAGTTCTTGAAAATAACATAGCTGTTTTTGCTGATTTAGCTTTAACCTCAGGTTCACACTCAACCATACCCAAAGCTTTTTTTTGATTTGGCCAGATTACAAACCAAACATTGAATGCCATTATTAATCCTAACCACATTCCAATTCCTATAGCTGTATTTTTTCCTCCACCAGAACCTATTCCTAGTGTCATTGCTTGGTGCACATATCCATTTAGATAAGCTAATAGTAAACCCGAAACAATTGTAAATAATGCAGCCCATCTAAACCAAAATAATGCTGAAGGAGCTATAACTTTTCCAATTGCAGGTTTTTGTTCATCTGGAATTTTAGTCATATTAGGTATTTGAATAAAATTAAAATACCAAAGTAAACCAATCCACATAATACTTACAGTTACATGAACATATCTCAACAACCAACTCCAAAACAAAACATCAAAATCAAATCCTCCATTACCAATATAAAGGCCTATAAATAATAATATTGCTATAGCTAATGATAAATGAACTGTTTTAGATAATGATTGTAATATAGAAGTCATACTATTTATTTTATCTTATTTTTTTATAAAGATTAAGCAGTTTTTTTAAATTTTGTATCTAATAAAGGCTTTAAAAATTTACCAGTATAACTTTCCTTAACCTTCGCAACTTCCTCGGGTTTTCCCTCGGCAATAATATTACCACCTTTAACACCACCTTCTGGCCCCATATCTACAATATAGTCTGCTGTTTTAATAACATCTAAATTATGTTCAATTACTACTACAGAATTTCCAGTTGCAACAAAAGTGTGTAATATTTCTAAAAGTTTTTTTATATCGTGCTGATGTAAGCCAGTAGTTGGTTCATCCAAAATATACATTGTTCGTCCAGTTGATCTTTTTGAGAGTTCTTTTGCTAATTTAATTCTCTGTGCTTCTCCACCTGATAGGGTAGTAGCTTGCTGACCTATTTTAATATATCCAAGACCAACTTTTTTTAATGTTAAAAGTTTACTTCTGATATTTGAAATATTTTCAAAATATTCACATCCTTCGTCAACTGTCATATTTAAAACATCTGCTATGCTTTTATCTTTAAATTTAATTTCTAAAGTTTCTCTGTTGTATCTAGTTCCTTTACACTCATCACAAGTTATATAAACATCAGGTAGAAAGTGCATTTCATACGTAATAACACCATCTCCTTCACAAGCTTCACATCTTCCGCCCTTTACATTAAAAGAAAATCTTCCTGGTTTATAGCCTCTACTTTTCGACTCTGGAAGATTTGTAAACCAATCTCTAATTGGTCCAAAAGCACCAGTATAAGTTGCTGGATTTGATCTTGGAGTCCTGCCAATCGGTGATTGATCAATATCTATAACTTTGTCGACTAATTCTATTCCTTTAAAGCCCCTGAAAGGTTGAGGTAATTTTCTAGATTTATTATTATTTAATGTAAGATTTAATGCATTATATAATGTTTGAAGTATTAATGTAGATTTACCACTACCTGATACTCCTGTTACACATGTGAAACTTCCTAGTGGTATTTTCAAATTAACACTATTTAAATTATTTCCTGATGCTCCATTAATTTCTAAAAATCTTCCATTTTTAGCAAGTCTTCTATTTTTAGGGATCTGTATAAAACTTTTATTAGACAAATATCTACCTGTAATACTTCCATCATTCTTTAAAATTTCTTCATAAGTCCCTTGTGCAACAATTTCACCACCTTTATTTCCAGCCTCGGGTCCTAAGTCTATTATATGATCAGCATTTTCCATTGTTTCTGTATCATGCTCAACAACGATTACTGTGTTACCTAAATCTCTTAATCTTTTAAGAGCATCTATTAGTTTAACGTTATCTTTTTGATGTAAGCCTATAGAGGGTTCATCTAATACATATAGGACTCCTGTCAAACCTGATCCAATTTGAGAAGCTAGCCTAATTCTTTGGGCTTCACCACCTGATAGTGTCCCAGATTCTCTTGATAGCGTTAAATAATCAAGACCGACGTTTAAAAGAAAATCTAAACGCTCATTAATTTCTTTTAATATATGTTGTGCAATTTTGATTTGTCTTTTATCTAATTTTACTTCTAAAGATTTAAACCATTCTTTAGCATC
>CABZTP010000029.1:0-4943 GCA_902528735.1 uncultured Pelagibacteraceae bacterium
TTGGAGAGAAGATTTTTCCGGATTAAAAAATTATGGAGACTTGTATTATGATTTAGCAAAAATAAATCATGGATTAATTATCGACCATAATATTATTAGTCTATCAAAATGCCGAAGGTCAAAAAATTAAATTAAGTTTCTTTAGATCTAAAACTAATAAGGAGTGTCAAAAAATTCTTTTTAATTTTATTAGGCAAAATAATCTTTCTGTATATAAAGTTAAAATACTCACATCTCTTATTTTTTTAAATATTGCTGGATTGCATCATTATCCCTACTCAATATTTTTATACTATTTAGGAAAACTTAGTCTGCAAAAAGTAATAAACGAAAAAATAAAGATTTGACAAAACCAAAAAAAAAACCTGTAAAAATAGCTTTTTTTGATAGAGATGGTGTAATTAATTCTTCTAAAATAAATAACGGTTATATAGGCAAATTAAAAGATTTTAAGTGGATACCTGGTGCAAAAAAAACATTAAAATATTTCAAAAATAACGGTTATAAATTAATTATAGTTACCAATCAGTCTGGTATTGCTAGAGACTATTTTACATTAAAAGATTTAAATAAAATAAATCGCTATATTAGGAATAGTTTACTGAAAATAAACGTTAAAATAGATGCAATATATTTTTGTCCTTATCATATTGATGGAGTTATTAAAAAATATAAAAAAAAAAGTTCACTGAGAAAGCCTAATAACGGAATGTTTAAATTAGCACAAAAAAGGTGGAATATAGACAAAAAAAAATCGTTTATGATAGGAGATCAAAAGACGGATATGATCTTTGCAAAAAAATCTCGCATAAGAGGTTTTTTATTTTCTTCTAGCAATCTTTTTAATTTTGTAAAAAAAAGTATAAAACTAACTGATCTTAACTAGTAAGGACTTTAAGAATTATACCTAAAATTGATGTTAAAGGCAAAAATCTAGTTAAAGGTGTGCATTTAGAAGGCTTAAGAGCACTTGGTGACCCAGCTAAATTTTCTGAATTTTATTTCTCAAATTTTGCAGATGAAATTATTTATCATGATGTTGTAGCAAGTTTATATGAAAGAAACTCTTTGACCGAGCTAATTAAAAGAGTTTCAAGAGATGTTTTTATACCATTTGTAGTAGGTGGTGGTATTAGAAATTCAAATGATGTTAAAAAAATTCTAGCTTCAGGCGCAGACCGAATATTTATTAATACATCAGCAATAAAAAATCCGGATATTATAGACAAAATATCAGATGAATTTGGAAGCTCTACACTTATTATTTCAATGGAAGTTTTTAAAGCTAAAGGGGATTATAAATGTTATATTGATTATGGTAGAGAAGAAACAGATATTGAGCTTTTTAGTTGGACAGAAAAAGTAGAAAATAAAGGTGCGGGAGAGATATTAGTAACATCAATTGATAGAGATGGAACCGGTAAAGGTTTCGATGTTGAGCTATCAGAAAAAATTACAAAAGAAAGTGATATGCCTTTTATTATAGGAGGGGGTTTCGGAAAAAAAGAGCATTTGAAAGAATTATTGACTTTTTCTAATCCATCGGGAATCTTTATAAGCTCTGCACTACATTATAATTATGTATTAAATAATTTAGACAAAAATTGGTTTAATGATGAAGGGAATTTTGAATTCTTAAAAAAGGAGGAAAAATTTGAAAAATTTGAAAATATTACAATCAGCGAATTAAAAAATTACATAAATAATATATGAACAAAAAAAAATACGATATTTGCATAGCAGATTATGGAATGGGAAATGTTTTTGGTTTAGACATGGCTTTAAAAAAAATTGGTCTTAATTCAATTGTTACACCCGATTTAATTATTATAGAAAATTCTAAAGCTTTAGTTTTGCCCGGAGTTGGTTCATTTGGTTCTGCCATGATTAATATTAAAAAAAAAAATATAGATAATGCAATTAAGGACTTTCATAAAAAAAAAAAAATAATTATTGGTATTTGTTTGGGTATGCAACTTCTTTTTGATGAAAGTGAAGAAAATAATTGCAAACAAGGATTAAATATACTGAGTGGAAAGGTTGTTTCTTTGCAAAAAAACAAAAAACTTAATATCGGATGGTCACAGAATTACTCTGAAATGAATAATGAAATTTCAAAAATCTTTGAACTTAAGAGACTTCACTATTTTTAGATATTACCAAAAATATAAAAATATAAGTTTTTTTGAGAAAAACATTTAATTTTATTATAGCTAGATTTATAAATATAATCTCTTTTCTCTTAATACCTTTAAAAAAAGGAAAAATTTATTTAAATAATTTAATTAATTAAATTTTTTTGCGAAGTCGTAACTAGATTTGCACATCTCTTTCAGCTTATACTTAGATTTCCAATTTAATTTATCTTTAATTTTTTTTACATCAGCATAACTAATTGGAATATCTCCTTCTCTATTAGGGGCATTTTTAATATTTAATTTTATATTATTTATTTTTTGATATTCATTTAAAAGATCTAATACTGAAATACCTTTTCCAGTTCCAATATTAAATATTTCATGACCATTTATTTTATTAATTTTTTTTAAACATAATATATGTGCATCTACTACATCCATAACGTGAATATAATCTCTTATGGCCGTTCCATCTCTTGTTTTGTATTTTGTTCCAAAAACTTCAAAGTATTTTTTTTTACCCAGCGCAACGTTATTAATTATTGGCATTATATTATTTGGCTTATCTGGTTTGTCTCCAATTACCCCAGAATTATGTGAGCCTACTGGATTAAAATATCTAAGAGAAACTACTTTGTATTCTTTTTTTGATGAACATATATAATCAAGATGTTTTTCACAAAAAAATTTTGTAATTCCATAAGGACTTAGGGGTTTTTGAGACTCACTTTCTTTTATTGGAAGTGATCTGGTATTTCCATAAACAACTGCACTAGAACTAAAAACTAATCTATAAATATTTGCATCTGTCATTGCTTTCAAAAGACTTACGTGTCCAAAAATATTATTAGTGTAATATTTATCAGGAAATAAAACGGACTCATTTACTGCTTTTAAAGCAGCAAGATGAAAAACAAATTCTATCTTTCTTTTTTTTAGTATTTTAAATATTTTTTTTGTTTTTCTAATGTCTTCTTTATAAAAAAAAAATTTTTTTTTTGAAATTTTTTTTATTTTATTAATATTGGAAATCTTAGAATTTGAAAAATTATCAATGATGGTAACATTATAACCTAGTCTTAATAATTCTACTGCCACATGACTTCCGATATATCCAGCTCCTCCAGTTATTAGAATGTTTTTAAGCATGAACAATTACATATAGCATAATTATTAAAAAACTATATAAATATAAGATTTATATTAAGCTTAAGAATGCACTATCCAAAACAAATTATTAATTCAATAAATTATTTTAGTTATTTTAAATCGTTCATATTTGAAAATAAAAGTTTGGAAAAAAAACTTGTAAAGAGAATTAAGGCTTTATTTAATATAAATAAAGAAGTCAAATTATTAGGTAGAGCAAGATCTGGAATTTATCTATCGGTTAAAGTTTGTTTAAAAAGAAAAAAAAATAATTTAATTCTTATGAGTCCATATACAATACCTGAAGTAATTGATTTAGTATTAGCTGCTGGTGGAAAACCAGTTTTTCTTGACCATAGGACTAATTCAACTGATATCTTGATGTCTAAATTCAAGAAATACGCAAAATTGAATCCTAATGCTGTAATAATTACGCATTATCACACTAATCAAAAAGATTATAAAGAAATAAGTTATTTATGTAAGAAATACAATATTGCATTAATCGAAGATTGTGCAATTTCTCATTCAGGTAAATCATGTGGCATTAATATTGGAAAAAGTAGTGATTTTTCTATTTATAGTTTTTCATCCTACAAATTTATAAATTATTTTTTTGGAGGAGCAATATCTTACAAAAAAAATTATTCTAATTACATTCATAGAGAGACATCAAATTGGAAGAAATTAAAACCATCACACTATTTAAAAAAATGCTTTCAAACACTTAAGTTTGAGATTTATACTAATAAATATTTTTTTGAAATATTTACTTTTAACATTTTAAAAATTTTGAAGAATAATAAAAATCTCTTTTTGAATAAAAAAAAATATCTTGAGGAAGCTTTTAAGTTAGATAAAACCTATTTTTCACTTCCTTCACATGCAGCTATTGAAGAAATTTACAACAAAACTTTTAACTACAAAAAAAACTTAATGCATAGACAAAGGATATCAAAAGTATATTACAAATTTTTAAAAAATATCAGTGTAATTGAAAACAAGAATTCAGTGGAATTTTTTAAAAATAATGAGTTTATGCATTTTCTCATAACAGCAAAGAATTTAAACCATAAAGAGTATTTACTAGAAAACCTATTAAGCTCTGGATTTTATGTTGGCGGTTTTTTTTATCCAAATTGCAGCAATATTAAAAAATATAGAAAATATGGCAAAACTAGCAACTTAACTGGATTTAGTAACACCTTAATTACATTGCCGACTCATAATAGAATTAAGCCAGAATATGCAAAAAATTTATCAAGAAAAATCTTAGAAATTTATTAAAATGATAATAGATCAAAATAAAAAAAAAAATAAAAATCTTAAAACAGATGTATTAATAGTTGGAGGTGGAACTACTGGCCTGTTTTTAGCTGAGAGACTTAAAAAAAAATTTAAAAATATAACAATACTCGAAAAGGGCTCTGATGTAGCAATAAAAAGAAAAAATATGCATCATAAATTAAATGTAATTTATCATGAAGGTTTTCAAAGAAATATCAGTATTGGTTTAGGAGGTAATAGCACTTTGTGGGGAGGTCAATTAGCTGAATTTGATAAAGAAGATTTTCAAAAAAATTTTAATTGGGGCGTTAATTACTCAGAATTAAAAAAATATTACAGAAAAATTTATAAAATTTTTAATATTAAATT
>CABZTP010000030.1:0-4534 GCA_902528735.1 uncultured Pelagibacteraceae bacterium
TTCCAAATATTTTTGATGATAATCTTCTGCTTTACTATAATTTTTTGATTTTGAAATTTTAGTTACAATTTTACCTTCAAACTTTTCATTAAATTCATTTAATATTTTGCTAGCAATTTTATTTTGATCTTCATTATGAACAAATATTTCACTTCTGTACTGGGTTCCTACATCAGGACCTTGTCTATTTAAAGTAGTTGGATCGTGAAATTCAAAAAAATATCTTAAAATATCTTCATAAGATATTTTTGTATCATCAAATTCAATTTTGACTACTTCTGCATGATTAGTATTTCCATAACAAACTTCCTTATAAGAAGTTTGTTCTGTCTTGCCACCACAATATCCAACCTCGGTGTTAACCACACCTTCCAATTTATTAAATTTAATTTCAGGACCCCAAAAACATCCAAGACCTAGAGTTGCTATTTCCATTGATAAAAGTTTTAATTAATCTAAAGTTATTATCATGCTTTCCAAAAATCAATTAGGCTTTTTTTACATGTTTTTGTCTATATGCGCTTTTTCGTCCATGGATGTTATGGTTAAATGGACGTCTGATTATCCTATTGGACAAGTAATGTTTTTTAGAGGTCTATTTGGTATATTGCCAATTATTTTTTTAATACCCAATGAAAGGTTTAAAAATTTTTACTTAACCAAAAGACCAGGATTGCATTTAAAAAGGTGTTGTTCAGGATTGATAGCTTTAGCGGCAATATTTCTTGCCCTTAGAAACCTTCCTCTTGCAACAGTTACAAGCATTTCTTTTGCTGCTCCGATTTTTACAACACTGCTTTCTATTTTTTTTCTAAGCGAGAGAGTGGGTGTTTACAGATGGGCTGCAGTATTTGTTGGTTTTATTGGTGTTTTAGTTATCACGCAACCTGGCTTTTCAAGTTTAAATATTTATTATTTATTCCCTATAATTTTTTGCATTGGAATGTCATATGTTGCAATTACTATTAGACAACTTTCAACAACAGAACCGGTTTGGCTAATTTCATTCTTTTTTTCTTTTGCAATTACATTGGTAGGCATTATATCAATACCTTATGGCTGGATCATGCCTTCATTAATTGATTTTTTTTTATTATGTACAATTGGTATATTGGGCGGCACAGCAAATTTATTATTAAGCCAATCGTATAAATTATCTGAAGTTTCGTTAGTAACACCACTAAAATATTTGGGTCTAATATTTGCAATAATTTTTGGTTATTTAATCTGGGACGAGATTCCAACAATTAAAACATTGATGGGAGCATCTTTAGTAATTATATCCTCAATTATTATATTTCGAAGAGAAATATTTCTTAATAAACAAGTAACAGTTAGTAGAAATGAGTAAAGCGCCCCCATATTGGATAGCAGCAAAAAATTATCTTTCAAAAAAAGACGATATTATGAAATCTCTTATTAAAAAATACAAAGATAATCATTTAAGAACTAGAAAAGACGTTTTTTATTCATTATGTAAAAGTATAGTAGGACAACAAATTAGTGTTGCTGCAGCAGATTCTGTGTTCAAAAAGTTTGAAAATGCCTGCAAAAAAAAAATTAATCCAAAAGTTGTTTCAAAATTAAAAGTATCCCAATTAAAAAAATGTGGTCTCAGTCGTCAAAAAATTCGAGGCATATTAGAGATGTCTCAAAAGTTTAAAGATAAAACTTTTAATCCCAGGTTAATCACAAAAATGTCCGATGTAGAGGCTATTGAGTATCTTTCAACCTTAAGACAGATTGGAAGATGGTCTGCTGAAATGATTTTATTATTTACGTATAATAGATCTAATATTTGGCCGGTGCAGGATATTGGTTTATTAAGAGCAATTTCAAATAATTATAAAAAAAATTATCTTCCACCTGAAACTTTTGTAAAAAAACTTCAAAAAAGATTTTCTCCATATTGTTCAGTTGCAACTTGGTATTTATGGCGTTCAATTGATGATGATACTATTCAGTATTAGCCCCCTCCACGATAAACATATGTCTTTTTGTAGTTTGTTTTGCATAAGACCAAGCTTTTAAATAATCATCTGAATCATGACAAGATATGGCCTTGTCATAACTGGGAAATTCCCAAATGACGGTTCTTAATATTTTGTCACCACTATAATATTTTAGTTTTCCTCCTCTAACTACAGGAGTACCACCATATTTTTTTATAACTGGTATTGCATTTTCACCATATTTTTTTAGGTTATCTTGGTTTGATATCTCTGTATATAAACTCACCCAATATGCCTTCATATTTACCCCTTTTTTAATTTATTCCATTCCTTCAAATATCATATGTTCTCTAATTACATTGTCTTTAAGATATGTTCTTGCCTCAATGTATTCTTCAGAATCGTAACATTTTTTTGCAGTTTCCACGTCCATGAATTCTGCAAGTGCTATTCTAACCATTTCTCTACCCTCAAGTGCAATGTTATTAGCACTTCTAGCTAAAATTTTTCCAGAATGTTTTAATACAGCTTCCTTTGCTTTATCAGCATATTTTTTCATTCTTTCAGGGTCTTTAATTTCACTGTAAGTTGCAATCCAGTAACCTTTCATGTTTCTCCTTTTTAATTAATTTTTTTTATGTTACCAAATTTAATGGCAGAAAAATTAATAATCAATTATGAAGATTATAAATTAGCAGTTGAAAAGTTAGCTCTTACAATCGAAAAAAATTATAAACCTTCTGTTTTAGTCGGAATAATGAGGGGTGCCGCACCTATAATTGATATGCTA
Organism: uncultured Pelagibacteraceae bacterium; assembly: GCA_902528735.1. Lineage (GTDB taxonomy): Bacteria > Pseudomonadota > Alphaproteobacteria > Pelagibacterales > Pelagibacteraceae > Pelagibacter. The sequence continues at coordinate 2,743 of CABZTP010000030.1, forward strand.
TCAAGAATATTTAAATTACCTACTGCTTATGTTGTTATTCAAAGTTATTCCGGAGAAACTGTAGAAAATAAACAGGGCGAACTTATTTTTGCAAGAGACATAAGCTCGATCGCTAAAAGTGAAGATTTTAAAAAAATTTTACTTGTTGATGATTTGTCAGATACTGGATTAACATTAAATGAAAGTATTAAATGGTTAAAAAATTATCCTCCTGTAAAAAATTATATAGAAGAAATTAAAACAGCTTGTCTTTGGAAGAAAAAATCTTCGTCATTTACACCTGATTACTGCCCGATTTTATTAGAAAGTGATCCGTGGATTGTTCAACCTTCCGAATATTATGATGAAATAGACATTGATGCTTTAAGGAAAAAACATTTGTAAAAAAAAGGCCAACATATAGTTGGCCTTTTAATTTTTTTTACCTAATTATTTTGGAATATCTCCTTCAACTCCTTTTACATAAACACTCATTCCAGCTAACATGCCGTCATCAGCAACTTTTCCTTCAGCAACTAGTAGCTTACCTTTTTGATCATAGATAGGACCAGTAAATGAATGGGCTTTTCCGCTTGCTAGATCTTTTTGAAGTTGTTCTACCTCTTTAACTAAATCAGAACCCATTGCTGAATTATAAGGTGCCATTGCAACCATTCCTTCGTTAAGACCATGCCATGTATCTTGCTGACCCCAAGTACCATCTCTTGCAGCAATTGCTCTTTCAACATAGTAAGGTGCCCAATCATCAATGATTGAAGTTAAAATTGATTTAGGTGCAAATCTTTGCATATCGCTTGCTTGTCCAAATGACCAAACACCAGCTTTTTCTGCAGTTTGAACTGGTGCAGTACTGTCAGTATGTTGCATTATGATATCAGCTCCTTGATCAATTAAAGCCTGCGCAGCTTCAGCCTCTTTACCCGGATCATACCAAGTAAATACCCAAACTATTTTTGTTTTAATATTTGGATTAACTTTCTGTGCAGCTAATGTCATTGCATTAATTCCTCTTATAACTTCTGGAATAGGAAAAGACGCAATATAGCCAATGGTATTTGTTTTTGTCATTTTACCAGCAATATGTCCTAAAAGAGTTCTTCCTTCATAAAATCTTGCAGAATATGTTGATACATTAGAGTGTTCTCTTTTGTATCCTGTTGCATGCTCAAATTTTACATTAGGAAACTCTTTTGCAACTTTATTAGTTGGATCCATATATCCAAAACTAGTTGTAAAAATTAAATCGTGGCCAGATTGAGCTAATTGTCGAATTACTCTCTCTGCATCTGCTCCTTCAGGAACGCTTTCGACATATGTCGTTTTAATTCCTGCAGCTTCAACAGCATTTCTACCCTCATGATGCTGGTAAGTCCAGCCGTGGTCCCCTGTAGGACCAACATAAACAAAACCAACTTTAAATTCTGCATTTGCACTTGCATTAAACCCCAGTAAAAATATTACAGAAGTTAAATATCTTAAAAAGTTTTTATACATTTTAAATTTCCCCTTTAAATTTTATTTGAAAAACTTAGTTAATCAGAAATTTAAAAAAAAAAAATATTTATTTTGGAATACCTAACATTACTTTTCTTTATAGAAGATTTTAGCCAATGAAGTTGGTGTATTGAGTTTTATTTTTCTACTATCACGAGAGATTACAACTAAAACTATTATTGTCATCAAATATGGTAATGCACTTAAAAATTGAACTGGGATTCTTAATCCAACAGCTTGCATGTGTAGCTGCATAATAGTTATGCCCCCAAATATTAATGCACCAATTAAAACTTTT
>CABZTP010000031.1:0-4491 GCA_902528735.1 uncultured Pelagibacteraceae bacterium
AAAATCGGAAATGTAAAAACTAAAATAAGTTTTGTTGAAAAAAATGGATACTTAAAGTTTAAATCAAAAAATGAATTAAATATAGAAAATCATATTGAGTTTGCTAAAATATTTCAAATAGGGTCAAAAAAAGCAAAAAAAATAAAAAAAATTAACTTCGATTTAGAAAAAAACGTTGGGGATAAGATTTTTTTAATAACCAATGTTAAAATTAATAGTAACGAAGAAAAATCTAAAGAAATTTTTTTAGTAAAAAATATACAAAACTTGAGATCGCATATAAGAAAAATGATAGACTAATTAGGTGTAATCATTTTTATTGGGTTAATGAGTATGTTATATTCTTTTTCTTTGATTAAACCTGATTTAATTGCTTCGTCTTTTAGTTTTGTACCATTTTTTAATGCTTTTTTTGCAATTTTTGCTGCATTATCGTAACCAATTTTTGGTGCTAAGGCGGTTACGAGCATCAACGAATTATCTAAATGTTCTTTAATTTTCTGTTTGTTAGCTTTAATCCCCCTCACACAATACAAGCTGAAGTTTTTAACACTATCTGCTAAAATATCTATAGATTGTAAAATGTTATAAGCGATTAAGGGTTTAAAAACATTTAGTTCAAAATGCCCGTGGCTACCCGCAACAGTTATGCCAGTGTGGTTCCCTATCACCTTAGCACAAACCATTGTAACAGCCTCACATTGAGTAGGATTAACTTTACCAGGCATTATGGAAGATCCTGGTTCATTCTCTGGTAATAAAAGTTCTCCATAACCAGCTCTTGGTCCAGACCCTAGAAATCTTATGTCATTTGATATCTTCATAAGTGCAACTGCACAAGAATTTAAAGATCCAGAAAAATTTACTATTGCATCATGAGCAGCTAATTCAGAAAATTTATTTGGAGCAGGTTTGAAATTAATTTTACAGAATTTCTTAATTTCATTTACAATTTTTTTATCAAAGTTTTTTTTTGAATTTATACCTGTCCCAACAGCCGTTCCTCCCTGGGCTAGGAAATAAATGTCATTTAAACAATATTTTATTCTATCTATACTTTTTTTAATTTGTTCATGATATCCCGAAAATTCTTGACCTAGTGATAAGGGCGTTGCATCTTGAAGATGAGTCCTTCCAATTTTAACAATTTTTTTAAATTCTTTACTTTTTTTCCCTAAAAAAGTTTCTAACATTTTTAAACTTGGTAAAAGTTTATTTATTGTCTCTTTTGCAACAGAAATATGCATTGCAGTAGGGAAAACATCATTTGTTGATTGAGATTTATTTACATGGTCATTTGGATGCACAGGATTTTTTGACCCTTTCTTTCCTTTTAAAATTTCTATAGCCCTATTTGATATCACCTCATTAACATTCATATTGGTTTGAGTCCCGGATCCTGTCTGCCAAACTTTTAAAGGAAAATTTTTACTCAATTTACCATTAATTACTTCATTTGAAGCTTTGATTATTGATTTTGCGATTTTTGGAGAAATTAATTTGTCTTTATTGTGAACTATGGCAGCACTTCGCTTAATAATTGCAATCGATTGTATTATTGAAGATGGAACAAAAATTTTACCAATATTAAAAAATTTTTTAGATCTTTGTGTTGAAGCTCCCCAATATTTGTCATTTGGCACGTTTATGCCACCTAAACTGTCAAATTCTTTTCTAGTTTTCATTTATTTGAATAAATAACCAAATATTTTATATACTAGTTTGCAATAATCTTACAGGAGTAAAATGACAAATTTTCAAAAAGTAAAAAATTTTATGCAGACTTTTGGACAGGAAGTTAAATCAAGCCCTTCTTTCAGTTCTGTTAAAATAAATGAACTTAGATATAATTTAATTAAAGAGGAATTAGATGAGTTTAAACTAGCATTAGATAATGATGATCTCTTAGAAGTGGCTGATGCTTTAACGGATATTCTATATGTTACATACGGAGCAGGTCATGCATTTGGAATTAATCTAGATGCATGCTTTGAAGAGGTTCAAAATTCAAATATGAGTAAACTCGGTAAAGATGGTAAGCCAATTTATAACGAACAAGGAAAAGTGATGAAAGGTCCTAATTACTTTAAACCGGACCTATCTAAATTTATTAAGTAATTTGTAACCAATTAGGTTTTTTAACTTTAATTTTAGCGGAACCACAATCAAATGTTTTATCAAAATTAAATTTTTCGTTTTTTATTTTAATAATCGCAAAAGCATTATCTTCATTAATTAATACTTTTCCTATTTCATCATTATCTAAAGTTATCAAATCACTTTCTAATTCACCTTGTAATATCTCAATAGGCAAAAGACGTTTATTTAGTTTATTTTTTAATTTAATTCTTGCAGTATTTTCTTGTCCCACGTAACAGCCTTTTTTAAAATCAATCGCATTCAATTCATCAAAGTTGCATTCGATTCCAAAAATCTTATTTTGAAGTTTGTCAGTATTATTTTGTGGAATACCAACACTATGACTTAAATTATAATATTCTTTTTTATCAGAGCTTTTTAGATTAAGTTTTTTTAATGATAAATAAAGCTTTTCTAAATTAGTTACTAACCTGGCACCAAGCTCAATATTTCTTGGATCAAGAAAAATATGATCTTCTCTATATTTTATCGTGCACCCAGCTATTGAGTTTGTTTCTTTAATTTCTAAAAATCTTTCTTTACTTAAAACTGCTATAACAAATTCATTACTTAAATTTAAAATTTCAACTCTTGATCTAAGTTTGTATAAGTTTAATTGTTTATATAAACTCTCTATATTTTTTTTTTCACAATCTAATAAATATCCTGTCTTATGTTTTATTATATTAAAGTCATACAAATATTTACCTTGTGGAGTAAGTAAAGCTGAGTAACATGAATTGTCTTCATTTACTTTATTGATATTATTTGTAATTAAATTTTGTAAAAATTCTTTACTATCATCACCAGAAATGTATAGAAGGCCTCTGTCCTCTAAGATATAAACATCATTTTTTTTCATCATTGATAATCCCAAAATATTAATATAATAACATTTCCTGAAAATGTTAGATCTTATTATTAAGAACGGTGATTGTTACATTGATCACAAATTAACTAAGACTAATATTGGTATACAAAACGGAAAAATCACAAAAATTGGAGATTTAGACGGAGAAGAAAGTAAAGAAACCGTTGATGCTACCAATTTAATGGTTTTGCCTGGTTGTATGGATACTCAAGTTCATTTTAGGGAACCCGGCTCAACAAATGCTGAGGATCTGCATACAGGAAGTAAAGCAGCAATTGCTGGTGGAATTACTAGTGTATTTGAAATGCCGAATACAAATCCTCCTACAGCAAATATGAAAGAATTTAACAACAAATTAAATCTTGCTAAAAATAGAATGTATTCCAACTATGCTTTTTATTTTGGTGCAACTCCAGATAATTCATCCGATTTAGCAAATCTTAAGGGTTTAGATGGTTGCTGTGGGGTTAAACTTTTTGCAGGCTCATCTACAGGCAACTTGTTGGTTGATAAAGAAGAAGATATTGAAAAAGTATTTCAAAACACATCAAAAATAGTTGCAGTTCATTCAGAGGATGAAGAAATAATTAATTTAAGAAAAAAATTAATTGAAATTGGTAATGTACATACACATCCTGTATGGCGAAATGAAGAGTGTGCAATTTCATCTACTAGAAGAATTGTAAAGATTGCTAAGAGACTTAACAAAAAAGCTCACATATTACATGTTACAACAAAAGAAGAAGTAGATTTTTTATCTCAAAATAAAGGAAACATAACATTTGAAATTACCCCTCAACATCTAACAATATATGCACCAGACTGTTATGACAAACTTGGCACTTTCGCTCAGATGAACCCCCCTCTAAGAGATAAATCTCATTATGATAGATTATGGTATGCTATAAGAAATAATTATAATGATACAATTGGTTCAGACCACGCACCTCATTTAAAAGAAAATAAATTGAAAGAGTATCCCCAGTCACCTTCAGGCATGCCTGGTGTACAAACTTTATTGCCAGTTATGTTAAATCATGTAAATGATAAAAAACTGACATTAGACCAATTAATTAAACTTTTATGTGAAAATCCAGTTTCTGTATTTGGCATTAAAAACAAAGGTTTTATAAAAAAAGATTTTGACGCTGATTTTACTATAATTGATATGGGCAGAGTTATTGAGATTAAAAATGAAAATATTCACAGTAAATGTGGGTGGAGTCCATTTGATGGATATAAATTTAAAGGCTCTCCTGTCTACACAATTATTAATGGTAATATCAAAATGAAGGATGATGAAATAATTGGAGATCCCGCTGGTAAACCAATACTCTTCAATTAAATTATATTGTTTTACTTGAATACATATTTACCAAGGTAACACCAATAACTATAAGAAACATACCCAATATTGCTTGCCAACTTAATGATTGTTTAAAAAAAATGTAACCTAGTATTGCTATAGTAAAAATACCAAG
>CABZTP010000032.1:0-4485 GCA_902528735.1 uncultured Pelagibacteraceae bacterium
ACTGACAATATCTGCAAAAATTAAAATACCTTTTTATCCAGTTCCAATGACTATGCAAACTTTTGTGGTTTTGTTTTTGGGAATTTCTTTTGGATATAAAGTTGGGGTTCTTTCAGTTATTTTTTATTTAATAGAAGGAATTGTGGGTTTACCAGTATTTTCTAATTCACCAGAAAAAGGAATAGGAATAGCTTATTTTGTAGGCCCAACAATGGGATATTTAGTAGGTTTTATATTTGCTTGTCTTTTAGCAGGCATATTTACATACAATAAAAACCACATTTTAAATTTTTTGAAAATTACAATTGCAACTTCAGTAATATATATTTTAGGTATTTTATGGCTGGGAAATTTAATTGGTTGGGATAAACCAATATTAGAATTTGGTGTTTATCCATTTCTTTATGCAGAATTATTCAAAATATTATTGTTAACAACTTTAGTAAATAAAGTTGTCAGGTTTAGAAAATATATTTAGTATTATCTTGGAGATCTTTTTGATAAAATTCTTTGAAGAGTTCTTCGATGCATTTTAAGTCGTCTTGCAGTCTCAGATACATTTCTATTACATAATTCGAAAACTCTGTGAATATGTTCCCATTTAACTCTATCAGCAGACATAGGATTTTCTGGTGGAGCTGCTTTTTTATTTGGGTCAGCTAAAAGTGCTTTTTCTACATCATCTGCATCTGCTGGTTTAGCTAAATAGTCTATTGCACCTTCTTTAATGGCTGCTACTGCAGTTGGTATATTTCCATAACCTGTAAGCATCACTATTCTGCTCTCTGAGTTATTTTTCTGGATTTCTTTTACAACTTCTAGTCCGTTTCCATCGTTTAATCTTAAATCAACAACCGCAAAAGCAGGTTTTTTTGATTTCACAGACTCTATTCCAATTTTTACACCCTCTGCTTGTGAAACAGAAAAGCCCTTTTTCTCCATTGCTCGAGCTAGTCTTTCTCTAAAAGGGTTATCATCATCTACTATAAGTAGGGATTTATCCTCAAATTCTGTTATTTTTTTTAATACTTCTACTTCTGGCATGTGCCTTATATGGAAACATTCTAAATTATTTCAAGGGTACATTTTTACTTTACATTGGCTCATTTTCAGCATAAATGCTCGTTTTATATAAACTTGCATAGCAGTTATGCCGGTTTTTTTTATTAAATTTTTTTTGGAGCTTTAAATGCAAAAATTTAAATCAGTTGATAAATTAGTAAACCAACTGAAACCAACAGAACCTGTTTATTGTATTAGAAGAGATTCTATAAATATAGCTTCTAAATTTTTTCAGAATAAATTTCCTGGTAAAATCCTATATGCAGTTAAAACTAACCCGCATCCATTAGTATTAAAAACTATCGTGGAAAGCGGAATTAATGATTTTGATATCGCTTCAATTAAAGAAGTTGAGGCAATTAGAAGTGTTAGCCCAGATGCAAAATGCTCCTACATGCATACTGTAAAAAGCAAGGAAAGTATAAACGAAGCATATTTCAAATATAATATTAAGACTTTTTCAATAGATACAAAAGATGAATTAATAAAAATTCTAAACAGTACTAATCAAGCTAAGGATTTAGAGTTATTTGTGAGAGTTGCAGTTTCTAATGAACACGCAGAAATAGATTTATCTAAAAAATTTGGCGCACAAACTTCTGAAGCCGTAGGGCTTTATAGATTAACAAAACAGTATGCAAAAAAAATAGGATTAAGTTTTCATGTGGGTTCGCAATGTATGCATCCAATATCCTATTCAAAAGGGATTAATGAAATTAAATATATAATAAAAAAAACAAAAATTGTTCCGGATGTTATAAATATAGGTGGAGGATTTCCAACAATCTATCCTGACTTAGTTCCTCAATCATTAGACTCTTATTTTGAGGAAATAAAAATTTCATTAAATAAATTAAAATTAGAAAAAAAACCAGAAATTATATGTGAGCCAGGTCGAGCAATTGTTGCAGAAAGTGGTTCGACAATTGTGAGAGTAAATTTAAGAAAAAAACAAAAGCTATATATTAATGATGGAACATACGGAACTTTATTTGATGCAGGTGTGCCTAATATAGTTTATCCATCAAGGATAATTACAAGTGGAAGAATTATATCAAAAAAATTGACTTCATTTGATTTTTATGGACCAACATGTGATAGCATGGATTATATGAAGGGACCTTTTATTCTACCTAATAATATTAAAGAAGGTGATTACATTGAATTAGGTCAATTAGGAGCATACGGATTGACATTTAGAACTCAATTTAATGGATATTATTCTGATAGTATTTACGAAGTTTGTGATGATCCAATAATGACGATGTATGACAAAGAAACAAATAAAGAGTTTCTTGTTGCATAATGTCAGATACAAAAAATCTTAATCATAACAGAAAAAAAGACTTTTTAAGTAAAGAGGTTGAGCATATTGATATTACATCTTTCGACTCTAGAAAAATTATATCTTCTATGGAAAAAATGTCTTTTGTTTCAAGAGAAACTGCTAATGCATCTAAGATATATAATGAAATGCTTAAAGATAAAGATTGTACAATATTCTTAACCCTTGCAGGGTCTACTTCTGCCGCTGGATGTATGCATATCTATAGAGATATGGTTAAATACAACATGGTAGATGCAATTGTAGCAACTGGAGCATCTATAATAGATATGGATTTTTTTGAAGCGCTTGGATTTAAACATTACCAAGGATCACAACATCAAAATGATAATGAACTTAGAGACAATTATATAGATAGAATTTATGATACTTACATCGATGAAGAGGAGCTCCAGGTTTGTGATAAAACAATAGGAGAAATAGCAGACAAACTTGAGCCAAAGTCTTACACATCGAGAGAATTTATTAAAGAGATTGGCAAATATCTAAAAACTAATTCTAAAAAGAAAGGTTCTTTAATTGAAACAGCTTTTGATAACGATGTACCTATATTCTGTCCTGCATTTACAGACTCAAGTGCAGGTTTTGGATTAGTCATGCACCAAGAGAGAAATCCAAAAAATCATATTACAATAGACTCAATTAGAGAATTTAGAGAATTAACAGAGATTAAAATTAAATCTAAAGGGTCGGGATTATTTATGATTGGTGGTGGAGTTCCTAAAAACTTTATACAAGACACGGTAATTTGTGCTGAACTTTTGGGAAAAAATGTAGATATGCACAAATATGCAATACAAATTACTGTTGCTGACTCAAGAGATGGAGCTTGCAGTAGTTCAACATTAAAAGAAGCAAGTTCATGGGGTAAGGTTGATACTACCAAAGAACAAATGGTATTTGCTGAAGCTACCAGTGTTCTACCATTAATAGCAAGTGACGCCTATCATACTGGAGAGTGGAAAAATAGAACCAGAAAAAACTTTTCCAAAATATTTTGATTGATGATCAAAAAAGTAAAAATTGGAGTTATTCAAAGTAAAATTTCAGATAATATTCAAAAAAATATAAATTCAGCTATTAAAAATATAAAAAAAGCAGCATCAAAAAAAGCTAAAATAATTTGTGTGCCAGAACTATTTTTATCAAATTATTTTTGTCAAACAGAAAGTCATTCCAACTTTAAGCTAGCGGAAAAAATACCTGGCAGAACTACAAAAATATTTTGTGAATTAGCCAAAGATTTACAAATAGTATTAATGATTTCATTATTTGAAAAAAAAACACATGGTTTCTATCATAATACTAGTATCGTTATTAGCGAGAAAGGTAAAATTTTATCGAAATATAGAAAAATGCATATACCAGATGATCCTGGTTATTATGAAAAATTTTATTTTACTCCTGGAGATTTAGGATTTAAATCTGTTAAAACAAAATTTGGTAAAATTGGACCTTTAATTTGTTGGGATCAATGGTTTCCTGAGGCTGCAAGATTGACTGCACTTAAAGGTGCACAAATAATTTTTTACCCAACTGCTATTGGATGGCATCCTAAAGAGAAAGAAAAATTTGGAAAATCTCAACTAGACTCTTGGATAACAATGCAAAAATCTCACGCAATCGCAAATGGTACTTATGTGGTTGCTATAAATAGAGTTGGAACAGAAAAAAAAGGTAAGAAGAAAATAGAATTCTGGGGAAACTCAATGATCATAGATCCTAGTGGGCAAATAATTGGAAAACTTGGGAATAAAAAAGAAGAAATTTTAATTCGTGAAATAAACTATAAAAAAATTGATTCAGCCAGAGAGCATTGGCCCTTTTTAAGAGATAGAAGAATCGATTTTTATAAAGGCATACTAAAAAATCCTGCAGATGAATGAAAACTTTAATGGATTTAGAATGCCGGCTGAATGGGAGCCTCAAAATTCAGTTTGGATTGCTTGGCCTTATAATAAAAATGATTGGCCTGGATTATATCAATTTATTCCTGAAGTAATTTTAAAGATTATAAAAAAAATTTCAAAAACTCAAAAAATTAACTTAATCGTTAGCAAAAATATAAAAAATATAAA
>CABZTP010000033.1:0-4272 GCA_902528735.1 uncultured Pelagibacteraceae bacterium
TATTTTCCAAATACCTGTAGCAGATGCAATAATTTTGCCTTTACATTCTAGATAACACTCTAAAAAAACCATACTTTTAGTTTTCTTCTTAATTTTTACATATCCAAAAATTTCATCACCAATAGTTGATGGTCCTATAAAATTTATATTCAGTGTTATAGTTACACAAGGCTGATTACCAGAAATTCTATGAGCTCCAGATCCACAACCAGTATCAATAATTGATGCTATATACCCACCATGAGTTATACCTGCTCTATTAAGGTGATTTCTTTTTATTTTAGTTTTAAATTCATACTTAGTTTTTGAAATATCTCTTAGTAGCAAACCACCGTTGTGCATCATAAAACCTTTTTTGATGCTTATTTGTTTAAATTTTTTCATTAAATTATCAAAGTTATTAAAAGTAATATTATTAACACTATTGCAAAAAAATAAATGACTGATTTTTGTAAAGATACTTTCATTTTTTCCTACATTTTGGCGCGCCTGCTAGGAGTCGAACCCAGAACCTCCTGGTCCGTAGCCAAGCGCTCTATCCAATTGAGCTACAGGCGCTAATTATAAACTATTCTTTTAGCATTTATTATTAAATTTACTAAAGTTAATAATGGTCAAAAATATACATCTATTTAAAGTAAATAATATATATATATACAGACAATTAAATGAATGAAAAATTACTAGTTCCTGACATAGGAGATTTTGAAGAGGTAGAAATCATCGAAATTCTTGTAAAAGAAGGAGACAAAATTTCTAAGAATGACCCAGTAATAACTTTAGAAAGTGATAAATCAAGTGTTGAGGTACCATCTACTTTTGAGGGCATTATTGATAATATAAACATAAAGATTGGTGATAAAGTCTCAAAGGGAGACTTAATACTAACGTTATCATCTGAGAATGGAACTCAACAAAAACAGGAAATAAATGAAAAAATTCCACCTCTAACAGAAAAAATAATTGCAGAGGCAGAAACTTCGAATGGTTATAAAAATTCTGAATTAGATACTAATCAGCGTGAAGAGATCATAGAAGAAAATTCTAAATTAGATACTAATCAGCGTGAAGAGATCATAGAAGAAAATTCTAAATTAGATGCCAGTAATGAAAAATCAGAGATAGTTGTGAGCAATAATGATATTGATCCTTTAGAAACAAAAGAATGGTTAGAGTCTTTATCTGCCGTTGTTCATACTGAAGGACCCGAAAGAGCTCATTTTTTAATTAAACAATTAATCGATCAAGCATATAAAGAAGGATCAAATATCCCTTATAATCAAAATACACCATATATAAATACAATACCTTCTGATGAAGAAATAAAATCTCCAGGAGATCAAAATATAGAGAGAAAAATTAGAGCATTAATTCGTTGGAACTCTGCTGTGATGGTTGTGAGAGCAAATATGAGAGATCCTTCTTTAGGAGGTCACATTGGAACATTTGCTTCTGCAGCAACTTTATATGACATAGGTATGAATCATTTTTGGAGAGCAAAAAGTAATAAATTTGGTGGAGACTTAATATATTTTCAAGGTCATTCAGCACCAGGAATTTATGCAAGAGCATTTTTGGAAGGAAGATTAAACGAAAAACAATTAGATAGATTTAGACAAGAAGTCTATCCAGGTGGCCTTTCATCCTATCCACATCCGTGGTTAATGCCTAAGTTTTGGCAATTTCCAACAGTTTCTATGGGTCTTGGTCCAATGATGGCAACTTATCAGGCAAGGTTTATGAAATATCTAATTAACAGAAAGTTAATTAAAGATGAGGATAGAAAAGTTTGGTCTTTTTTAGGTGACGGTGAAATAGATGAACCTGAGGCATTAGGTTCTATAGGTTTAGCAGCAAGAGAAAAATTAGACAATTTAATTTATGTTGTTAATTGTAACCTCCAAAGATTAGATGGACCTGTTAGAGGAAATGGTAAAATAATTCAAGAATTAGAGGGAATTTTTAGAGGAGCAGGTTGGAATGTTATAAAAGTTATTTGGGGTTCATACTGGGATCCGCTATTAGCAAATGACAAATCAGGATTACTTGTAAAAAGAATGAACGAGGCAGTTGATGGTGAGTATCAAGCTTTTAAAGCAAAAGGTGGTCTTTATGTAAGAGATAATTTTTTTGGAAAATATCCTGAGTTGAAAAAATTAGTGGCAAGTTATACTGATAGTGATATTTGGAAATTAAATAGAGGTGGGCACGATCCACATAAAGTTTATGCTGCTTATAATAAAGCTGTAAATACAAAAGGTAGACCTACAGTAATATTAGCCAAAACTATTAAGGGTTATGGGATGGGTAAGTCCGGCGAAAGTATAAATACTACTCACCAGCAAAAAAAATTAGATGTAGATGACTTGTTATATTACAGAGATAGATTTGATGTTCCTTTAACAAATGAGCAAGTTAAAAATATAGAGTATTTTAGGCCTGATGAAAACTCAGAAGAAATAAAATACTTAAAAAAAAGAAGGCTTGCTTTGGGCGGATATATTCCAGAGAGAAGTTCATTTTCGAAACCCATCAAAACTCCAAGTAATGATATTTTTGATTTTATGAAAAAATCAACTGGCCAAAAAGAAATGTCTACGACAATGGCTTTAGTAAGAATGTTAACAAATTTGCTTAGAGATAAAAATGTTGCACCAAGACTTGTTCCAATAATACCAGATGAGGCTAGAACATTTGGAATGGAAGGATTTTTTCAAAAAATAGGTATTTATGCTCACGAAGGTCAGAAGTACGAGCCAGAGGACTCTGCGCAATTAAGTTCTTACAAAGAGGAGAAAAGTGGTCAAGTTTTAGAAGAAGGAATAAACGAGGCAGGATCAATGGCGTCATGGATTGCAGCAGGAACCTCATATTCAAACCATGATGTCGAAATGATACCAATTTATCTTTTTTACTCTATGTTTGGTTTTCAAAGAACAGGAGATTTTGCATATGCAGCTGGCGATAGTCAAACAAGAGGTTTTTTAATTGGAGCTACTGCCGGAAGAACAACTTTAGCTGGAGAAGGACTCCAACACCAAGATGGGCATAGTCATTTAATTGCATCAACAATCCCTAACTGTGTCTCGTACGATCCAACTTTTCATTATGAACTAGCAACAATTTTTAAAGAAGGTTTAAGAAGGATGCATGAGAAACATGAGAACATTTTTTATTATATTACAACAATGAACGAAAATTATTCTCATCCCGAGATGCCAAAAGACTCTGCCGAAGGAATACTAAAAGGAATGTATAAAATAAGAGAATTTAACAAAAACAAAAAAAATAAAATTCAACTTTTAGGCTCAGGCACAATTTTAAGAGAAATGATAGAAGCAGCACAAATTTTACAAAATGAATACCAAGTAGATAGCGAAGTTTGGAGCGTCACAAGCTTCAATGAGTTAAGACGAGATGGTTTGGAGACAGAGAGATACAATTTATTAAATCCAGGAGGTGAGAAAAAAATCTCTTATGTTGAAAAATGCCTTGGAAAAACAGAAGGTCCTATTCTTGCAGCTTCAGATTATATGAGAATGAATTCTGATCAAATAAGACCATATATTAAAAAAAGTTTTTATTCTTTGGGCACTGATGGATTTGGAAGAAGTGATACTAGAAAAAATCTTAGAAAGTTTTTTGAAGTGGATAAAGAGCATATTGTTGCATATGGTTTAAGTATTTTATCAAATGAACAATTAATCGCCTCTAAGCATGCGGTTGAGGCTATTAAAAAATATAAGATTGATAAAAATAAGCCAATGCCTACGAAGTTATAAAATGAGTGACAAAGAAGTCTTAGTTCCAAATATAGGTGATTTTAAAGATGTTGAAGTAATTGAAGTTTTAACATCAACAGGCTCAAAAATTAATAAGGATGATCCAATAATTACTATCGAAAGTGATAAATCAAGTGTTGAAATTCCTTCACCCTACTCTGGTAGTGTTAAGCAGGTAAATTTAAAAGTCGGAGATAAAGTTTCCGAAGGTTCTTTAATACTTTTAATAGGTACTGAGGAAGAGAATATAGAGGAAATTAAGGATGAAGAAGTAAAAGAAATTCAAAAGGAAAATGTTATTCAAAAAACTCCTGATCCTGTAATTACAAAACCAAACGAAACTTTACAAAAAAATAAAGTAAGTGTTTTCAAATCAAGCAAAGCGCTTGCTAGTCCAAAAACTAGAAAATTTGCAAGAGAATTAGGTGTTGATATTAGTAATGTAATAGGGTCTCAAAGATCAGGAAGAATTATTGAGGAAGATATAAAA
>CABZTP010000034.1:0-4130 GCA_902528735.1 uncultured Pelagibacteraceae bacterium
CCATCTAGTTCATTTGGATATTCACAAGCAATAAAAGGAACCTGGCAGCAGTACAAAGATGAAACTGGAAATAAATATGCCTTGAGAACTCGATTTAAAGATAGTGTTGATTTTATAGGCTGGTATACAACTAAAACAGAAAAGATTTTAAAAATATCAAAAAAAGACTCTTTTAGACAATACATTGCATATCACGAAGGCTGGGGAAATTATAAAAATTATAAGAGTAATCAAAAAGTGATAGTATTAGCAAAAAAAGTAGAGGGCTTTTCAAATAAATTCAAAAAGCAACTTAGCAAATGTAGTAAATCTTTAACTACAAGAAAATATATTATTTTTTAACTAACTGTTTTTCTAATTCAAGATCTACTGCATCTATTCTATCTGTATTTTTTGCAAGTGTTAAATACATTGTTGGAGTAACATACAAAGTAAAAAATGTAGAAATAATCATTCCACCAAAAATAGTTGAGCCTACAGACAGTCTAGACGCTTCTCCTGCTCCAGGGCCAATATTCCCAATTATTAACGGCAACATAGCTATCATTGTACTTAAAGAAGTCATTATGATAGGTCTTATTCTTAACTTACAAGCCTCCATTAGTGAATCTTCAATTTTGGCACCAGTTGTTCTAATTTGATTAGTGTAATCGACTATTAGAATACTATTTTTTGTAGATATACCAATCAATATAATTAGAGCAATTTGAGAGAATATATTAATGGAACTATTTAAAAATAGAATAAATACGAGTCCCCCAAAAACTGCTAGAGGAACTGTCAATATAATTATAAAAGGATGAACAAATGAATTAAAAGTTGCAGCCATTACTAAGTAAGCAGTAATTAATGCTAAAGCAAAAATTAAAAAAATTTCATTACTTGTCTCTTTAAGCTCCTCTGATTTACCTTTCCATGTTATTTGGTTTTGAGGTGCAACTGTAATCATAACTTCTTCTAAATATTTTATAGCTTCAGATAAAGTATATTCTTCTGACAAGGCAGCTGATATAGTAACTGCTCTTTGCCTATTGTATCTAGGTAATGCTTCAGCAGTACCTTTTTCTTTAAATTCTACTAAACTTGCTAAAGATACTAATTTTCCAGTAGTTTCTGATCTTATAAAGATTTTTGATAGACCATCCTTATCTCTTCTATCAGCTAAATATTGCTGTAGAATTATTGGATATTCTCTTCCTTCTTTATTAAATGTAGTAACTTTCTTTCCACCATATAATGTCTCAAGAGTCCTACCAATATTTTCTATTGAAACACCCAGATCATTAGCTCTATTTTTATTGGTTATTAATTTTACTTCAGGCTTATTTTTTGTGTAATCACTTTCAATTCTAAACATATTCCTATTTTTTCTAAGCTCACGTAAAATATCATTTTGAATTTTTTCTAATTCTTCATAACTAGTCCCATAAACAACCATTTGAACAGGTTTATTGTAGCTGGAGACTCTTATAGACTGTGGAGATATTGGAAATGCAAACGTTTCAGGTACAGTAACTACTTGTCCAATAGCCTCTCGCAAGACTACTTGTGTACTTTTTTCCCTATTTTTCCATTGATCTAATAGTGCAATAATAATGAAGGAATTATATGAAGTTGCAGATTTACCAAATCCGGGCACTCTCATTATCAATCTTTCATAAGGGCTATCTTCAGCCTGCAATAATTTTAAAATTCTTCCTTCAATAATTTGAGCTTTCTCCTGAGTATACTCGAATGAACTACCTTCATCAGTTGAACCTATTATCAAATAAGCTCCTCTATCTTCTAGAGGTATCAACTCTTTTTTTGTAAAATTGAATAAATATACCGAAGCACAAATTAGTAATATTATAAATAATGAAATCGATTTCTGCTTATTGATCCAAAACTTTAATGTATCAATATAAAATTCAGTAAATCCTTTAAATCCATTATTAAATTTTCTTACTACAAAATTATTTTTTTCTTTTTTGTTTAAAAACTTACTACCCAACATGGGTGAAAGTGTTAAAGCTACAAATGAAGATACAACAATTGAGAAAGATAGTGCAATTGCAGTTTCTTTAAATAAGGTGCCAGCTATACCTTTTATAAAAATTAATGGTAAAAACACAGCTACTAAGATTAAAGTCGTTGCTATGATCGCAAATGTTATTTGTTTAGACCCTTTATAAGCAGCTACTAGTGGTGTCTCCCCCCTTTCAATTCTTGTATAGATAGCATCAGTCATTATTACAGAGTCGTCTGTAATAATCCCAATTGCTAAGATAAAGCTTAAAAGAACAAATATATTAATTGAGAGGTCAAAAATATATAAACCTAAAAACGATCCAATCAGACTGACTGGTAAAGCAACTGCAGGCACAATGACAGCTTTTATATTACCTAAAAATAGGTAAATAATTACAACAACCAATATAAAAGCTATTATCAAACTTTTGTATACTTCCTGTATTGCGGTTCCCACGTAAGTCGCTCTATTAAAAGCTATCTCTAATTTCAATCCATCTGGAAGAGAATTATTTAAAACTTTTATTTTGTCTTTTATTTGTTTCGAAAGTTCAACAGTTGATGCCCCACTTTTAGCATATATTCCAATTCCAACCGTTTTTTAAATTTGTTGCATTTTTCCTTTGAGCTTTAAATAAAGTTTTTTCAGAAACTGGACCAAACTCAACGTTTGCTACATCTGAAAGAGTTGTAACCTTTTCTTTATTTTTCTTTAATGGAAGTAGTTTGATAGTTTCAATATTTGAATAAGACTTATCAATATTTAAGGTCAAATCTTTGTTACTTGCTTCAAGGGTGCCAGCAGGAATATTGATATTTTCGTTTCTTAGTGCTCTTTCAACTTCTTGGATAGTCAAATTATTTGCGGCTAATTTAATAGGATCCACCCAAACTCTAACACTTAGCTCTCTCAGTCCACCAACTAAAATTCTACCAACATTTGGAACACTTGAAAAAGCGTCTATTAGATATCTTTCCGCGTAATCACCCAAATCTAAGTCATTCCAAGTTGGTGATGAGAGCGCTACCCACATTGTCGTTGTAAAACCTGCAGCTTGTTTTAATATTTGAGGTGGATTAGCTTCACTTGGTAAATTATCAGCAACTCTTGATACTCTTTCTCTTATATCATTTGCCGCATCATCTAAATCTATGTCTGTATTGAAATGAATATTTATTCTACTTCTTCCACTAAGAGAACTTGAGTCAATATTTTTTATTCCTTCAGCTCCACCAATCACGTCTTCAATTTTTTGGGTTATTTCTTCATCGACAATTTCAGCTGATGCAGATTTATAATCCGTTTGTACTTGAACAACTGGAGGTTGGATACCATCTGGTAATTCTCTAACAGGCAATTCCCAAAAAACAAAAAGTCCAAAAATGATAAGTATCATTGACATCACCCAAGCAACAACTGGTCTTTTGATGCTTACTTCAGTTATAAACATGAATTATTTATTTTTATCATCTTTTTTTTCAGAGTTAGTCTTCTTAAATATGTTTATTTTATCTAACCACGCGAACATACTTTTTTTCTTTTCTTTATTCTTTTTTCCGCCCCAGCTAGATTTATTTTGACTTACTACTTTTGCACCTTTTTTAATAGGTCTTATTACTAAATTCGGTCTGACTTTTTTTGTCCCTTCAGCAACAACTTTATCACCAACATTTAAGCCATTTAAAACTTCGACAAAACCCAAATATCTATCACCAATATCAATATTAGTTTTTAATGCTTTATTTTTTTCATTAACTCTATAAATAAATACGTTATCTCCTTCTACTATTGTACTTGTATCTGGAATACTCAAACTTTGTCTCGTGTCATACTTTATTGAAACTTCTAAAAACGAACCGGGTAAAATTTCACCAGTTGTATTATCCATTTTTATTCTTGTTGGTAATGATCTAGTATCTTCACTTATTCTACTCGCTAATGAATCAACTTGACCATTATATATTTTATTTTTATATCCAGAAAATTTAATATCTACTGGCAATCCAACTTTAATAAATGGAACAAACATTTCAGGTATATCTACATCACAATAAAGTATACTTGTGTTTTCAAGGTTAACTAAGATTGAAGACTTTGAAACTTCTATATCCTCCGAAAA
>CABZTP010000035.1:0-4032 GCA_902528735.1 uncultured Pelagibacteraceae bacterium
ATAACATTATAAAAATTGGAATTCCTAGCAAAGGTCGTTTACGATCTGGAGTATTAAATATTTTTAGAAAAAAAAAACTAAAAATTATTTCTGAAAGAGGTGAAAGAGATTTATTTGGATTTATTAAAGGGAAAGAAAATATTATCATTAATTACTTACACGCAAGAGAGATAATAGAGCGTCTTGCAGATGGATCCTTAGATATTGGTTTTTCTGGATATGATTTATTAATGGAAAGTGAGATCAATATTCAAAAAAAAGTGAGTGTAAAAAAAAAGTACGATTTTGGTGAAGCTACATTGGTAGTTGCTATTCCAGATGATTGGATAGATGTACAGACAATGCCTGATCTTGAAGAAATAGCTTTTGAATTTAAAGATAAAAAAAGAAATAGATTACGAATAGCAACAAAATACCCAAATTTAACTAGAGAATTTATGTTTTCCAGAGGAGTTACGCAATTTAAATTCGTGAAGAGCCTTGGAGCAACAGAGATATATCCATTCACCGGATCATCTGAAATAATAACCGATATAACTTCAACTGGAGCGACTTTAAAAGCTAACAATTTAAGGATATTAAAAGATGGAATAATCCTTCATTCACAGGCTTGTTTAATGACATCAAAAAAAAAAAGAGAAATAAAATATCGTAAAAGTGTTTTAAATAAACTTTAAATATCATTAAGTAAGTGTATCATACGAATCATGGATACAATTTTAATAATCATTTTAGCTTTAATATTGATAGCCACTTTGGCTATCCTCTATTTAAATATTAAGTCAAATACAATAAAAGAAGATACAAATAAAGATGCTGATGAAATTGCAAATCTAAATGCAGAAATAGTTAAATTAAAAGATAGTTTAAATACTACTATTAATTCTTCCTTAAATTCGATGTCCTCATCATTTAATAATCTTTCAACTGGTGTTACAAAAGACATGACAGCAGCTCTAACAAAAGTTGATGAAAAGGTTGCAGCTTTTAATACTCAAGTTGAAAATTTAAACGAAAGTCAAAAAGATATTAATAAAATTTTAGCTGGGGTTAAAAAGTATGGAACTCTAGCTGAATTTAGCTTGGGATCACTTATTAAAGATTTACTACCTTCTTCACAGTACCTTTCGAATGTTAAAATGAAAGATGAAACTAGTGAAAATGTCGAATTTGCGATTAAACTTCAAGAGGGTGTATTGGTTCCGGTTGATAGCCATTTTCCTGTTGAGAGATTTAAAGCTATTCAAGATGCTCATCAGGAAGACGATAAAAAGGCTATTACGGACGCAAGAACCAAACTTGCTAAAGCTTTCAAAGAAAAAGCTAAAAGTGTAAATGAAAAATATATTCTTCCACCTAAAACTACTGATTTTGCAATTGTGTATGCTCCAACAGAGAGTTTGTTTTTAGAGTTGGCTAATTACCAAGATCCAAACAATAAGGAATTATTGACTCAAGAATTAATGAAAAAATATAAAGTAACTGTTATGGGACCAAATAATTTATCTGGCTATTTACAATCATTACACATGGGTTTTCAAACGTTAAAAGTTCAAAAACATGCAACAGAAATATATGATCATTTAAAAACAATAAGCACAAGATTTACAAAACACTTTGATGGAATTGTTAATCTCAGAAAAAAATTAGAAGAGGCAATGACAGCAGTTGACAAATTTGGAACTGATGCAAGATCTATAAAAAGAACGTTAGAAAATATAAAAGATCCTGAGCAGATTGAAAAGGCAATTGAAACAGAAAATGTTGAAAAGTTTGAGGATATTCCAAGACAAGCAAAAAATTAAATTAATTCTAAAACAAACAAATTAATGAATTGGAATAATAAATTTAGTTATCCCAAGTCTTCAAGATCAATTGAAGATGGATACAGAAAATATTTATTAGGAGAGAATAAGCTACCAAGTGTTACTACTATTCTAAGTGCTACAAAGTCTGATGAAGAGAAGGCAGCTCTTGCAAATTGGAAAGAGAGGATAGGAATAAAGGAAGCAAATAGAATTAAAACAGAAGCATCATCAAGGGGTACTTCTATGCACTCCTATATTGAAGACTATTTAAGAGGTAGAATTAATGAGAGTTTTTTTGAGAGTAATGAGCAATACAAAAATATGGCTAAAGAAATAATTCAAAAGGGAATTACTGGAAGACTTAATGAAGTATATGGAATGGAAGAAACTTTATATTATCCAGATCAATATGCTGGCACAGCTGACATGATAGCAGTATATGAAGGAAGAGATGTTATAGTAGATTTTAAACAATCTAATAAACCAAAAAAAGTAGACTACATTCAAGATTATTTTTTACAATTAGGAGCTTATACTTTAGCGCATGATGTTATTCATGGAACTAAAATGAAAGCAGGAATAATATTATTATGCACTAAAGATATTTTATTCCAAGAATTTAAAATTGAGGGAGCTGAATTAGAAATGTATCAAAATTTATTTTTAGGAAGGGTTAAAAAGTTCTACGAATTAAATAATATATCTTGACTTTGCTCACCCTATCCATAAAAGAATTACTAATACCAAAGCTAATCGTTTATATGCTAATGGTTAAGTCTACAAAAAACTTTCCAAAACTTATAAAATATTAGCTAATTTAAGGATAAAATTATGAATTTAGCAATTTGGGATATAGAATCATCAAGCGCAAGTACGGACTTTGGGAGTATTATTGAAATCGGTGGAGTTTTAGTTGATGAAAATTTTAGAGAAAAAGATAGATTTAATCTAAGATGTCGTTTACCTGAAGGAGAGGTCTTTCAAGCTATGGCATTAATTGTAAACAAAACTTCAATTAAGCAATTAACTAAAACTAATCTTTCTCATTATCAAATGTTAGCGGAAGTTGAAAAAATATTTAAAAAATGGAGTCCTGCAGTATTTCTTGGCTGGTCTAATATTGGATTCGATGATGAAATGATAAGAAAAGAATTTTTTAAAGGAATTAGATATCCATATATAACAAATGCTGCTCCAAACAAAAGACACGATGGCATTAATATTGCTCGTGCAGCATATGCAATTGATCCATCAATTTTAGAAGTAGAAATTAATGAAAAAAATAATGCAGTATTTAAATTAGAGTCATTAGCAAGAATGCAGGGCATAGACGCAACCGATGCTCATAGTGCATTAAGTGATAGTATAATGACTACTAAAGTTTTAAATATAGTAAAAAAAAAACAACCTGAGACATGGGAATCTTTTTTTAAAACTGCAAATAAATCTGATACAGAAACTATAATTAAAAAAAGTGAAATAATTACTTTAAATGAATATTATTATGGCAAATCTAGACTTCATTTAGTTGCACCTTTGCATCAAAAATATTGTATGCACCCTATATATACGGGATGGTATTATGCATTCGACTTAAGGACTGATGTTGAGCCATTATTAAATTTATCAATAAATGAGCTTAAAGTTGAAATGAAAAAGTCTCCTAAATTCTTAAGAACGATTAGATCTAATAAAGCCCCAATAATTCTAGATGCAAAATATGGAATGCAAACAGAACCTTATAATGTGATGGATAAATCATTAATTAATAAAAGAGCAGACATAATTAAAAATAATGATAAATTTTCACAAAATATATTTCATGCATTAAGAGAGGTAGCTGAAGAGAAAGAGCAATCCAAAACACAAGAAGATATATATGCAGAAGAGAGTATTTATACTAAATTTACATCAAATAAAGATACAGCCTTATTTCCTACTTGGCATGCCGCATCATGGAAAGATAAACTTAAGTTACTCGACAAATTTGATGATGATAGACTAGTTGGATTTGGAAAAAAAATTATTTTTCAGGAGGCGCCAAAAGTTCTCCCTGAAAATATGCTTAAATCAATAAAAAGAGAGATAGCAAAACGTATCCTAAGTGAAAAAAAAGAAAAATGGTGGACTATTCCTACACTCTATACAGAAATTGATACATTAAGAGAAAAATATACCAATGAGAATGACAACGAAAAACTTGTATTACTTGATGAATTTAATG
>CABZTP010000036.1:0-3893 GCA_902528735.1 uncultured Pelagibacteraceae bacterium
ATAAGAAAAGCTTAAAAATAAAAAATAAAAAAATTATTTCTCAAATTAAATTAGAAATTCCAACTTATAATAAAAATAATATTCCTGATAAACTTAAAAAAATTCCTGTAACAAAACCCGGAAGCAGATTTTTAAAATGAGTACACGACTTGGTGTTAATGTTGATCACATAGCAACTTTAAGAAATGCTAGAGGAGAGGGACATCCTGATCCAGTTATATATGCAAAAAAAGTTATGAATTTTGGTGCTGACTCAATTACAATTCATTTAAGAGAAGATCGTAGACATATTAAGGATAAAGATTTAGCAAGATTTTTGAAACAAAAAAAAATTCCTATAAATCTTGAAATGGCAGCTAATAAAGAAATGTTGAATATAGCCTTAAAATATAAACCTAATTTCGTATGTATAGTTCCAGAAAAAAGAAATGAAATAACAACGGAAGGTGGTCTAAATTTACAAAAGAATAAAGACATTATTGCAAAAGTATTAAATAAATTAAATTCAGAAAAAATAAGAACAAGTTTATTTATTAACCCCAGTATAAAAGATGTTTATGCGTCAAAAAATTTTAATGCAAATTGTGTTGAACTTCATACCGGTAAATTTGCAATAAAAGTTAAGAGCAAAGCAAACTACATGCATGAGTTAAACAAAATTAAAAAATGCGCAATTTTAGCAAATAAACTTGGTATAGAAGTACATGCCGGTCATGGCCTAGATTATAAATCTACTAAAATTTTAAAAAAAATAAAATTTATAGAGGAGTTTAATATAGGACATTTTATTATAGGAGAGTCTATTATGAGTGGTATGAAAAATGTAATCAAAAAATTTAAAAAAATTATATATTAATGATCATTGGTAATGGTGTAGATATAGTAAATAATAAAAGAATAGAAAAATCCCTACAAATAAAAAATTTTAAGAAAAGACTTTTTACATTAAATGAAATTAGTCAATCTAAAAATTATAGAAATAAAACTAGTTACTATGCAAAAAGATTCGCAGCTAAAGAAGCATTTGTTAAGTCAATAGGCACAGGATTTAGAAATAATATAAATTTTAACGACATTGAGATCTATAATAATAAAAAAGGTGCACCAAAAATAAAAATTTCAAAAAAAATTAAAAATTTATTAAAAAAAAGATTTAAAACAGATAAATATGATATTCATCTATCGCTATCAGATGAAAAAAAACATTCAATCGCATTTATCATTTTAAGCAGAAAGTAATGAAAAATTTTATAATTGATAATACTAAGACTATATTTTATGCTTTAATAATCGCTGTATTTATAAGATCAATTTTAATTCAACCTTTTTATATTCCATCTTCCTCAATGGAAACAAATTTATTAGTTGGTGATAGATTATTTGTTACAAAATTTTCATATGGGTATAGCAAGCATTCGTTTCCATTCAGTCCATCAATTTTTGATGGAAGAATAATGTACAAAAAACCTAATAGGGGTGATGTTATTGTTTTCAAAACACCCGCGGATAATAGAACAGATTATATTAAAAGATTAATTGGACTGCCTGGTGATGTAATACAATTTATTGATGGAAATTTATATATCAATTCAAATCAAGTTTTAAAAACAATCAAGAGTAAAAATGATAAATTATATTGTGGAAAATCAAGAATTGACGTTGATATATTTGAAGAAAAACTTCCTAATGGTAAAAGTTACCTTGCTGCATATAGAACAGACATAAGTTTTACAAACTCAGATAAATTTGTTGTTCCTGAAAATCATTTCTTTTTCTTAGGTGACAATCGAGACTGTTCGAAAGATAGTAGATTTTTATCAGAAGTTGGTTACGTAAATAAAAATAATTTAGTAGGTAAAGCTCAAATACTTTTTTTTTCTTCTAATCCACGAAAAGGAAGTATTTTTAACATTTTTAAATGGAATAAAATTATTAGATATGAAAGATTTTTCAAAAAAATTATCTAAATATATGAAATTAAGTCAATTAAAAAAAAAAATAGGTATTATATTTAAAGACGATAAGTTATTAATCAGAGCATTAACCCATAAAAGCTATGATCCAAATAATAACTACGAAAAACTTGAATTTTTAGGAGATAGAGTACTAGGTTTCGTAATCTCAAAAAAACTCTTAGAACTATATCCAGATGAAAAAGTTGGAATAATAGACAAAAAACTCGCAAATCTTGTTAATAAAAATATGTGTTTCGAAGTCGGTAAAGAACTTCATTTAGATAGTTATATTTTAACTGGAAATTCAGATAAAAAAAAAAAAATTATCATAGAAAAAAAAATTATTTCTGATTGTTGTGAGTCTTTGATAGGTGCAATTTATATTGACAAGGGCTTTGATCAGTCATCAAAATTTATTTTAAATCATTGGAAGAATTATTTGAATTTATCAGATATTACCGTCATAGATCCAAAGACTAGACTTCAGGAATACTCATTGAAGAAATTTAAAATATTGCCTGTATATAAATTGATATCTAATACTGGTCCTCGACATAAACCAAATTTTAGAATTAGCGTTAAAATTAAAGATAACAAAGTTGCATATGCAGAAGGTAGTTCAAAAAAAAATGCAGAGCAAGCTGCTGCAAATGAACTAGTTAAACGTATTAAATTGTAATGAATTGGCAGGATAGTGGTTTTTTACTCTCTAAAAATAAATATAATGAAAATTCTATTATATCAGAATTTTATACTGAAAATCATGGGAAAATAACTGGTATTATATTTGGAGGAACTTCAAAAAAAATAAAAAATTATCTTTTTGAAGGCAACAAGCTTCATTTAAATTATAATTCTAAATTACAAAATAAAATTGGATCAATAAAAATTGAAATTGATGAATTTAAAACCCCATATTTTTTAGAAGAAAAAGATAAACTTCTTTGTATTATTTATACGATGAATTTAATTAAAATTCTTACTGCAGAAAACGAAAAAAATAAGGAAATTTATTTACTAATAAATAAATTTTTTGAAATATTAAGACACAATGATTGGCTATCTAAATTTGTATATTGGGAATTAGATTTTTATAAACTAATTGGATATGACATAAATTTCAGAGATTATGTCGATGAATTAAAAGAAGGAAATAAACTATCTTATGTATTAAAAAATTCGAAAAAAGTTCTACCGAAATTTTTAATTGATAGAGATGACAAAGAAATTAGTTTTCAAGAGACTTATGACGCATTAAATATTGTTGGTGATTATTTAGATAAAACCATAATAAAACCTAACAACCTTAACTTTCCAAAAACAAGATTTAATTTTCAAAATTCTTTAAAATCAACTTAGCTTTATTTGATCTGCAAAATAAGTAATTATTGCATTTGCTCCAGCTCTTTTGAATGAGATAAGACTTTCATATATAGACTTTTTATCTATTATTTTATTTTTGATTGCGTTTGTCAGTAGACTATATTCTCCTGATACTTGATAGGCTATAACAGGAATTTTATAATTATTTTTTACTTCTCTGATAATATCTAAATAAGGCATGCCTGGTTTTACAATTATCATATCTGCACCTTCTTTAATATCGGTTGATACCTCTCTCAGTGCTTCGTTATTATTCTTAAAATCCATTTGATATGTTTTTTTGTCACCTTTTAGTAGATTTTTTGATCCAACTGCATTTCTAAAAGGGCCGTAAAAACTTGATGCATACTTAACTGCATAAGATAAGATCTGAACATCTTTTAAATTATTTTGATCTAAAGCATTTCGTATCAATGACACTCTACCATCCATCATGTCTGATGGAGCTATAACATCACAACCCATTTTTGCCTGTAATATCGATTGTTTTGTAAGTATTTCTAATGTTTCATCATTTAAAATTTCATTTTTTTTTAGTATTCCGTCATGTCCATG
>CABZTP010000037.1:0-3281 GCA_902528735.1 uncultured Pelagibacteraceae bacterium
CCAGAAAACAGATCCAATTGCAATTGCAAGTATTCCAAAAGCAAATGTTGTTATTCTTTCAATTACTGCACCAGATACAATTGAGGCTGCTGTCCATGAAAATAATAAAAAGGCTGCCCAAAAGACACCCATTATATGATCATTAAGATTAACTGCCATCAATGCATTGGTTGGATTAGCAAGATCATTTCCACCAAATCCACCTCCAAGAACAAGACCAGTGCTTTCAGTCATAATTGAAGGAGCAAAACCAGGTCCTGTTGGAAATGCCCAGTATATCCACCAACCAAAGAAAAACCATGTGATTGTTACCAAAGGTATCAGCATAGTATTTTTCATAAGAGTATGTTGGTGATGTTTGTAACGAGATGCTCCAACTTCGTACATACAGAATCCTACGTGGATCAAAAACATAAGAACCACTGTTACCCAATAGTAAAACTCTGTAAATAATGTTGTGAGAGCACCTAATTGATCAGTCATATTTCTCTCTCCTATTAATAGTTGATTTACTCTATGAAATTTTTTTTAGACTGACAATTTTAATTTAGTTATAAAAAGTAGATGTTAACAATTATTTTATCAACTTGAAATTGAAAATTAGAATTTTAAGTAAGCTTTTTTTAAATCAACCAATGGGTGATTCGGCGACATTTGAAATTTAACTAATAGCTCTCTTGCAATCATATCTCTATCTTGCTGATTATTAGGTAGTTTAATTTTACCTGGTATAGTCACCCATCCATTTGCATTTCTGTCAAAAACTGCAGGTCTATTCTCCTCATATCCCATATGAACGTCCTCTAACCAATTAAGATCATCCCAACCCATTGCTTCAATATATTTTTTTAAAAATGGAGTGAGACGATTATAGTCTGGTAAAAGATTTACATCATACCTGTAGCCAATTGTTTGGCCGATCATTTTCTCTCTAGCGGTTTCTTTTTTTTTACCAAGCTGACCTTTAATCTGTTTTGATTTAGACTTTTTTTTAATTATTTTCTTTGGCATAAAAAAAACTAGATTTTATGGAAATCTTTAACTCCTACAGTATGATTCGTTCCAGCTAATGGAACTTTTGCAAGTGCTGAAGCTTCCATTGTTAATGCTGCCATATCTTCAGGCTCTAAAGAATGAATATTAGTTTTACCACAAGCTCTAGCTAATAACTGAGCTTCAAGCGTCATTGCATGTAAGTAATTATAAACTCTCAGCGCCGCATCATCAGGGTTTAATCTTTTTCTTAATTTTGGATCTTGTGTAGCAACTCCGACAGGACATCTTCCTGTGTGACAGTGGTAGCAATGACCTGCTGGAACACCCATTTCTTTTTCAAAGTTTGCTTCCGGTATTTCTTTGTTACAATTTAAAGCAACCATTGCACCAGTTCCAATTGCGATAGCATCAGCTCCAAGTGCTAAAGCTTTTGCCATATCTGCTCCATCTCTTACTCCGCCTGCGTAAATTAAAGTAACTTTCCCAGTTTTTCCAACATCATCTAGTGCTCTTCTTGCCTCTCTAATACCTGCAATTCCTGGTATACCAGTATTAGCTGCAGCTATATGCGGTCCTGCTCCAGTTGAGCCTTCCATACCATCTAAATAAATTGAATCTGGATCACATTTTGCAGCCATTCTAACATCATCATAAACTTTTGCTGCCCCAAGCTTCAACTGAATTGGAACTTTATTTTTTGTTAATTCTCTAAGTTCCTCAACTTTTAATGCCAAATCATCAGGACCTAACCAATCGGGGTGTCTAGCAGGAGATCTTTGATCTATTCCCGCAGGCAAAGATCTCATTTCAGCAACTTGGTCAGTAACTTTTTGACCCATTAAGTGACCTCCCATTCCTACTTTTTGACCTTGTCCAATAAATACTTCTATACCATCTGCTAACTGAGCGTGATGAGGATTAAAACCATATCTTGATTGGATACATTGATAAAACCATTTTTCAGAATACCTTCTTTCATCTGGTATCATTCCACCTTCCCCTGAACATGTAGCGCTGCCAGCCATTGTCGCTCCCCTAGCTAATGCTGTTTTTGCTTCATATGAAAGAGCACCAAAACTCATTCCAGTAATATAAACTGGTATATCTAGCTCAATTGGATTTTCACATCTTGGACCAATTATAGTTTTAGTCTCACACTTTTCTCTGTATCCCTCAATAACAAATCTTGTTAAAGTTCCTGGCAAGAAAACTAAATCATCAAACGTTGGTATCTTTTTCATCAATGCCATACCACGCATTCTGTATCTACCTAACTCTGATTTAATATGGATGTCATCCATTACTTCAGGAGTGAAAATTGCGTTATGACCTAATAGACTTTTGTTTCTAGATGCCACTCCATTCCTGTTAGAATGTCCGTTAGACTTTCCATTACCGTTTTTTTTCTTTGCCATTTAAATTGCTCCTTTTTTTTCTGTTGGTTCAAGAGCATCGTAATTCCAAAGTTTTTTTCCTGAGACCACTTTGGTCATCTTAGAAACATCGAAATTTTCTCCGATCTCCGCAACCTTTAATTTTCTTTTAAGCCAATATTGATCTGACTCTAATAACTCAGCTTCTACAGCATCACTACCAAATGATCCAATTTTTCCACCTACAAAAATTGTCCCATCATACATAGAGTCACCAAGGTTTATACCGACATCACCAAGTATAATAATTCTACCTCTTTGCATCATAAAACCTGTAAAAGCACCAGCATCTCCACCGATTATTATAGTTCCACCTTTTTGATCAATACCAGTTCTTGCACCTACGCTCCCTTTGCATATCAGATCACCACCTCTTATAGCTGCTCCAAAACAAGATCCCGCATTCTTTTCAATAACAACTTTACCAGCCATCATATTTTCTGCACAAGACCAACCAACTCTTCCATTAATTCTTACTATTGGTCCATCCATTGATCCACAACCAAAGTAACCGAGACTTCCCTCAAAAATTAAATTTAATTTATTTAAAATCCCTACTCCTAAACTATGTTTACCTTGAGGGTTTTTAATAACTATTGTTCCGTATCCCTCTTTCATCAATTCATCAATTTTTTTGTTGGCTTCTCTACATTCCATACTTTTTACATCAATTTCTGTTCTTTTATTAAAATCTACATCATAAGTACCAAAATAATAAAAATTCTCTGCTTCATCTGGATTAAAAAATTTTTGTTGAGTTTTGCCTGTTAGAACCTCTGAGTGAAGTCCCATCGATTGTGCTTTTGTTTTTTTTTCAGATGTTTTTAGATTTGCCATACTTTAACCTCACCA
>CABZTP010000038.1:0-3168 GCA_902528735.1 uncultured Pelagibacteraceae bacterium
ATTAATAAGCTAAATTTTTGTTTAAATAATATAGGAGAAAGAAATGAAGTATAGGTATTTTATAAAAATTTTACTGGCTTTTTTTATAGCATTTGCTCCCACACAAACATTTGCAAAAACTATAAAATGGTCAATGCAGGGTGATAGTTTAACACTAGATCCTCATGCTCAAAATGAAGGTCCTACCACTCAAGTATCAAGGCAAGTTTATGAAGCTCTTGTAACTAGAGGACTTGATATGAAAATTGGACCTCAATTAGCAACAGAGTGGAGAACTCAAGGTCCAAATACATGGATTTTTAAATTAAGAGAAGATGTAAAGTTTTCAGATGGTACTCCATTTACGTCTGAAGATGTAGTTTTTAGTATCTTAAGAGCTAAACAAAGAACCTCTGATTTTAAAGAATATATTAGTACAGTTTCAGGCGTTAAAGCGGTTAATGATTACACTGTTGAAATAACTACAAGTAAACCTAATCCTATTCTTTTAAACCAACTTTCAAACATTTTTATAATGTCAAAGAAATGGAGTGAGAAAAATTTTGCAGTTATGGCACAGAACTGGGACGCTGGACAAGAGACATTTTCTGCTACAAATGCAATGGGAACAGGACCATTTAAAATTACATTAAGAGAACCAAATACCAAAACTGTTTTTAAACGTAACAAAAAATGGTGGGGCTCAATGAAAGACGAAAAGGTTACTGAAATACATTTATTACCTATCAAGAATGCAGCTACTAGAGTTGCAGCTCTTTTATCTGGTGAAATAGATGTAGTGACTGATGCTCCAGTCCAAGATTTAGCTAGAATTAAAAATTCTCCTGCACATAAAGTTGAGAGTACTGCTCAAATGAGAACAATATTCTTAGGAATGGATCAAGGCGCAGATAAGCTAAGAACAGGTAATACTGGTGACAATCCGTTTAAAAAGAAAGCAGTAAGACAAGCTCTCTATCAAGCAATAGACATTGAAGCTATTAAGAAAAAGGTAATGAGAGGTTTAAGTGAACCCGCGGGAATAATTACTTTTCCTGGAGTTAATGGGTACACCGAAGATCTCGACAAAAGACTACCTTATGATGTAAATGCAGCAAAAAAACTTCTTGCAGATGCTGGGTATCCTAATGGATTTGAAGTTGAGCTGAGATGTCCTAATGATAGATATGTAAATGATGAAGCTATATGTACTGCTGTCGTTGGTATGCTTGGTAAAATTGGAGTTAAAGTAAGTCTTTTTGCACAAACAAAAAGTAAGCACTTTAAGGAGCTTAAGGATAATCAAGGTGATTTTTATATGTTAGGATGGGGTGTTCCTACTTTAGACAGTCACTATGTTTTCCATTACTTATATGAGAGTGGTGCAAGTTGGAATAGAGTTAATTTTAGCAACTCAGAGGTTGATGCAGCTATAAGAGTTATGGAGGGTGAAGTTAACCTTGATAAAAGAAATGCGGCAATAGCTAATGCTTGGAAAATAGTAAAAGATGATATTTCTTATCTTCCTTTACACCATCAAGTCATATCTTGGGCTGCAAAAAGTGATGTCAATGTTCCG
The DNA here is from genome assembly GCA_902528735.1 of uncultured Pelagibacteraceae bacterium. Lineage (GTDB taxonomy): Bacteria > Pseudomonadota > Alphaproteobacteria > Pelagibacterales > Pelagibacteraceae > Pelagibacter. The sequence continues at coordinate 1,559 of CABZTP010000038.1, forward strand.
ATAAGACCGAATAACGAGCCGTTATTCCGTTTTGCTAGTTTTGACTAAATAATTTGTTACAAGCCCTTTTTAATTAAAGGGCTTGTATAAATTTTAAATTTCATAAATTGATAAAATATTTTTTTAAAAGATTGTTTCAATCTGCAATGGTTATGCTTGTCGTGGCCTTTGTATCTTTTTCACTTTTTAATTTTGTTGGAGATCCAATAAACAACATGGTAGGAGAAGAAACCTCAGATGAAGAAAGAGCTGAATTAAGAGATACATTAGGTTTAATGGACCCAATTCATGTCCAATTTACCAGATTTATTATTAATGCTTCCAAAGGGGAATTTGGAATATCTTATCAATTAAGAAGACCTGTATCAGAACTAATATTTGAGAGACTGCCGGCAACTATTGAACTAGTTGTTATTTCTGCACTAATAGCATTGATTTCAGGTACTTTATTGGGTGTGTATACAGGAATAAAAAGAAAAGGCTTTTTTAGCGATTTAATTCTAGCCGTATCATTATTGGGAGTTTCTTTACCGACATTTGTAATTGGAATTTTATTCATTTATCTTTTTGCAGTTATTTTAGGAGTACTCCCCTCATTTGGTAGAGGTGAAGTAGTTGATATTGGATTTTGGTCAACAGGTTTTCTAACTATTTCAGGTTTAAAAGCGATAATACTGCCTTCGGTAACTCTTAGCCTTTTTCAAATGACTTACATTATAAGACTGGTCAGAGCAGAAATGATGGAAATACTTCAAACTGATTACATTAAATTTGCAAGAGCTAGAGGCATAAATGAAAAAAGTATTAATTACAAACACGCTTTAAAAAATGGTTTAATACCTGTTATAACAATCGCTGGGATTAATATTGGAACATTAATTGCCTTTTCAATTATTACAGAAACAGTTTTTCAATGGCCAGGAATGGGATTTCTTTTTATACAAGCAGTGCAGTTCGTAGATATACCAATCATGTCTGCATACTTAGTATTCATTGCTTTTGTGTTTGTAATGATAAATTTTATAGTTGATATTCTATATTACTTTATTGATCCAAGAATAAGAGTGAAGGGAGATACTGCTAGTGGATAATAAAGTTATAACAACATGGGATAAAATAAAAGATAGTGAAATTTACTTTAGTTTTATAAAATCTCCTACAGCTATAATTTCATCAATCCTATTAGCAATAATATTTTTCTGTTCGTTTTTTGTAGAGTTTTTAACACCATATAATCCATTTGATCCATCATCTTTATCATTAATGGATGCATTTACACCTCCATCATGGACAAGTGAGGGACAAATAGAATTTTTACTTGGAACTGATGGACAAGGAAGAGATATGTTATCTACAATTCTTTACGGATCTAGAATATCATTAATTGTTGGCTTCTCAGCAATTTTATTTAGCCTTATTCTTGGAGTTACATTAGGACTTACAGCAGGCTTTTTTGGCGGTAAGTATGAAATGATTGTTATGAGATTAACCGATGTCCAATTGACAGTACCAAGTATTTTAATGGCCCTTCTAGTAGATGGTATAGCACGCGGTATAATTTCTAGAGAACTTCATGATGAAATGGCAATATATGTTTTAATTTTTGCAAT
>CABZTP010000039.1:0-3006 GCA_902528735.1 uncultured Pelagibacteraceae bacterium
GGTGCCTTTTAAGCTCGTTAAAGTATCTTTAACAATATAGCCTTCCATCATTAATGAAATTGCAGGACCAATCGCATAAATTTCTTTTATATTTGTTGTATTACCTAGTGTTTCATAGTCCATCTCAAATTCGGTAAATCTTATTCCTTCTCCTGTTAAAAGATCTGCAATTCCTTGCAAAGACGCAAGTGTTAATAATTTCGCTAAGACTGGCACTTCTTGAACCTTAAAGTCGGTAATTTTTATATTAGACAAGGTTTTACCTTCATACTCAGACGACTCATAAATCAAATTTCCCTCTTTAAAACCTTTAATAAATTTAAAATTGTTTATAAATGGTTCTGGTCGTTCAATTTCTAATTTGGTAATTTTTTGACTATTATTAGTAAAAATATTTAGCTGAAATTTTCTACTTTTATTTAATTTTGCACTAACATTTGAGTTAATTAATTTATTATTTTTAATTTGAATCTCGCCTAGAATATTTGATAAATATGAACTTTTATTAATGTAATATTTATTAATTTTTACATAAATAAAAGTATTTAAATTTTTAAAATTCGTAAATATAGATTTTGATGAATTGTCTAAAATATTTTTTATATTTTTAGATCCATCTATTTCGCTTCCTGACAAATAATAATTATCATTAACTTTTTTAAATTCAAATTCACTTTTTTTTTTATTTTTATTTATTAAATCAATTTTAAATAAGTCTAAATTTTTAACTTTGTCATTTTTTCCTAATTCAAGATTTTTAACTAAAAGGCTCTTTTCTCCTTCATTAAATTTAATATTCTGGAATATTACTTCGTTACTTTCTTTGTAAATTCCATTTATATATAAATTAGATTTTACATCTGCATTTTTTTCATAATCTAATTCTTTAATTAAGATTTCTGCACTATCTAAATCGATATCTAAATCAAAAAGATAATTATTATTTTTTTTTTTAAATTTTAAATTTACGTTTTCATTAATATCATTAATTGAATATTTGCTTTTTAGTGTAAAGTTTAATTTACTATTACTAAATTCTAAATCTATATTACTGTTAGACAACTTAACCTGATTTTTAAAATTGCTAAAATATTTTTTTATTCTTTGTGATTTATAATTAATTGATAAATTATCTGTCTTTACTTTTGACCTAATATTAAAGTTTTTAATACTGTTATTGTTATTCAGATCAAAATTTATTTTATTTTGTGAAGAAAAAATAATATCTTGGTCTTTAAGATTAAAATTTTTCAATAAAATAAACCTCTTAAATTCTTTAGAATTTATAACATTATTTTCATTGCTTAAATAAATATCAACTGATCCCGTATCATTTTGTTTTTTTTTGTAAGTTGCTTTTATCAAATTATTTGACTCATAATTGTTATATTTTTCATTTTTAAATAAAAAATTACTATTTAAATCAATCTTTAATTCTTTTTGTTTGTAAGTAATTAGAAAATTACCGTTATTTAAAAATATAAAATCTTGATATTTTGATTTTGTGTATAATTCATCAAAATTTAATTTAGACTCTATATTTAATTGATCAACTTTAAGATTTTTATTTATTTTAAATGAAAATTTATTATCAGTACTTAGGTTAATAAATTGATCATCTATTAAATCTAAATTGATATTAAGTGAATTAAAATATTTGTTTAAATTTATTTTATTTTTGTTAGATTTAAAGTTTCCTGTAATTTCAAACTGATTATCAATTTTAAATATGTTTAATGAATTGGAACTTATCAAGGTTTTATCAACAGATAATTCTATGTCTTTTAAATTAATTACATCTTGCTCTACTTGAAAATTAAATTTCAGATTTTCTACTTTAAACTGGCTGGGTAATTTTATCTCAGCATCTTTTACTACTCCATTTAAGCGATATTTAAACTTATTAAGGCTTTCTTCCTCAAAAATTATATCAGTGAATATTTTTACTTTACCTTTTTTAATTTGTTTTAAAATTATGTTTCTAGCTAAATTAAAATCATATTCATTTATAAAGTCCGTTAATTCAGAAATATTATTTTCTTTGGATGCAATTGATATTTTCGAGACCGGATTTTTATTATTTAAATACTCAAAAATATTTAAATTAAAGCTTAAAGATTCTAATTCAATTTTTTTATTATTAATTGAAATTTTAGGATCTATTGTTGATATTAAAAACTCAAAATTTGAAATATTTAATTTAAAATTGACATCATTTAAATCTAGTTTGATCTTTGAATTAATTGTATTTACTTTTTCATTTATTAAACCATTAAAATTATCTGTTTTAATTCCCTTAGTTGTGAGAAATATAAAAATACCAGCCAGAATTATAATGATAGATGCTGTTATAATATAAATTTTTTTATGCATTTAGTTTATACAAAGAATTTTCTAAAAAGTTATCTATATCCCCATCTAATACTTTTTCAGGACTTGAACTTTCAAAATTAGTTCTATTATCTTTAACCATTTTATATGGATGTAATACATATGATCTTATTTGATGACCCCAACCGATTTCTAATTTAGAATTTTCGAGATTTGCATTTTCTTTTTCTTTTTTTTTTAACTCATAATCATAAAGTCTTGCTCTTAACATACTCATACAGGTTTCTTTATTTTTGTGTTGTGATCTTTCATTTTGACATTGTACCACAATTTTCGTTGGTAAATGAGTTATTCGTACTGCACTGTCTGTTGTATTGACATGTTGTCCCCCTGCTCCACTAGATCTATATGTGTCAATTCTTAAATCTTTATCTAAAATATCAATTTCTATATTTTCAGATATCACTGGGTATACCCAAACACTCGCAAAACTTGTATGTCTTCGAGCGCCTGAATCAAATGGAGAAATTCTAACCAATCTGTGGATACCAGACTCGTGCTTTAATAAGCCATTAGTGTAATCTCCACTTATTTTTATTATTGAAGATTTAATACCAGCTTCGTCTCCTTTGTGTTCACTCATTATTTCAATGTTGTGATTTTTTTTGTATGCCC
>CABZTP010000040.1:0-2653 GCA_902528735.1 uncultured Pelagibacteraceae bacterium
GCCTTAGTAAATGGTGTGGCGCAGGGGGATGGAGACTTGGATATTTTATAATTCCAAAAACAAAAATTGATTTAATCAAGTCAATTAAAGTTTTAGCAAGTGAAACATTCTCCTCTGTTAGCTCTCCAATTCAATATGCTGCAATATCGGCATTTGAAGATAATCATGATAGTTATATTTTAAAATCAAAAAAAATTCTTAAAGCTATTGGAGAGTATGTATATAAAAATTTAAAATCTAATAATGTTATAATGAATAAACCAATGGGAGGATTTTATTTAATGCCTGAGTTTCTAAACAAAAAATTCAATTCATCTTCAATGTTATGTGATGAAATATTAACCAAATTAAATATTGCATTACTTCCAGGAAGTGATTTTGGATTTGATGAAAAAAGAATGATAGTTCGTCTAAGTTTTACTGATTTTGATGGAGATAATTTTATGAATAATATTAAAATAGACACTGACATCAAAGATGAAAATATAAAGTTGTATGCCCCAAAAGTAGTTGAAGGAGTGAATAAATTAAAATCTTGGGTTGAAAATTAAAGAAAGCTCAAAAAATTCCTTTATAAACAATGCTAATATTTTCGTAATTTAGTAGACACATGAACTAATAAATAGTTAGATTTAACTTTAAAACTTTAAAGAGGGTATATGAAAAAAATATTAACAACAATATCAAGCTCTCTGATTATATTTACTGCTATATTTTCATTTGGATCAATAGCAAAATCAGCAGAGTTTTTTACAATAGGCACAGGTGGGCCTACTGGAGTTTATTTCCAAACAGGTAATGCCATTTGTAAAATGCTACATAAATCAGCAATAAGTGCTGAACATGGTAGAAAAAAAGGCATGAAAGATAAGGCTTATAGATGTACAGCTCCTTCAACTGGAGGCTCAAATTATAATATCGGACAAATAAAAGATGGCGAGTTTCAGTTTGGCGTTGCACAATCCGACTGGCAATTTCATGCATATAATGGCTCAAGTAAGTGGGAAGGTAAACAATTCAATAATTTAAGAGCTGTTTTCTCAGTTCATAATGAACCTTTTCAAATCTGGGCTAGAAAAAAAGCAAAAGTTAAAGACTTTATGGGTTTAAAAGGAAAAGTAGTTAACATTGGAAACCCGGGTTCTGGCCAAAGAGGAACCATGGAAGAATTAATGAAAGCAATGGGAGTAGACAATAGTTTCTTTAAATCTGTTACTGAACTCACATCTTCAGAGCAGGTAAAAGCTCTGTGTGATGGAAAAATTGATGCTTTTGGATATTCTGTAGGTTTTCCAAATGGAGCGATGGAACAAGCAGCAACATGTGCAGCAAAAGCTATGCCAATCAACTTAACAGGAGATGTAATTGATGGAATTATTGGTGGAGCTGATTACTATGCATCTGCTACAATTCCAAAAGGCACTTACACTAAACAGAGAAAAGATGTAACTACATTTGGTGTAAAGGCTACTGTTGTAACAAGTGTGGATGTATCTGACGATTTGGTTTACCAAGTCACAAAAGCGGTTTTTGAAAATTTCGACGATTTTAGAAAACAACACCCAGCATTTGCTCCTTTAGAGAAAAAAAATATGATAGCTGACGGTTTATCAGCACCTCTTCACCCTGGAGCTGTTAAATATTATAAAGAAGCTGGTTTAATGTAATTAAATCTATATAAAATAAATTGAGGCCCAATATATCTATTGGGCCTTTTTTTTTATATATTAAGCTGAATGTCAGCAGACATAGAAAATAAAATAGAAAGTAAGATTAAAGAAGATCTTTCTCCAACAAGAAATCTAACGGGTTTTCATCTAAAGTTAGTTGCATCTATTGCTATTACTTGGTCATTATTTCAGCTTTGGTATGCTTCTCCATTTCCGTTTTGGTTCAATTTTGGAATGTTTAAAGGTTTACCAGCAAGAGCAATTCACCTTGGTTTTGCCCTTTTGTTAGCATTTTTAATATTTCCTTATGCAAGGGGTAAAAAAGTAAATTTCATAGATATAATAATTGCAGTAACCGGTGCAATTTGTTGCCTATATATTTATGTATTTTACGATCAACTTGTTGATAGGGGAGGAATATTACTAAAAATAAATTTTTTTTATGATTTTACTATTCCAATAGAGCTAATACTTGGAATAATCGGAATATCAATTTTACTAGAGGCTACAAGAAGAGTAATAGGCATTCCATTAGTTGTAATTGCGGTTTGTTTTTTGATGTTTTCCTATTTTGGCCAATATGCACCGGATATAATTTCACATGGAGGTTTATCATTAAAAAGATTAGTTGGTTTTCAATGGTTTGACCAAGAAGCAATTTTTGGAATTCCAATAGGTGTTTCGGTTGATTTCATATTTCTATTTGTTCTATTTGGTGCCCTTCTAGAGACTGCAGGTGGCGGTAAATATTTTTTAGATTTAGCTTTTGCAATGGTTGGAAAAATGCGAGGTGGCCCTGCCAAGGCAGCAATTCTAGGATCTGGAATGACAGGTTTAATATCAGGCTCATCTATTGCTAACACCGTTACAACAGGAACTTTTACAATTCCAATCATGAAAAAAACTGGATTTTCTAGAGAAAAAGCTGGTGCAATTGAGGTATCTTCTTCAGTTAATGGTCAAATAATGCCTCCTGTTATGGG
>CABZTP010000041.1:0-2554 GCA_902528735.1 uncultured Pelagibacteraceae bacterium
AACGTGACAAAAAAAATTTAATATTATTAATATTTTTTGTAACAATAGCGTCAATTATGGAATTTCTCAGTATTAGTGCGATTGTACCTTTGATCTCAACATTATTAAATACCGAAATTGAATTCACAATATTTAACTCAATAAATAATAGTGATAATTTTTTTTTAAATAAAATAAATTTAAAAAAATTAATTATTTATATTTTTATTGTATTAATTTTTATCTCAGCAATTTTTAGATTATTAGTTTTAAGATCAAGTTTAAGATTTTCATCTTTAATTTCTGCAAATATAGCCTCCAAAATATTCACTAATACAATTAATCAATCTTATAAATCAATAACATCTCAAAATTCAAACATTTTAATTTCAGGCGTTACAGAAAAAATGAACCTTGCCCAAGGAATTATTTTTCAATTATTCAATTTTTTTTCAAGTTTTATAATAGGATTTGCAATCATAATTGGACTATTATTTTATAATTTTATTTTAACTAGCTTACTTGTTTTGGCTTTTGGTACTTCTTATTTGTTAATAGCTTACTTGTTTAAAATTTATCTAAGCAAAAATAGTCAAATTTTATCTAAATATTCAGATTACCGAGTTAAGTTTTTACAAGAATCTGTTGGCAGTATAAGAGAAATAATACTTGATTCTCTTCATAGTATATTTTCTAAAATTTTTAAGGAATCTGAAAATAAATATAGATTATCATCAGCTAATGTTGCGGTAGTTGGTAGTTCCCCAAAAATAGTAATGGAGACACTTGGTATAATTGTTTTACTATTATTTAGTAGTTTTTATTTTGATGGTAAATTTAATCAAAACATTGATTTAATAATATCACTTGGCGTGTTTGCTTTTGCTGCAAATAAACTGCTTCCATTATTTAATACAATATATACTGCTTGGGTTTTTATGTCAGGTGCAGAGGTTAGCATCAAAGATTTGAAAGAATTAGTTCATAGATCCAATGAAAAATTAATCAAGTTCGAAAAAAAAAAAATTAGTACAAAACCAAAAAAAATTGAACTAAAAAATTTATCTTTTTATTATGTCAACAATGAAAACAAAGTTTTTAATAAATTGAATTTAGAAATTAAACTAAAAAGCAAAATTGGTGTTGTGGGAGAAACAGGAAAAGGAAAGTCAACTTTAATTGATTTATTAATGGGTTTGTTAAAACCTACAAATGGAATTATCTTAATTGATGATACTGAGTTAGACGATAGTCTAATAGTAAGCTGGCAAAATAAATTGGCTCATGTACCACAAAATATATTTTTAATTAATGACACAATCAGAAAGAATGTTGCATTTGGTATTCCAGATGAAGATATAGATGAAAATAAATTAGAAAAATCTCTAAAAATAGCTTGTTTAGATTATTTTATTAATGAAACTAAATCAGGAGTTGATACTGAATTAGGAGAAAATGGAATTAATATATCGGGAGGTCAAAAACAAAGAATAGGTATTGCAAGAGCATTATATAAGTCAAAAGAAATACTTATATTTGACGAAGCAACAAGTGCATTAGATTACAATACTGAGCAAAAAATAATGAGTAATATATTTAATAATTATCCAGATATTACACTTATTTCTATTTCGCACAGAGTTGAAACTTTTAAAAATTTCGATGAAATAATTAATCTAAATAATTTCAAATAAATTAAATGGAAACACCTGTAATTATATTATTGTTTAATAGACCGCTAGAAACAAATACATTATTTGAACATTTAGAAAAAGTAAAACCAAAAAAAATTTATATAAATCAAGATGGACCAAGAGATAATAACAAGGAGGATATATTGCTTTGTAATGAAGTAGAAAAAATATTTTCTAAACCCAAATGGAATTGTGAGATATTCATAAATCAAAATAAGAATAATAAAGGTTGCCGAGAGTCTGTAAGTAAAGGTTTAAACTGGTTTTTTGAAAAAGAAGAAAAAGGAATTATTTTAGAAGATGATTGTATACCTGCAAAATCCTTTTTTAATTTTTCAGAAAAAATGCTGGAAAAATACAAAAATGAAAAAAAAATTTATACAATATCTGGAAGTAATTTTCAAAATAATCAAATAATTGGTAAGGCAGATTACTACTTTTCAAAATATGCACACTGCTGGGGTTGGAGTACTTGGAGAGATGCATGGAAAAAATATGATACAAATATGACATTTTGGAATGAATGGAAACAATCTAGCCATTGGAAAAATTTACATAATAATCAGTTAGAACAAAAATATTGGCAGAAAATATTTGATTTAGTTTCCAAAAAAAAAATTGATAGTTGGGCATATGTTTGGCTGGCAAGTATATGGTATAAAAATGGGATTAATATCATTCCAAATAAAAATTTAATTGTGAACATTGGATTTAATAAAAATGCTACACATACAAATATTAATCAAAACAAACATAAAAAAAGTACATTTAGTGAATTTGAAAGCAAAATTACTGATCCTATAGAAATAGTAATAAGTAAAGAAGCAGATAAATTTGTTTTTAAAAATCATTTTAAAGGAAAATATAATTTTTATCCTTGG
>CABZTP010000042.1:0-2358 GCA_902528735.1 uncultured Pelagibacteraceae bacterium
TGCTGAATTTCCTGATACGGTAACCACAAGAGGCACAAAACACCTTAATATGTTAATTAAATCTATTAAAAAAGGTTACAAACCATACGTCTTATTTTTAACGCAAATACAAAATATAAATAATTTTAGAATTGCTAAAGATATTGATCAAACTTATTTTGAAAACTACAAAAAAGCAAAAAAAGCAGGAGTTAAATTTCTAGCTTATAGATGTACATTGAGTTCTAAAGAAATTAAAATTGAAAAAAAAATAAAGATTTTAGATGAGTGATTACAAAGAAAAATTTGAAAAGATGAGAGTTGCTGGAAAACTTGCGTCTAAAACTCTAGATATGCTTACTGATTATATTAAACCTGGAGTATCAACTGATAAAATAGATAAATTAGCATATGAGTTCATAAAGGATAATGGGGGTTATTCTGCTCCATTATTTTATAGAGGTTTTGAAAAATCACTTTGTACGTCCTTAAATCATGTAGTTTGTCATGGAATACCATCTGAAAGAATTTTAGAAGATGGTGACGCTGTAAATGTGGATATTACTACAGTAGTAAACAATTACTACGGAGACACAAGCAGAATGTATGAGATAGGAAATGTTTCAGTTAAAGCAAAAAATTTAATTGAAGCAACTTATGATTCTCTTATGAAAGCAGTAAAAATATTAAAACCTGGAAAAAAACTTGGTGATATAGGTTATGAAATTCAATCTTATGTTGAAAGTAAAGGATATTCAGTCGTTAGAGATTTTTGTGGTCATGGTATAAGCAATGTTTTTCACGAACCACCTAACATTCTTCATTATGGATCTGAAACATTTGGATTTCTTAAAATTTTCTTTAAACAATTTGATAATTTTAATGAATTAAATTCATCTTTATCAAATTTAAGCTTTTGAGGTAATTTTGTTTTCTTCCAAGGTCTATCATAAATTGGTGCATTCTCTGCAAGAAAGTCAATTGGAATTTCTGCAACATTTTTGTAATCAAAAATTAATTCTATCTTTTTAGAATTTGTAGTTTTACCAATGATCGCAAAGTCTAAGTTCCATTTATCAAAAATCTTTTTTGCGTGATCTTCTTTACCTTTTTCTAAAACAATAAGCATCCTTTCCTGACTTTCAGATAACATAATTTCGTATGGTGTCATTTTATCTTCTCTACAAGGAACTTTGCTAAGATTTAACTCAATTCCTAAATTTCCTTTTGATGCCATTTCTATACTTGAAGAAGTAAGACCAGCAGCCCCCATATCTTGGATTGCGATAATTGAATTATCTGCCATCAGTTCCAAACAAGCTTCAAGTAATAATTTTTCCGTAAAAGGATCCCCAACTTGAACTGTTGGTTTTTTTTCTTCAATTTTATCATCAAATGTTGCTGAAGCCATACTTGCTCCATGTATTCCATCTCTTCCAGTTTTAGAGCCAACGTATATTACTGGTTTTCCTAATCCTGCTGCTTTTGAATAAAATATTTTATTTTTATTTACCAGACCCAGTGTCATAGCATTTACTAGGTTATTTCCGTTATAAGACTCATCAAATGTTGTTTGGCCTGCAATAGTTGGTACACCTATACAGTTTCCATAACCACCTATACCCTTAACAACACCTCTTAGTAAGTTTCTAGTTTTTTTATGTTGTGGTGAACCAAAATGAATAGAATTTAAATTTGCTATTGGTCTTGCACCCATTGTGAAAACATCTCTCATTATTCCACCAACACCTGTTGCTGCACCTTGATAAGGTTCAATAAATGATGGGTGATTGTGACTTTCTATTTTAAATACTATTGCATCATCATCTCCAATATCAATAACTCCAGCATTTTCACCAGGTCCCTGAATTACTTGTTTTCCTTTTGTGTGCATTTTTTTTAAATGTTTTCTCGAAGATTTATAAGAACAGTGTTCATTCCACATCGCAGAAAATATTCCAAGTTCGGTTATATTAGGAGTTCTTTTAAGAAGTTTACAAATTTTAGTAAATTCTTCTTTTTTTAAACCATGATCTATTGCTACTTTTTCTGTTACATCCATTATTTAAAATTTTCTAAAATACTATTGAAAAATAATGAACCATCTTCTCCTGATAAATACTTATCAATCATTCTTTCTGGATGTGGCATCATTCCTAAAACATTTTTATTTTTGTTAAATATTCCAGCAATATTCTTAAGAGCTCCATTTGGATTATTGCTATCGTGTTCACTTCCATTTTTATCACAATAAGTAACCGCTATTTGACTATTATCTTCAAGCATTTTTAATTCATCATCAGTGCAAAAATAATTACCTTCATTGTGTGCAATATGAAGTTCTAAAACATCTTTTTTTAGTTCATTGAAATAACTATT
>CABZTP010000043.1:0-2069 GCA_902528735.1 uncultured Pelagibacteraceae bacterium
TCTTTTGTTACACTTTTTGCATAGTCATCAAAATCACTAGAGATTGGAATTACAACCACTTGTAATGGTGATAACCAAAATGGTAACTTACCAGCATAATTTTCAATTAATATTCCAATGAATCTTTCTAAAGATCCAAATAAAGCTCTATGCAACATAACTGGAACTTTTTTACTACCGTCTTTGTCAACAAAAGATGCCCCCAATCTTCCAGGTAAATTTAAATCAACCTGTAAAGTTCCACACTGCCAATCTCTGCCAATTGCATCTCTTAAAACAAATTCTATTTTTGGTCCATAAAATGCGCCCTCTCCCTTATTTATTGAATACTCAAGTTTTGTTTCTTTAATAGCTTTTAATAAAGCTGCTTCTGATTTATCCCAAACATTATCATCTCCAACCCTTAAATCAGGTCTATCTGAATATTTTAAAATAACATTTTCAAATCCAAGATCTTTATAAATTTCTAAAATCAAATTTGTAACACTCAAACATTCTTCAGTAATTTGTTCCTCTGTACAAAAAATATGTGCATCATCTTGTGTAAAAGCTCTCACTCTTAGCAAACCATGTAAAGCACCCGATGGCTCATACCTATGAACTTTACCAAATTCGGACATTTTTAGTGGTAAGTCTCTGTAACTTTTAAGACCTTGATTAAATACCTGAACACATCCTGGGCAATTCATAGGTTTTATTGCAAAGACTTTTTCATCTGGTGTTGTTGAAGTATACATGTTTGCCCCAAATTTTTCCCAATGACCTGATTTTTCCCATAAAGATCTATCAAGAATTTCTGGAGTATTTATTTCGTAATATCCATCATGATCTTGTTTCATTCTCATGTAGGAAACAAGTTTTTGAAATAAACTCCAACCTTTTTGATGCCAAAATACTGATCCAGGACTCTCTTCCCTAAAATGAAATAAATCCATTTCTTTCCCAATTTTTCTATGATCTCTTCTTTCAGCTTCCTCTATTCTCTCAAGGTGAAGTTCTAATTCTTTTTGAGTTGCCCAGCCTGTACCATAAATTCTTTGAAGCATCTCATTGTTAGAATCTCCTCGCCAATATGCTCCTGAAACTTTTGTTAATTTGAATGCCTTACCAATTTTTCCAGAAGATACTAAATGAGGTCCTCTACATAAATCATGCCACGTTTCCCCATGATGATAAATAGTAAGTTCTTCATTCTTTGGGATACTTTCAATTATTTCAGCCTTATATTTTTCTCCAATATTATTGAAATGCATTATTGCTTTATCTCTTTCCCAAACCTCTCTTCTTGTTTTTTACATCTTTATCAATTATCTCTGACATTCTTTTTTCAATCTTATTCAGATCGTCACTTGTGAAAGGTTCTTTTCTTGCAAAGTCGTAGTAAAAACCATTTTCTATAACCGGCCCTATTGTAACTTGAGTACCTGGGTATAATTCTTGAACAGCCATAGCCATTATATGTGCTGTATCATGTCTTATAACTTCCAATCCCTCTGGGTCTTTTGCTGTGAAAATTTTAATAGAACTGTCTTTATCAATGTTTGAATATAAGTCTTTTAGTTCTCCATTTACACTCATGACCAAAGCTTGCTTTGCCAGAGATTTGCTTATTTTTTCTGCAATCTCTAAACCAGTTATATTTTTCTCAAAATTTATTTTTTTTCCATCAGGTAGTGTTATATCTGGCATTAGTTTATTAATTTTTTATACTCTGAATAAGTAGAAAAACACATTTTTTCAACATTAAATTTCGAAACAACATTTTTTCTTCCTTCTACACCCATTTGATTAATAGTCTGTTGATCTAAATTCATTATTTCTATTAATTTTTTTGAAAGCTGGTCAGAATTATTAGCCTCATATAAAAATCCTGTTTTGTTCTCTATGATTGTCTCTCTTGAACCTCCAATATTACTTGCAATGATTGGCTTTTTCATTGCTTGTGCTTCAACAGATATTCTTCCAAAAGCTTCTGGTTCAATTGATGCTGAAACTATTATATCTGAAATTTTATATGCTAAAGGCATATTTTTACAGTGATGTATAAATTTTACTTGATTAGTAAGTCT